>JANQDY010000188.1 GCA_028278625.1 Thermodesulfobacteriota bacterium
GAGCTTCATCCTGAGGCGGGATCCGGAAGACCTGGGGTTGAAACCGTACGGACAGAATACGTGGGACTCATTTACCGAAAAAGAGAAAGGATACCAAAACCGTCAGAGCAGACAGGCTTCTGCCGCGCAGGATCTCCGAATCGATATAAGGGGCGCTTTAGGCATGCCCACTTTCTGGGTCCTTTTTGCGGTGCACTGCCTTTGGGTCCTGGGGATGGCCATCCCCATGGTCCATCTCGTTCCCTATGCAACGGACATGGGGATTCCACCCGAGGAAAGCGCCTTCATGCTGGCGGTCTTAGGAGGCATCAGCATTCTGGGTCGCGTGGCCCTAGGCGCCGTTGGCGCGAGAATCGGACTGAAAGGATCATTGGCGTTCCTGCTGCTGATCCAGGCGCTTACCATGGTTTGGCTCACCAGGAGCCATACGCCGTGGATGCTTTGGACGTTCAGTCTCTGTTTTGGATTTTCCTACGGCGGTTTGGCCTCCATCTTTCCCCTTCTTACGGCGGAATGCTTCGGCCTGTTTGCCATGGGATCCATTTTCGGCTTGATACTTCTGGGAGCGACCCTGGGAGGTGTCATCGGTCCCTGGCTGGCAGGGTATTTTTTTGATCTGTCAAACAGCTATACACCCGGGTTTCTCTCGGGAGCAGCTTCAATGATAACCGGCTTTCTGGTAACGCTGCTATTACGCATTAAAAGCGAGAGATCCCCCGCTTAGCTTGATGCGGCTTACTCCCTCGAAAATTTGATTGACAGCGCCAGGAAGTTAATAGAATCTGCGTGGTGTGAACCGAAACAATGCGTTAACGAGTGACGCGACCTAATGTCTCGAAACATGAGAGGATGCGTATTTTATGAAATTTTCCAGTCTCTTTACGGGCAAACCGTACCAGGAAATCGAAAAGGGTGCGGACGCTCTTTTTCAAAGGGGAGAATACGGTTTCGCCAAACTCGAATATGAGAGGGCTTTGCACAAAGCAGCCAAGAAAGAACCTGAGGCCCGCCACCACCTGCAGGCCAAAATCGTCAAATGCAAACAGGCGCTTGCCCTTGAACATCTGAAGAATGCGGAGAATCTGATGGAAGCGGGCCTTCATGAAGAGGCAGAGGATCTCCTGCAACTGGCCTTGGAACTGGCTCAAGATGAACAACTGTCCATGGAGGTTGAGGAACGGCTGAAACAGTCAAGAAAACCTTCTGTTGAGCCGGAACTACCAATCACATCTCTTCATACGGAACCGTTTGAACAATCTTGGGAATTTGAATATCAGGAATTCGAATCGGAGTATTTTGCGGCACTCATCAATACACTGTCCGAGAGAGAACAAGAAATCTATATGGGCTACAAGGATCCATTCAGGGAGGGGTACGTCAAACTGAACCAAGGCCGTTTCGAAGAGGCCGTGTCTCTTTTGTCCCAGGCAATGGATACCAATGCTTCATCCATAGGTTTTATTCGGCTCGAACTGGCAAGTGCCCATTTGAACCTTGGCAATGATACCGAGGGGCGTTCACTTCTGGAAGGCTTTTTGAAAGATTATCCCGAATCCCTCAGGGCCTATGGGCCTTTGTGCGACATCTACTGGCGAGCCAAAGCGTTTGATAAGGCAAAACAATTGCTCATCAATTGCCCGGAGTCGCTGAAGGATTCCGCGGAAATTCAATTGCTGATCGGTGAAACGCTCTTTCAGGCCGGCCGGTATCATGATGCCCATTCCCATTATCTGGACTATCTGAGTGTGCACGGCGGTGACGAAGCCATTGTGTTGGCCCTTGCAAGAACATTTGAAGCACTGGGAGAAAAAGAAGAGGCGCGAAACCAATACGCTGAAATCATGAACAATTGCCGGGGCTGTGGAAGACATGTTGATCCCCTCATCAAACAGAAATATGCGGATATCAGTCTGGAAACAGGGGATTATTCTGCGAACATCCTGGAACTGTACCTGGGTCTCGTCCAGGAAGTGCCTGAAAATCGTGCAGATTATTACCGGAAAATCAGCATGATTTATGAACTGAATGGAAATGAAAACGAAGCACTCCGATTCAGATCTTTTGCCGAACAATCCGGGCACAAGAGCTGAATAGATGGACATGAAGAAGGTCTTCGGTCCGGGCTCCTCCTTACCTGTCCAATTATCTCACAAGGGGTAAGCACATGAAACCGATTCACCCCGGACGGATCCTGAAACGCGAACTCGGCGCGCGGAATTTGTCCGCAAACAAGCTTGCATTGGCCCTTCGCGTGCCTTCGGGCCGCATTACACAGATTCTGAACGGCAAACGCGGCATCTCGGCTGAAACAGCGTTGCGCCTTTCACGATATTTCGGCAACAGCGCTCGATTCTGGATGAATCTGCAGTCCCGCTACGAGCTTGACCTTGCTGAGCAGAACATGGGCCCAAAGATTAACGCAGAAATCAACGCGCCGCCCCATGTGCATCCATAACCTGAGATGAAGTGCAAAACGGCGGTGAAATGCATCAGAATTCGGATGATCCGTGTAAAATGACTGGCCCGGTTCCAGATCTTCAAAATACAGGCCGGTTGGCATGGCTTTTATTGATTCCTTTAGAACGTTAGAACTTCCCCGTCCCGCGGAATGATAAGTTGTTCGTCGCCAATTCCCTGCGCTTCGGCACACCGCCGTAGCGCCTTGCGCGTAATCGTCGCATGGTCCAGGGCTTCCATGTGGATAGCCACAACACGGGCCCATGGGGCCGCCTTACAGACGGCCACGGTCTGTTTGTCGTCCATGATGATGGGTCCGCTATCCTTTAAAACGGCCCCACAGGAATGGGTCAGAATGATATCCGGGCGGAAGCGGTCAATGGCCCCCCGCACTTCATCACACCAGATGGTATCTCCGGCCCAATAAAGGGTGAGCTCCCGCGGACTCCGGAAAACAAACCCGGAAACAGGTGCCAGTCTTTCAGCCCACTTCCCGGTTCCATGCTGCCCGCCGGTTCGACTCAGGGACATTTCATCCAACTGCACTTCCTCTGAAACCGGATAAATGGCCTGAAAGCCGTCCTCCTTCAAAGATGCTTCATCGCCGGGCTGGCAATATATGGGGGTATCCTTGGCAATCATGTTGCGCCCGGCCTTATCGAAATGATCTTGGTGCAGGTGGGTCGCGATAACGGCGTCCAGCCCGTCCAGAACCTCCTCCACCGGGAATGGAAGCGCCACGGTGGGATTGGGGGCGACGCCGGCCCACGACGCGATGTCCCCTTTATTGCACAACATGGGATCGGTAAGGAAATGCAGGCCATGATACCGGATCCTTACGGTCGCATTTCGAATGAGTCGAATTTGCATCTTGTCCTCCTCATGAGTCTTCATTCAAGAGTTCAGCATACGCTGCATAAAAGCGCTCCAGGTTTCATCCGGTTTCCAAATATCGTGCACGTCCTTTATGGCTTCTTCATATCTCCAACCCAGAACCTTTATGCGGTAAAGCGCCATGAACACGGAGACGCGCATATTGACTTCACAATGGATAAAGCACTTCTTGCCACGGTATTTCCCCATAAGATCGCAAAACCGATCGAAATCGGACTTCAAGGGGTTTTTGAACACCACCGGCAAATGCTCAAAAACAAGCCCGGCATCCTCGATCAGAGCACGTTCATCGGGAACCGCCGTCTTCGATTCAAGCAGCGCCAGATAAATGACCACCTCGAACCCCGATCTCACAATGGCCCCCAATTCTTCTTTTGTGGGTTGACCGGCGGTGTGGATCAATTCTGTCAGTTGTTTATAATTAAAAATACCCTCAACTTTAGTATCCCACATGAGTCCCTCCCGGCGTGGAAACGTAGAAGGATACGATCCCGCCTTTTTCCTTACATTTATTGCGTCCGTGGGCGGCCGGACGAACCGTTTTCCGCCCCCAAAACGCAGAAATCGACGCGCCGTCCCATGTGCATCCATGGCACGGGATGGGGTGCAAAATGGAAGACCGGTCAAAACAGTGAAAGCTGCTCATGGGCTTTTGGTTTTCGCTTCCATTTGGATCGTTCCAAATGAACCAGCTGTTTGGATGTGAATGGCTCAAGAAACGGGGACATTTTCATGTCAAGAGGGCGGCCGTTCAATGTGCGGCGAAAGGCATGTGAAAGGATGAGCTTAAATCTGGCCCGTGTGAGGCCCACGTAGAGAAGCCGCCGTTCCTCTTGGTCATCGCGATCACCAAAGAGGGTGCAGGGGAGGAGCCGGTCCTCGCAGCCAATGATAAAAACAACCTGCCACTCAAGGCCCTTGGCCGCGTGAAGAGACATCAATGAAACCCGGTCGCCGATCAGGTGCTGGTGGTCAATCCCCCGCTCAAGGGAGAGGGCGTCAAGAAAAAACGGAAGGTGATGATGGTTTTCCGCGACTTTTCTGACCCGATCGAGGGTACGGGCAATCTCTTCCGAACCCGGATCAAATCCGTGCAGCATAACCGCCTGGTCGATCAGGTTACCGACAGACCCCTCTGCATCCATCCGGTTAATGATCTTTTCCCCCTGGTCTTCAGGTGTTAAGAGTTTCAGGTAACAGGTCCGGTAATAATCATTGTCAGGCCGGTTGAGTGATTGAAGGAGCCGCCAGATGATATTGGCGGGATACTGATGGATCAGCGGTTTTTCACCTGAGCGGACAAAAGGGATGCCCGCTCTTAAAAAGGCCTCCTCAAGGGCATCACCCATGGCATTGAGCCTGAAGAGTACCGCCATGTCTCCAAACCCGATATTCTCACCGTCTTCATGGGATGCCACCCTTTCACTGTCAAGGGAGAAATAGGTGGTCCCGCCCATCAGTTTCTCGATCTGCTCGATAATCATTTCCGCTTCTTCAAGGTGTGTGCGGCATTGGGCCCAATAGACCGGGGCTCCGGAACCGGTGGTTCCATGAAGCGGAGATTTTTCATTCATCAGCCTGGCTGCAAGATCGAGGATATTCTGGGTCGATCTGTAATTCTTGGTAAGGGTAACGGTGGTACCCCCGGGAAAGTCATGTGCAAAACCATGAAAATTGGAAACTTCCGCCCCACGAAAACCGTAAATGGCCTGATTGGGATCACCGATGGCGCAAATGGCGGTGCAAGGGGTGTTTTCCGAAGGGGACTTTCCGGTATTTTCAGACCTGTTCGTTCCGGCATCAACCAGTTTTCTTAACAATTCCACCTGGACCTGATTGGTGTCCTGGTACTCGTCAACAAAGATATGGGGAAACCTCCGGGCGTACTTTTGGCACACATCCGGATGCTCATTGAACAGTCTCAGAGTCTCCACTTCAAGATCGTCCAGATCGAGCATGCCCAAGTGTCGCAGTTTTTCCTGATAATTGGTAAACACAGGAAAAAGGTCATCAAGGGGGTCATCGTATCCCTTATTCAGTGCTGCGTTTAACTTCAGTTCAGGCAGTTTTAAAAGGAGACGGCGTACCGTATTCTTCCGGCTTTTACTGTTTAGCGAATCCAAAACCGCTGCTTCGGCCAGGATATAGGTGTCTGTTTCAGAACATAGGGAGAACGGATCAGGCAGGTCCAGATAATGGCCGTCATTTTTTAAGACATCCAGGCAGAAGCCGTGAAACGTGGAAACGTAAAGGGCTTTCCCGCTATCCCGGCCCCTCAATCTGTGCAGGCGCTCCTTCATCTCCCTGGCGGCCTTGTTGGTAAAGGTAAGGGCCAGGATATTTCCATGGCCCGCGGCTCCCGATCTCAGAAGATAGGCAATGCGGTGTGTCAGGGTCATGGTCTTGCCGGTGCCGGGCCCTGCCACGATCAAAAGATGACCCTCTCCATGCAGGACCGCTTCTCTCTGTTCCGGATTCAGCGGATCAAGGATGGGATCCATAAAGGATAGGACAGCCTGTTGATCAGGGTCTCTTCTCTTGGGTGTTTTTTTCTTTCCGGTTTTCCTCTTACGGTGTTTTTGTTTCTTCGGTTTTGTTTTAAACAAAGCTGTCTGGCCCAGGAGTTCGTCTTTTTCGCCCTCATCAAAAAGACGAATCACGCCAAATTCACCGTCATACCCTTCCTGGCTGATCACCTTGTTGTTCCTCATCCGATCAATGGCAATTGACAGAAGGATACCGCCGGTCTGTTCGATCTTTAGAAGTGGCGCATCCATCAGGATATGGAGCTCGGGACCCAGGGTGTTGATGAGATCTTCATAAATACGCGTTACTTTTTTGGTGGCCGGCCCACACCCGTGGATTTCCGACAGGATTTCCGTTAAAGGGATCAGACTGAAAAAAGCCTTTGATATTTTCGGATCATCCCTGTCAGCCAAATCGTTCACCCGATGAAAAACCCCCACGGTAACGGGTTTTCCGCACACAGGACAAATCCCGTTTTGGGATTTGGTTTCTCTGGGGTGAAGCCGGACCTGGCATTTGCGATGCCCGTCCAGGTGGTATTTCCCTTCTTCAGGAAAGAACTCAATGGTGCCCAGGAATCCCTCACCGTTTGTCATGGCCCTGACCATGGCGTCATAATCAAGGGCCGTTTCAAACAGATTGCCTTCACGGCCCAGCTTGGCCGGTGAGTGGGCGTCGGAATTTGAGACAAGAACATATGGATCCAGTTGAGACAGCAACCGGTTCATGGGCGGGTCGGATGAGAGTCCCGTTTCCAAAGCATGGATATGCGGTGTAAGATCCTCGAAACACTCCTTAATATCATCAAAGCCGGATTTGGATCCGAAAAGGGAAAACCAGGGCGTCCACACATGGGCCGGAATAAAAAACGCCCGATCACTGGTCTCCAGAACCATCTCCAGCAGGTTCCTGGAATCGAGCCCCAGGATCGGCCTGCCGTCTGAGCGGATGTTGCCGATCTGTTCCAGTTTTCTGTTCAGTTTTTGCACCGAATCAAAATCAGGGAGGAGGATAAGATGGTGCACTTTCCGGGTCTTGTCATTCTTCTTGTAGATGCAGCTGATTTCAGAGGTGAGCATAAACCTCGGGGAATCCTGGCAAGTTTCCGGAATTTCAGGCTTTATGGATGCCTCAAGATCCCGTTTTAAGCGGAAAAGACCCTGTTCGGCGTCCATGAGTTTTTCCTGTAATTCCGATACCCACCCCGGATGGGTAACGTCACCGGTACCCACCACCTTGATCCCCTTTTTCTGGGCCCAAAGGGCCAGATGCTCGGGATCCAGGTCTCTTGAAGTGGCCCGGGAAAAGCGGGAATGGATATGAAGGTCGGCAATGAATTTCCCCATAATCTACCAGTGCATTGTGGAAAGCCCTCTCCAGGGGGCAAGGTTTGATGGTTTAACGATGCCTATTTCAGAATGCCCCTGGATAGCATTTCCAGTGCCAGATCCCAGGTAATTTCGGAATGGTTTTTTCGACCCATGGCGCGCTTGCTGTTCTCCAGGTGAATGATGCCCAGAAAAGACGTCCAGACCACTTCCGCCAGTGTTTTTGGGCTGCAATCGCGAAAAACCCCCTCCTCGATGCCATAGGCCATTATCTTTGCGAGATACCCATAATTGCGCGATCCTGAACGATCCAGAAGCAACCGCAGCGCTTCCGGAAGATGTCTAATCATCTCGCTTTGATGAAAGTAGAGGGTCGCATTGAAGGATTCCCTGTCATTTTCGTAAAACTCAATGAACGTGGACCATAGCGACTCGAGCAGATTCTCTTTTATTTCAAACCGGCCGGCATAGAGTCTTTTAAGCCGCTCCGTGAAAAAGCCTGAGTATTCAAGAATGGCATGGATGAAGATTTCATCTTTTGTCTTGAAATAAAGATACAGGGTGGCACGGCTCAGTTCCGCTGCTTCGGCGATCTTCTCCATTGTGACGGCATGATAACCCTCTTTGCTGTAAACCCGGATCGCCGCTTTGAAAATGGAGTTGCGCCTTTCGTTCTTTTCCCGTTGGCGTCGTTCCTTGATGCCCATGTGCAGTGCTTAATTCCTTTTGCCTTGATCGGTGAGGATACTATGTTATTGGAGCGGATCAATAAAGCATTTTTTTCAAGAATCCGGAACACGGAATTCAGAGGCTTACCCCTCTTCCTCCATTGCTTTCAAGATCTTTTCCGGAGTAATGGGCAGATCCTTGCACCGGTATCCCGTGGCGTGGTAGACCGCATCCGAAATAGCGGGTGCCGTGGGAGACGCAAGCCCTTCGCCGCACTCTTTGGCACCCATGGGACCCTCCGGCTCAAAGGTGTCGATGTGCTCCACCGCGCTGGGGGGCATGTCAAGGGCCGTGGGCATTTTGTAATCCAGAAAATTGGTATTGAGGGTCTTTCCGTCCTGCATCACAAACTGTTCCGAAAGCGCGTACCCCAATCCCATCTGGATGGAACCGGCCAATTGCCCCTCGACCCCTTTGGGATTGATGACGGTGCCGCAGTCGTGGGCCGTCCACATCTGTTTCACATCCACTTTGCCAGTTTCCCGGTCCACCTCCACCATGGCCACCTGAGCGCCGAACCCGAAGGCAGGGGTTACGAGCCCCTTGTCCCTGGGGGTGTAGTACCCATGGGCGATCAGGGGTTCGCCCCGTTTGGCTTTCTGGACCATGGCCACCACATCACCGAACGGCACCGCTTTTTTGGGTCGGTTTTTGGGCTGAACCATGCCGTTCTTACATTCCATCTCATAAATCACGTTGGCATTCAGATAGGCTGACAGCGCACCAAAAAGCTTTTCCTTGATTTTCCTGGCGGCATCAACCACCGCATTACCGGCCATGAGCGTCACCCGGCTTCCCCAAGCCCCCAGATCGGCCTGTGGCGTGGTGGCGGTATCCGCGGATGTGACACGGATATCTTCCATATTCAAGCCCAGTTCCTCGGCCAGGATCTGCTTCAGCGCCGTGTCGCATCCCTGCCCGATGTCCGAGGCCATGGTGAGCAAATGAACGGTACCGTCCGTAAAAACCCTCACCTCGGCCGCTGAAAAGGGATACTGGGTATTGAACCAGTTGAACACGCCGCCGGAAATGAAGCTGTAGCAACCGATGCCGATGCCCTGCCCCGGTTTCAGATCTTTTCTGCGCTCCTTCCAGTTGCTCATGCGGGCCACTGTTTCAATGGATTCCTTAAACCCGCAGCTCGATATGGTGGCAACATCGGGAATCTTGTCACCGCTCACCTGGGCGTTTTTGAGACGCAGATCCACCGGGTCGATACCCAGGGCCTCGGCCGCCAGATTCATCTGGATTTCGGAAGCGTAGAGGGACTGGGGCGCTCCGAATCCGCGCATGGCGCTGGCAGGCGGCTTGTTGGTGTAGGCATGCCGGCCGAAAAACCGATAGTTGGGATACCGGTATAGCATGGCGCCAAAGTTGCCGCAAAGAAAGGTGGCAGTGGGCCCCATGGCATTATAGGCCCCGCCGTCCAGAACAATCTGGAGATCCTTGGCCACCAGGGTGCCGTCTTTTTTGAACCCCACCTTGGAATGGAGCGTCATGGGGTGACGCCTTCGGCCGGTAAGAAATTCCTCCTCCCTGGTGAGGGTGAATTTCACGGCACGGCCCGTTTCCTTGGCCATGAAAGCGGCGCAGAACTCCCAGGTGCGAAGCTCCATCTTTCCGCCAAAACCACCCCCCACAAAAGGCTTGATCACCCGAATGTCGTTTTCCCGCATCTCAAGGGTTGACGCCAGCAGGCACTGTACGATGTAAGGGGTCTGGGTTGAGGTCCAGAGGGTAATGCGGCCGTCCAGATCCACCTGGGCCAGGGCCGAACAGGGCTCCAGATAGGCATGGCTCACGGCGTGCACGTTGAAGGTATCTTCCCGAACATAATCCGATTCCGCGAATCCCTTGTCCACATCGCCGTACTGGATCTTTCGGTTGACGCTCACATTACCGGGACAATAGTCGTGAATGGCCGGGGCCCCTTCCCTGGTGGACGCATCGATGTCATACAACCCTTCTATGGGCTCATATTCCACTTGAATCAGTTCAAGGGCTTCCCGAGCGGTTTCCTTGTCAACGGCCGCAACGGCCGCCACTTCGTCACCAATGAATCGCACCTTGTCCAAGGCCAGGGCGTATTCGTCCTGGGTGTCGGCGAAAAGCCGCCAGTTGCCGTACTTCACCTTTGGAATATCTTCTCCCGTAATGACGCTCTTGACGCCTTGAAGGGCTTTGGCTTTGCTGGTATCGATGTTGACGATCCGCGCGTGAGGCAGCGGGCTTCTCAGAATCTGGCCAAAAAGCATTCCCGGCAATTTCATGTCATCGGTGTAGACGGCGGATCCCCTCGCTTTGGCCACGGCATCGTTTCTCGGCACATCTTTTCCCACGATACTGAATTGTTCCATTGATCATTCCTTTCTCATGTTCAAGGCCCGGTCGCGGGCTTCCATAAGGGCCCTTCGCGTTAAGACCGCCACCATTTTTTTTCGGTAATCCGCGCTGGATCTCACATCGGTGATGGGTTGGGATTCATGGGAGGCTGCGGTCCCTGCCGCTTGGATGATATCCTCACTTAGAGGGTTTCCACGCACAACGCTTTCAGCCTTTACAGCGCGCATGGGAACCGGTGCCACGGCGCCCAGGAAAATGTTGACCTGACGGCAGGTATCGCCCTCCATACGCACCATGACACCGACACATACCGCGGAAATATCCACTTTGCCGCGAGCGGAAATATGCTGATAGGAGACACCCGCGTCCGATGGGGGTGCCGGAACCATAATCGCGGTCACTATTTCGCCGGGACCAAGAGCGGTTTGGCCGGGCCCTTTGAAGAGTTTCTCAAGGGCCAAGCGCTTCTCTCCCTGGGCGCCTCTGATCACCGCTTCGGCGTTCATGGCCAGCAGCGTGGGCGCATTGTCCGCAGAAGGGGCCGCGTTACAGAGATTGCCGGCCACGGTTCCCATGTTCCGGATCTGTACATTGGCGGTTTCCTTGGCCGCCGCCGCGATGGCCGGATAGTGTTCCAGGATGTCCGGATGAATGGCCACATCCGCCAAAAGGGCTGTTGCGCCGATTTTCAAACCCTGTTTCGGGTCAAAGGTGATGGCATCCAATCCCTTAATCTGTTTAAGGGCGATGACATACTTGGGTTTCAGAAGGCCGTGGTTCATTTTGACCAGCAGGTCTGTTCCCCCTGCCAGTAAATGGGTCCCCTCTCCATGCGACAGGAGAAGCTTGTGCGCTTCATCAAGGCTTTGCGGTGCAAAATACTCGAATTTTGGCAGTGTCATGTTCACACCTCATCATTTAGGATTGTTTCATTTTTTCTGCGGCATCTGAAATCGCATCGACGATTTGAATGTAACCGGTGCAGCGGCACAAATGGCCGGAAAGACCTTCCCTGATCTCCTGTTCAGTGGGGGAACTGTGTTGGCTTAAAAGATAGGCCGCCGACATCTCCATGCCGGAAGTGCAGAACCCGCACTGGATGGCCCCCTTTTCCACAAATGCCTCCTGGATGGGATGAAGCTCACTGCCCGAAGGCGCCAGCCCTTCCACGGTTTGAATCTCCATCCCTTGTACCTCAAGGGCCAGGGTCAAACATGAGTTGACGCTTCGCCCGTTCACCAGCACCGTACAGGCGCCACAGTCACCGGAACCACAACCCAGCTTGGTCCCGGTCAGATTCAGGTCCTCACGGAGCACCTCATTCAGGGTGCGCCACGGATCAACGGCCAGTGAATACATATCTCCGTTAATCTTAAGCTCGATGGGGTGTTTCATTGCATTGTCTCCTTCTGGCTCTCCAAATTAGACGCAAGAACTATCATGAATACATTTGATCCACATATTAGACGCTATGTCTAATCATGTCAAGCGGAATTTTCAAGTGAAGGGGGCGCGTTGTCTCTTTGTTGACTTTTTTCGGCTTGATGAGGCCTAAAGGGCCTAAGAATGGGCGTATGAAAAAGGCTGCTGCGCGCTCAAGGGGAGCCAGCGGCCCGGACCAGGTTTTTTGACTTCACCATTTTTCGAACACGGCCGGGCGCAGCCAGCCAGATAAAGAGGCACGAAAAGGCAAGATTCACGGCACAAAGCCCAAAGGCAAGAAAGTAGTTGCCCCAAATATCCCTGAGCCACCCATCGATCCAAGGACCGATGGCGCCGCCCAGTCCGCCGCCAATGCATATCACGGCGAAAATGGCACCAAATGAACGGCCCAGAAAAATATCCGCACTAACGGAAGGAAAGAGCGGGGCCGCGGCACCATAGCCCAGGCCAAAAAGAAGGGCAAAAGCAAAGGGCAGGATCGATCCCCGAATACTCGAAAAAAGCATAAGGCTCGCAATTCCGGCAACGGTCAACAGGCCGGCCAGGGTGTTGGCCCGTTCTCTTCCGGTGACGTCCGACAGATATCCAAAAATGATTTTACCGGCTGATCCCGCAATCCCCAGAAAGCCGAAGTAATCCGCGGCAACCGTCCGCTCAAGACCGGCGTCCACCATTGCGGATACGGAATGCAACAGTATGCCCTGATAAACATAGGAGGCAAAAAAGAAGGATGCCACCAGGAACCAGAATCGTCGGGTCCTGACCGCTGAACCCAGGTGCCAATCAATGCTGGCCCACGCGTCATCCACAACCATCATGACCCTTGAGACGCCCGAAACCCCGGAATCCCCGGCAGAATCACGGCCGTCCGGCATAAGATCCATATCCTGGGGCTGCCTGCGTGACAGCATAAAATTCAGGGGGCCGACCACCAAAAGCACCACACCCGCCATAAAAAGATAGGTCATCCGCCAACCAAAACTCCCGATGGCCCTTTCAGCCAGGGGAATAATGAAGAGCATCCCGAACCCGATGCCCGACATGGCGGTCCCAACAGCCAGGCCCCGTTTATGTTCGAACCATTTGGGGATGAAGGCCGAGTGGGAGGAAAAAGCCATGAAACTCACGCCGACACCCCCCAGCAACCCGTAAGAAAGTCGAAAATACCACAGGCTATTGGCATGACTTGTCAGAACCAGCGCCAGGGCCAATAAAACCGATCCAACAGGCATTACGATTCTGGGTCCAAAACGGTCTTGAAGGTGTCCCACAGCAACACCCATGAGCGCCTGGCTGATGACAAAAATGGAAAAAACACTGGAGGACTCGGCTTTGGTCCAGGCAAAGGCCTCTGCGATGGCCAGGAAGAATACGGAATATGAGTACCAAATCCCGAAAGTCACGCCCAGGGTTACAAAAGCCACCCCGACAACGATCCATCCATAAAAAATCGCCGGGCCTTTTCTTTCCATTTAAACCTGATCCAGGTATTGCCCTGCCACCGTCTTTGGCTTCACTTCCGGTGCCTTTTATCGGACAGCCGAAAGAGCCGTTTCCAGGGGAAGTGGATCAATCCGCGGCAAGGGTTTTAATCACGTGGGTCGCTTCCGACATGATACGCTCAAACAACGCCTTCACCGTGGGAATATCATGGACCATACCGACCCCCTGGCCACAGGACATGATCCCGATCCCGAGATCTCCCTCCCGATACATCTCCTTGGCCCTCACACCGCTCACCACATCCAGGATTTGGGAACGTTCCGCCTGTTTGGACTCCAGTTCCGCGCACTTAAGGGCAGCGGCGTTCTTCCACACCCGATGGGTGGCGCCGAGGGATCGCATTACCAGCATGGTATCCAGTTCGCTGGCATGGACGAGGCCCTGCTTCACGTGGTCGTGAAGGGGGGCCTCTTGGGTTGCCAGAAGCCGGGTGCCCATGATCACGCCCTCCGCACCCAGTGACAGGATCGCCGCCAGCCCCCTGCCGTCCGTGACCCCGCCGCCGGCGATCACCGGAACCGCAAGGCAATCCACTGCCCGACGCGTCAGGACCAGGGTTCCCACATCCAGTTTGCCCGTGGCGCCGCCGTTTTCATACCCCACCACCGTCACCACATCCGCGCCCATTCCCTGGACTTTCAGCCCGTACCTTACCCCCACGCATTTGTGGATCCATATCAAGCCTGCTTCCTTGAATCGTGCGCAGAGGGCTTCGGGTGCCGAATGCCCGGAAGTCTCCACCACCTTGATCCCCTTTTCCAGAATTACATCCAGGTATTCATCGTTGTCAACGGGTCGCATGGCGGGAAAGAGGTTGAGATTCACACCAAAAGGCTGATCCGTAAGCGTCAAAAGGCGATCCAGTGCGTCGGAAAAAGACTCGCGGTTTTGGTATATGGCCGATGCCAGTATGCCCAGGCCCCCGGCCTCGGAAATGGCAGCGGTAAAATCGGCTGTGGACAAATGCATCATGCCCCCCCCTAAGATAGGATACCGAATGCCCAACAGATCCGTGATCTTTGTTTTCAACATGGCTCGCTCAACTCCTTGATCAATGTTTAAACCCTTTCATCGTCTGTTCGCAAGTGAAAATCGAATCTTCTCTCTTCAGGAAAAAATCAAGCGAGGTCGCGGCACTACATCTCTTCAAATACGGCTTTCAGATCCGTTCTGGGTACGTCAAATACCGTGTTGGCGGGCAGAAGCGGCTCCCTCTCCATAAACTCGGGCAAGCGGTCGGTCGCATCCGTGATCCCCGCGGCCCCATTAAACCCCTTCTCCTCTCTCAGAGCGGCCTTTACCATTTCCACCAGTCTCGCCCCATCACATTCCACACCGCACAAATTCTCAATGAGATCCGCACAAATTTGAAAATTGCCCATGAGGAGCGAAAAATAGCAAAACCCAACACTGTCCATGAGCATCATGTTCATCTGAGCCGTTCTTGATCGATCCGCATGTCCCAAGGGCGACAGGTTTTCTTCAGCCACAAAACCGGCCGTGTGATCCGCCCCCTGTGGACTTGTAGCGTAGGTGACGCCCACCCCCTTCATGGCCCGGGCGCAATGGGCCGGAATGGCCTGTCCCTTCACCGCCGCAACTCTTTCAACCCCGAAGGCCCGGCCGGTAAAGGCCGCGCCATTGCCCAGCACCCTCCCCAGAACAGACCCCTGGCCGATCTCGTTCACCAGCGACATGGCTTGAGCTGCATCACTGAACTCGAAAAGGCCGCACTCCCCCAAAACCCCCATTGCCGAACCCACTTCAATGGTGTCCAGTCCGTAGTCGTCACATTTACGTTCCATGGCCGCCACCGTATCCAGATCGTCAATGCCCAGGTTGGCGCCCATCATGGCCAGAGATTCGTACTCCAGTCCCGAGGTGAGGTATCTCCCCCATTTGTCATGATAGATATTGGAACATTTGACAAGGCATCCGGGCATACACCCGTGGGTCATGTTTCCGCCTCGCTTTTCCTGAAGTTCGGCCATCTTGCGGGATGAAATGCCGTCAAATCCCTCAAAAGAGCCTTTTCGGTGGTTCAGTGTCGGCAAACTGCCACGCTCGTTGGCGAAAGCAATCATCCCGGCCGTGCCCTGGGATCTGAAAAATCCGGTGCGAGGGTTGTTTTGAATGGTTTGGACCACTTCCCTGCGGTTGGCTTTAAAAAGCCATGGCCCCACGGGTTTCCGGGTTTTGCACCCGGTATCGTCGATCACAACCGCTTTAAGCCCCTTGGATCCCATGACCGCGCCCAGTCCGCCCCTGCCGCAGTGACGACTGGGAAGACCATTGGTATCCGTTATGGCAACGGTGGCGGCGCTCATGCCCATTTCGCCACAAGGCCCGATGGAAGCGATCGCCACCCGGCCATATCTTTCCCTCAACTTTTCACATACTTGGTAATTGCCCAGCATCGTCAATTCGGGAGCTGCTTCCAGCCTGATGTCCTCTTTTTGAACCACCAGAACGTGGCTCCCCGGATCGGATTGACCTTCCACAACAATCGCTTTCACCCCGAGCCTGCCCAATTTGTAGGCCACCGTACCACCGGCGTTGGCCTCTTTGATTCCGAAAGTCAATGGGCTCTTGGCCCCCACGGACAATCTGGCGGAATTGGGCACCGAGCTGCCCGCAAAAAGTCCCGGTGCAAATACCAATTTGTTACCCATTCCCAACGGATGGGTTGTGGGGTCCACCTCCAACGTTAGCATTCGATCGATCAAAGACCGGCCCCCAAGAAGGGAAAATTCCTCGACACAACGCTCTTCTCGGATGTGGCAATTATTCATATCTACCCTGATGATGGTATTCATTAGAACCTCTGTTGTTTATCGTTATTAACGAACAAGAATGTCATCCCTATCATTCAAAACCGGATCTAATCCCCGTAAAGAACAACGCCCCTTGCGTTCTTTCCCGCTGCCAAATCCTCGAACCCCCTTTGTATTTCCCCAAAAGGATACCGTCCCGTCACCAACGGGTCCAATTTGAGTCTGCCGTTCCGGTAGAGGTCCAGAAGTACGTTCAAATGGACCCTGCCGTCACAGGATCCGTAGTAACTTCCGAGAATCGATTTTTCGAGAAGCGGTAGTTCAAACATGGGAAGGGTCAGTTTCTCCTGAAGTCCGGGGACACCCACGATAACGGCAACCCCCCCCCTTCGAACCATGGCAAAACACGTTTTGGCCGTCTCCGATTTTCCAAGGGCTTCAAAGGCATAGTCGACACCCAATTGGTCGGTAATCTCCATTACGGTTAGAACGGGATCTTCTTTGTCGGCATTGACGGTGTGGGTGGCGCCGAATTCCTTTGCAAAGGCCAATTTATTGTCCAGCACATCCACCGCAATAATTGTCGTGGCATTGGCCAAAACCGCCCCTTGAATGACGTTCAACCCGATGCCGCCGGTCCCCACCACGGCCACCGTGCTACCGGGTGCCACCTTCGCCGTATTCAGAACAGCACCCACCCCCGTGATAACGGCGCAGCCGACAATTGAGGCCACATCAAGTGGCAGATCCTTGTCAATGGGCAATACGCTCCGCTCATCCAGGACATTGTATTGGGAAAAAGTGCCAACACCCATCATGGAATGAATATTCAGATCACCTTTTCTCAACCGATATGTGCCGTCCAGCAGTGTACCGCCTCTGACCTTGTCTTTTTCCTCACAGAGATTGTGCTGCCCTTTCAGGCAATAGGTACACCCGCCGCAAACAGGGACCCAAACCGCAAGAACGTGGTCTCCCGGCTTGACCTTTCTCACCTTTTCGCCCACCTCCACAACCACGCCGGCGCCTTCGTGTCCGGCAACGCAGGGAAGCGGGGGCATCGGCAGGGTTCCGTGGAGAATCGACAAATCCGTATGACAGAGACCGGCGGCCTTGTATTGAACCAGTACCTCGTTTTCCTTTGGAGGATCCAGTTCAAGTTCTTCAATGACCAGCGGTCTGTTATATTCATATAGGACGGCGGCTTTTGTTTTCATTGTTATCTCCCTTCATTCCTTATAAATTTGCCAATTGGCATTCTCCCAGGTGGGCCCAAAGATCAAACAAGAAGCCAAGCTTTCAGTTGATAAGGTTTGGAAGCCAAAGCACCAACTGGGGAAAAACGGATATTAAAATCAGACACAGGATTTGCAGACAAATAAACGGCAGAACGGATCTGTAAATATCCATCATGGATACGTTTTCGGGCACAACGCTTCTCAAATAGAAGAGATTGAATCCGAATGGGGGTGTTATGTAAGCCATTTCCATGCTGACGATAAACGTTATGCCGAACCAGACCGGATCAAAGCCCAGTTTGACGATGACCGGAACGAAAACCGGTGTACATAACATGACGATCCCGGTGGGATCCAGAAACATGCCCAGCACGAAATAGAGAAGCTGAAGCAAAATGAATACGGCCCAGCGGCCACCCGGCAGGCCGGCCAGAATATTGGTCACCAGTTCCTGGCTTCCCGCGGCATTGTAAATGGCGGCAAAACAGGAACTGCCAATGACGATCCACATGACCATAACCGTGATCCGGCATGTGCCGTAACATGCCTCCAAAAATGTCGTCAGTTTGAGATTCCCTTTTAGAAGGACCACGATAACGCTTCCCAGGGCTCCGATGCCCGAGGCTTCCGTGGGTGTGCAGATGCCCGCGTAGATGGAACCTAGGACCACCAGAATCAGGATTCCCGGCCCTACAACCGCCTTCAATGACCGAAGCTTTTCTTTCCAGTTCGGACGCTCATTAACGGGCAGAGCAGGGGCAAGACGCGGTTGAATGAGACATCGAAGGCCGATATAGGCCACAAAAAACGCCGCCAGAACAAGACCGGGGACCAGGCCGCCTGCAAAGAGCTTTCCCACGGATTCCCTCGCCAGGAGGGCATAAAGAATCATGGTCACGCTGGGAGGTATGAGGATTCCCAGGGCACCCCCCGCGGCAATGCAGCCAACGGCCATATTCTTATGATAACCGCGCTTCAACATACTGGGAAGCGCGATCATGCCCATGGTAACGGTTGCAACGGCGCTGATCCCGGCCATGGCGGCAAAAATGGTGCAAATGCCAACCGTGCCGATGGCCAGTCCGCCCCTTATAGAACCGAATGACCGATACATCATGTCGTAGAGGTCATCCGCCATTCCTGATTTTTCCAGCATGGCACCCATGAAGATGAACAGCGGTACGGCCAGTAGAATTTCATTGGTCCCCTGGCTCATTGCGGTGGTGGCAGCCATGTAAAGGCCCTTTGGTCCCCACACGCCGATGGTGAAAGCCATGGCGATGCCACCCAGGGTAAACGCCAGCGGGTGCCCCAGCAGAAGGGTTGCAAGGAGGGCCGATATCATGACAATTGTCAGGAGTTCAATACTCATTACATTCAAAATCCTTTCAAAAGGTGGTTACCATGATTTCGATCATCTGTTTAGGGGGGCATCACCTCGGAAAAACTTCACGGTCTTGGACCTTGGGACGGCGGTTTGGAGAAGTCCCCTACTCTGACGCTTCCTGGTTTTCTTTTGAAAGCACCGCCCTCAAATCCCTTATGAATTTGGCAACCCCTTGCATGAAAAAAAAGAAGACGCCAATGGTGACCAGTATCTTAAGAGGATATATGGGGGGGGCAAGAATGGTGGACAGGACCTCCCGCTCTTCGATGGAATCCGAGGCCATGCTGGCAAATTTCCAGAACAGGATGATGAAAAAAAGGAAAAAGACGGGGCTGGTGATTAAATCCATCATGGCCTGTTTTTTGGGAGACAGCCGGGAATAAAGGATATCGATATTCACATGACTTTTTTGAATGAGAGCGTAGCCCCCGCCAAAAAAGACGACGAGTGCGAAAAGCTGCACATTGATATCCCATGCCCATATGGTGGGGGCCCGGAAAACATATCTCATAATCACCTCATAGGATACAATGAGCATGATCAGTGGGATAATCAGTGAAACTGCCTTTCCGGTCCAGGTATTGATGGTATCTACAATCGCCAAAAAGCGGTCCAGAGTTCTCGTCATCTTCCCTTCCTTCACCCTCAAAAAGGTTTGGCCGCTAAACCCGCGGATCATTGATTACGGAGGGTTTTCGCCTTAAAAGGAAAACCCTCCGAAGAAAATGGAAATCCCATGTTCAAGGGTTACATGAGCGATTTTTCCTTCATGTATTTTTTCAACGTACCAACCGCTTTTTTTGAGTATTTGTCTTTCTCGCCCACTTTGTCCCAGACTTCCACCGCCAGCTTTCGCCCTTCCTTCATCTGATCATCGGATAAGGTAATGGTTTTTACGCCATACTCTTGAGCATTCTTAAGGGCCGAATCGTCTCTCTTCTGGTATAGATCTCCGTTCTTGATGTAGTTGTCGATGATCAACTTATCGTCACTCAGGGTATTGCGCACATCCTCCGGCAAGGAATTCCAGACATCCTTGTTGATGATGGTGCAGGTTTGGGGCGGCGCCACGAGTCCGGGAAAAATCACGTATTTAACCACTTCCTTGAGTTTCAGCGTATCGAGTATCATGGGCGGAAACGGGGTTCCATCGATGGTCCCCAGTTTAATGGCCATGTAGATCTCCCCACCGGGAATCACGACGGGTGAAGCCCCCGCCAGCCGCAACCATTGGCCGGCAGCGCCCATACCCCGGATCTTGTGGCCCTTGAAATCAGAGATCTTGTGAAGGGGAAATGTCAGATTGAAGGGATAGCTTCCGCAGGCGTTCGGAGCTAAGTAATAGATGTTCTTCTTATCCCATCCCTCCCTGATGACATCAATGAGCCGGTATTTGGGGTCCCAGAACAGTTCCACAACCTGATCCTTTGAAACCCAGCTGAAAGGAAGCCCTCCTTCCACGTCACCAACCGGCACGCTACCCGAATATCTCGGGCCGTAAATGACACCGATATCAATCATGCCGTGGGAAACCGCATTCACCATCTCTTTGACATCACAAAGGGCGCCGGGAGCGAAGATATCAATCTTAATCTTACCTTTGCCGGCCTCTTCGATGAGTTTCGCGGTATTTTTCGTGTGCACATCGTATGTCGCGTCTCCGGGCGGATAGGCGCATTGCATTTTCAGTTTCATGACTTCATCGGCTGCACCGGCCAAATTTAAAACCGGCACCATCAACATGAACAACAATCCCAACAGTATCGAATACGCTTTTTTCATAATTACTCACCTCTTTTGTGGGGTTATGAAGAGTCTTGAATTTCCTCAAAAAACAACAGCCGCAGATATCGCTTACCACCTCCCCTCCGGGACGAACCGACAAGCGCCTAACGCTGGCACAACTCCGTTAAGACACCATTGGTTGCCTTTGGTGCCCATGATGGCGCGCCCCATGGCATCGGTATAAAAGGCGCTGGCCTTTTCCAGGCTTTTTACCGCGATTCCGATGTGATCAATGTGTTTGATATTCATGTCCCCACCTTATTAACATGGCCTATTCGCTTTTTCTGGATCCGTCCTCGTTGTATTCATACCATCCCTTGCCCGTCTTTCGACCCAGATGACCGGCCAGTACTTTCCGCCGCAAAATGGATGGGGGATAGAACCGGAGATCTTTTTCCTCTTCATAGACGTTTGTGTAGGCCATCAGTTGCACTTCCAGCCCCACCAGATCCGATGTCTCCAGAGGCCCCATTTTACGGCCGAAAGCGAGGCGCATTCCCTTGTCGATATCCTCGGCGCTGGCAACCCCCTGCTCCACCAACCGCATGGCTTCCATATTGGAGAGCATGTTGATCCGGTTCAGGATAAAGCCGGCAATATCGCGGTTGACCACGATGGCTTCTTTTCCCAGATGCGCCACAAAGGAGACCCCCCTGGCCACGGATTCATCGGTGCTTTCAATACCCCGAATCACCTCCACCGCTTTCAGCATGGGGACCGGATTGAAGAAATGCAATCCAATGAAATTCTCCGGATGCGGGACACCGGCCGCTATCTGGCTGATGGGGATCGCGGATGTGTTGGATGCCAGAATCGCATTGGGGCCAACAATTGGTCCCAGCTTTCCAAAGACATCCTGTTTCACCTCAAGGCTTTCAAAGACCGCTTCGATAACCAGATCCGCATTTTCGGCCGCATCATATTGTGTGGAAGTGGTTATTCTGGACATGATCTCTTCCACGGTCCCTGAAACCTTCCCTTTCTCAACGAATTTTGACACAGACCAGTTTATTTTTTTGACCGCAGTTTCAAGTACTTCTTCGGAAATATCGCACAGCACCACGGAAATGCCCGATTGCGCACAGACCTGTGCGATACCATTGCCCATGGTGCCGCCGCCAACCACAAAAACTTCTCGTATATCCATTTTCAATTCCCCTTGCCCCTCTCCGGGGCAGAACACTTATATTGGTATCTTTTGCCATCCACGAATTTATTTGATCACATATTTAATTAAATTTTGTTTCCGTGTCAAGAAAAAAATTTGATTTCAACCAATATCCGGAAGCACCGCTTCCGAGAGAGACCATTTTACCCAACCACGCCGAGAAAAAGTACAAAGCGCCGGATTTTATTACCTATATCATAAATATAAATAATAATTTCTACAATATGTTAAGTATCACTTAGCATAATATTTTCCCTTCCATCCATCACTAAAAACAGCATTCGCACCAAAAAAACCCTTGACATGATGGGCGTTATTAGATTATAAATTTAATCATATTTGATCTGCACCTTAGCATCTAGGAAAGGTTGAATCATATCCGACCACGGAAACGTTATTGTCTTTTGACCCAGGTCTTTTACGTGTTATGATCTTTGGGCGTATCGCTTCCGAGACCCTTCATTTGACGGGCGCTTCAAACCACAAATGAAAAAAGGGCACAACCTTTAGAGA
This sequence comes from Thermodesulfobacteriota bacterium, assembly GCA_028278625.1. The sequence goes on from JANQDY010000188.1 coordinate 22,089, forward strand.
TGGAGGAGCATAAAGATGATAACCGAAAAACGGGGCAATTTGAGCAAGAGCAAACCGAAAAGGGGCATCGCGTTGGAAGAAGCATACCAGCAGATAAAAAGGATGCTTTATCTCAACGAATTGATACCCGGCCAAAAGCTGGTTTACAATGATTTGGCAAAGAGACTCAACATCAGCGTGACCCCCGTCATTCAGGCGCTCAGCAGGCTCGAAGCCTCAAAGCTGGTCAGATACATACCCAACAGAGGGTACTTTGTTGAAGCCATAACGGAAACCGAGGTGAGGAATCTTTACCAGGCCAGGGAAGCCCTTGAAGTCTTTTCCATTCCCGCCATCATGGAAAACCTGGATGCCAAAAGCCTCAATGACATCAACAACACCTTTAAGAAACATCGTGCAGCCATTCAGGCTGAAAGTCGAAGGGAACTGATACTGCTCGACTGCAAATTTCATCTAAAGATCTGCGAATTCGGCAAAAATGAGGTGATTCAAAGATTGCTGGGTGAAATTCTTGAGCAGATGGCATTGAAGTACAGAGCGGAATATTTGGGGGATGATCGCATCAAAGCGGTGTTAAAGGAGCATCGGGAGTTATTGAACGCATTTCGGAGATCGGACATTGGTGAGGCCATTCAGGTGACGCGAAAGCATATCAGACACGGAATGGAGCATGTCATCAACAGTCTTAACCGAAAAAACCAGTTGCGGGCGGACCAGATTTTTTTGACCACCGCCTGATAACGCCTCCCACCGCCTCCCCATAAACACGCCGTCCGGCGCCCGAATCCCTTGTTTATTGATAGACAATTTCATCGCTCTAATATGTCCCAAATTCTACGAGAGGAATCTGATGGATTATGAAAACATCATTTATACCAAAAAAGAGGGGATTGCGCGAATCAGCGTCAACCGGCCCCAGAAACGAAACGCCCTTAATCGAAAGACACGAATGGAAATAGCCCACGCCCTGTCCGATGTCAAAACAGACCCGGGCGCACGGGTGCTTGTTCTCTCCGGCGAAGGGGACAAGAGTTTTGTCGCCGGTTCTGATTTAACTGAACTGTCCACCTTCACCCCCCTTGAGCTGGAGCGATTTCTGGAGACGTTGGGACAGGGGCTCTACACCCGATTTCACCACCTTGAAAAACCCACCATTGCCATGGTGAACGGACTCTGCCTCGGCGCGGGCCTTGAACTGGCCCTGGCCTGTGACATGCGGTTTGCCTCGGAGAACGCCAAGTTCGGACAACCCGAGATCCTGCTGGGGATCATTCCGGGTGGCGGCGGCACACAGCGCCTGACCCGTCTGGTGGGCGAAGGACTTGCCAAGGAGATGATTTATACCGGCGGCATCATCGATGCCAACGAGGCCTACCGCATAGGACTCATCAACAAAATCTCACCCCATGATGGGCTGGAAAAAATGGCGCTGGGGATCGCCGCCAAAATCGCGGAAAAAAGCCCCTTAGCCCTGAAATGGGCCAAGAAGTCCATTGACCTGGGGCAGGATGTGAATCTCAGCGCGGGCTTGGCCTATGAGGCACTGGTGGAATGCCTGCTGTTTACCAGCAAGGATCGGACCGAAGGGATGCAGGCTTTTTTTGAAAAGAGGGCCCCCGAGTTTCAAGGGGCATGAGGGGCAGACCATCCAATTTTCGTTATGAGGACGTCGGTTTCCGCCCGACGGAAGCCGACGGATAGACTTTTAAAAAGCGCCTGAGCGTTTAGAGGGACCTGGTATTTGGAAATGGAAATGGATCTTTTATTGCAGGAGCTTCTTGAAAAAGAAGCGACTGCCAAAATGGGTGGCGGACAACGCCGTATCGACAAGGAACACCAAAAGGGCAAGCTGACGGCCCGGGAACGCCTGTCAAGGCTCTTTGATGACGGAAGTTTCTTTGAGGTAGGACTTCTGGTCCGCCATCAGTGCCAGGATTTCGGGCTTCAGGAGAAAACCCTGCCCGGTGACGGTGTGATCACCGGATACGGACGGGTGGACGGCAGGGAGGTCTTTGCCTTTGCCCAGGACGCCACGGTCATGGGCGGCAGTCTGGGCGCGGCCCACGGCGAGAAGATCTGCAACATCATGGATATGGCCATCAAGGCCAGGGCTCCCATCGTCGGCATCAACGATTCGGCGGGTGCCAGGGTTCAGGAGGGGGCCGCGTCCCTGTCGGCCTACGGGCGGATATTCAAGAAAAATGTGGGGGCCAGCGGGGTGATCCCTCAGATTTCCGTGATCATGGGCAACTGCGCCGGCGGTGCGGTCTATTCACCGGCCATGACCGATTTCACCATGATGGTGGATAAAACCTCCTACATGTTCATCACCGGCCCCAAAGTGATCAAAACGGTGACCGGAGAGACCATTGACATGGAACGTCTGGGAGGCGCCAAGGTTCATGCCGGATTGTCGGGCAACTGCGATGCCTATTTTGCCAATGACGCCGAGTGCATGGCACAGGTCCGCCGGCTCCTCTCATTTTTACCCACCAATCCGGATCTGCCGGCACCGCCGAAGGCAGCACCCGAAAGCCCGGAGCTGGATGATGGGATGCTTGAAATTCTGCCGCGGAACCGGAAGGCTGCCTTTGACATGCACCAGATCATTTCAAGGGTGGTGGACCGGAGCGATTTCATGGAGATTAAAAGCGCTTACGCCAGGAACATCATCTGCGGTTTTGCCAGGATCGGCGGCAACACCGTGGGAATCGTCGCCAACCAGCCGCGCTTTCTGGCCGGAACCCTGGACTGCAACGCCTCTGACAAGGCGGCCCGATTTGTGCGTTTCTGCGATTGTTTCAATATTCCACTGGTGAATTTCGTGGATGTACCGGGATATTTGCCGGGCGTCATTCATGAACACGCGGGGATCATTCGGCACGGGTCCAAAATGATCTTTGCCTATTCCGAGGCCACGGTTCCCAAAATCACCGTCATCATTCGAAAAGCTTACGGTGGTGCTTTTCAGGCCATGTGCAGCAAAGAACTGGGGGCGGACCAGGTATGGGCCTGGCCCTCGGCGGAAGTGGCGGTGATGGGAGCGGAAGGGGCTTCGGAAATTGTCTACGCAAGGGAGATCATGAATTCCGATGATCCCGAGGCCACAAGAGCGGCCAAGGTGAACGAGTATCGCAAGAAATTCGCCAACCCATACGATGCCACGGAACGGATGCACCTGGACGCTGTCATCGATCCAAGGGCCACAAGGCGGTACCTTGAAAGGACCCTTCAACTTCTGACCCATAAACATGAAACGTGTCATCCCAAAAAGCACGGTAACATACCGCTGTAATCCAGCATTCAAGGAGCGATACCAATGAACGGCAAAATAAGAATACTAGCGGCAAAACCGGGCCTGGACGGCCATGATCGGGGAATCAAAGTCATTTGCCATGGCTTGCGGGACGCGGGGATGGAGGTGGTCTATACGGGACTTCGGCAGTCGCCTGAACAGATCGTGGAAACGGCGGTCCAGGAAGATGCCGACGTCATCGCCTTAAGCATCTTATCCGGGGCCCACAACCATCTGTTGCCCAAGGTGGCCGGTCTTCTCAAAAAAAGGGAGATGGATGATGTTCTGCTGCTTGCCGGCGGCATCATACCGGAAGAAGACGTCGCTTATCTGAAAGAAAAAGGGATTTCCGAGGTCTTCGGACCCGGCACAATGATCGGCGAAATAGAAACCTTCATAAAGAACACCCTTTCAGAATCATAGGATTTCCTGAAACTCAACTAAAACGAAAGAAAGGAAAAACCAGAAAAAATGGGTAGCGATACAAACGAGATTCGCAGGGCCAAAGAACGGTGGATGGATGATGCCATCAGGAAGCCGGTGCAACAACGGGGCACGGAGTGGCGGGAAGATCCCTTTGAACTGCTGTACACGCCGGACAGCATCGCAGACGTTGACTATCTTTCGGACATCGGTTTTCCCGGGGAATATCCCTATGTGCGGGGCATCCATCCCACAATGTACCTGGGTCGCCAATGGACCCAAAGACAGTATGCCGGATTCGGAACGGCGGAGGAAACCAACAAGCGGTACCGGTACCTTCTCAGCCAGGGGCAGACGGGCCTTTCAGTGGCCTTCGACCTTCCCACCCAGGTCGGTTACGATTCAGACCATTCCATGAGCGAAGGGGAAGTGGGAAAAGTCGGCGTGGCCGTGGATTCCCTTAGGGACATGGAAGTATTGTTCGAGGGTTTGGACCTGGGTCAAATATCCACCTCCATGACCATCAATGCCCCGGCCTCGGTGTTACTGGCCATGTACATTGCCGTTGCCGAAAAACAGGGTGTCTCCTCTCAGAAGCTTCGCGGCACCATTCAAAACGACATCCTGAAAGAATACACGGCCCGGGGAACCTATATCTATCCACCAAGGCCGTCATTGCGGCTCATCACCGACATTTTTGAATTCTGCAGCCGCCACGTGCCCTTGTGGAATACCATCAACATCGGCGGATACCATTTGCGGGAAGCAGGCTGCACCGCGGTTCAGGAAATTGCCTTCAGCTTTTCAAACGCCGTTGCCTACATAGAAGCGGGTCTCAAAGCCGGTCTTGACATTGATGCCTTTGCCCCCCGGATCAGTTGGATATTCAACACCCATAACAAGATATTTGAAGAAGTCGCCAAGTACCGAGCCGCCCGAAAGGTCTGGGCCAATCTTCTTCGAAACAGGTTCAATGCCAAAAACCCCAAATCATGGATGCTCAGGTTTCATACTCAGACATCCGGGGTGAGCCTGATGGCCCAACAGCCGGAAAACAACCTCATCCGCGTGGCATACCAGGCCCTGGCGGCCGTGCTGGGAGGAGCACAGTCCCTGGCCGCCTGTTCCTACGATGAAGCCCTGGCGATTCCCACGGAAAAATCGGTCATGCTGAGCCTTCGGACCCAGCAGATACTGGCCCACGAAGCGGGCGTCACCGACACGGTGGACCCCTTGGGGGGATCCTATTACGTGGAGCGCCTCACACAGAGCATGGAACGGGAAATCATTGCCATCATGGAAAAAATAGAAGCGATGGGGGGGGCCATTTCAGCCATTGAAAACGGCTACATACAGAGAGAAATTGAAACCCGGGCCTATGAAATTCAAAAGGACATTGAACAGAACCAAAGGGTCATCGTGGGTGTCAACCGATACACGGTTGCCGAGAAAGTGGCAGCCACACTCTTCAAAGCCGACCCGGACGTGGCACGAAGACAGGTGCAACGTCTGAGATCCCTCAAGGAAAGAAGAGACGGCCCAAAGGTCGATGGTGCGTTAAAGGCCGTGGAAAAAGCGGCCAGGGGGGATGAAAACCTCATGCCCCATATCATGGAAGCCGTGAAGTGTTACGCCACTCTGGGCGAAATCTGCGACGCACTCCGGCAGGTTTTTGGAGAATATCATGCCGCCGGAACCCTCTGAGGGGGGTTTTGACGGTCCATCATACGGAACCCAAGTGAAAGGAGAGAGGAAATGGTCGGAATCACATCCTTCGGCGCCTACATACCCATCTATCGGTTAAGCCGCGACCTCGTCGCAAAGGCTTGGGGAAGAGGCTCGCTCAAGGGAGAAAGAAGTGTTGCCAACAATGATGAAGATACATTGACGATGGCGGTGGCAGCGGCTACCGATTGTCTCGGGGATATGGAAAGAGACCGGGTGGACGGGCTCTTTTTGGCGACCACCAACGCCCCCTACCGGGAGAAGCTTTCCGCCGGATTGGCGGCCACGGTGCTGGACCTGAATGAAACAGTTATCACCGCTGATTTTGCCAACTCCCTGCGGGCGGGCACATCCGCTCTCAGGGCCGCGGTTGACGGTGTAAAGGCAGGTTCCGGGACCCAATACCTGGTGGCCGCATCCGACTGCCGCCTGGCGTCCCCCCGTTCCGATCAGGAACAGCTCTTTGGGGATGCCGGCGCAGCATTAATGATCGGAAAGGAAGAAGTGGTTGCCAGCATTGAAGCATCCGTCACCATCAACAAGGAGATCGTGGATGTGTGGCGGAATGAAGAGGATCGGTTCATCAGAATGGGGGAAGGCCGATTTGTGGTAACCGAAGGTTATATGGCGGCCATGAAGGAAGTCATTTCAAACATTCTTGCCAAGTCCTCCATGAAACCCGCTGATTGTACCAAGCTGGTAATCCCTTCACCGGATCTCAGATCTGCCGCTGCATTGGCCGGAAAACTGGGATTCGACCCTGACAGACAGCTGCAAGGAAACCTGCTCGACGCAGTGGGACACACCGGCGTTGCCCATCCCATCCTGCTTCTGGTATCGGCGCTTGAAACCGCCGAACCGGGGGATACCATCCTCATGGCCGCCTATGGGGACGGCGGGGACGCATTTTTGTTACGGGTCACCGAAGCAATCAAAGCCCTCAAACCGCGCCGTGGGGTCAAAGGCCATCTCGAAAGCAAGATGGCATTGCCTTCCTATGAAAAGATGTTGAGCTTTCGAGGAATTCTTGAACCCGCGGCAGGTGAGCCCTTTCGCCTGTTCCCATCCAATTCCGCTTACTGGCGGGACCAGAAAAGCATTCTGAGGTGTTACGGCAGCAAATGCAACGAATGCGGGAGAACCGAGTTTCCCATCCAGAGAATCTGCTCCCAGTGCCGCGCCAAGGATGATTACCAGGTTGTCCGCTACTCAAACAAAGAGGGAAAGGTCTTCTCCTTCACCCGGGATCAGCTGGCTGGGAGGAGTGATGACCCGGTAGTGGTCCAGACCGTTTTTGAAACGGAAGACGGTACCAGGTTCTATTTGATGATGACCGACTGTAATCCCAAGAAGGTGGCAGTGGGGCTGCCCGTGGAGTTCACCTTCAGAAGAATTTATGAGGGCGCGAATTTTCACAACTATTTCTGGAAGTGCCGTCCCCTGAGAAACGGAGGAGCCAATCATGGGTAGCATTAAAGACAGCGTTGCCATTATCGGCATGGGATGTTCCAAATTCGGTGAAAGATGGGGAATGGGGGCCGGTGATCTGGCCATTGAATCCGCCTATGAAGCCTTTGAAGACGCGGGCATCGGCCCCGAGGACATTCAGGCCTGCTGGGTGGGTCAAATGTATGCACCGGTAAACGGGCTGGGCGGGGCCACCATCGCCGACACCCTGAAACTCAAGAACATTCCCATCATACGAAACGAGAATTTCTGTACCGCCGGCCATATCGCGTTGATCGAAGCGGCCATGGCCGTGGCCGCCGGAGTTTATGATGTGGTGATGGCCATAGGGGTGGAGAAACTGAAAGATACGGGCTATCCCGGTTTGGGAACCGGTCGCGGCATGCATCCGGTCTATGAAGCGCGCCGCACGGCACCCGGATCATTCGGCCTCATCGCCACCAGCTATTTTCACAAATACGGCCTTACCATGGAGCAAGGCAAAGAGACCATCGGAAAAATCGCCGTGAAGAACCATCGAAACGGAAGCATGTCCCCAAAGGCCCATTTCCGGAACACCATCACCCTTGAGAAAGTCGTGAATGCACCGATCATCGCCTACCCCTTGGGGCTCTTTGACTGCTGCGGAAACAGTGACGGGTCCGCATGCGCCATTTTGACCCGGGCCCAAACGGCCAAATATTTCCGGGATGATCCCGTTTATATGAAAGGCTTCGGAATCTCCATGGACTCGGTGCTCCCCCATACCCGGCCAGGGTTCGGCTGGACCAGTTTCGATGCGCTGAAAACCTCATCCGCCCAGGCCTACCGAATGGCGGGAATCAAGAATCCCCGTGAAGAAATCGACATGGCGGAGGTGCATGACTGCTTCAGCATCACCGAACTGGCCATTTACGAGGATTTCGGTTTCAGTCCAAGGGGGGGGGCCAAGGAGGACATTGACGCAGGCTTCTTTGAACTGGAAGGGGGGCTTCCGGTGAACACCGACGGCGGATTGAAGTGCTTCGGTCATCCGGTGGGGGCCAGCGGGCTTCGAATGACCTATGAAGTCTACAAGCAACTCCAGTACAAGGCGGACCTTCCCGAACGGCAGGTCAAAAACGTTCATCGCGGGCTTTCACACACTTTTGGCGGCCCTCCACAGCTGAGTGCCGTGGCCATTTTTGGAAACGAAAAAGGTTAGGACTTTAATCGGTTCACCCGTTATGGGCAACCATTGGAAAGAGGAAATCAATGGATTACGAAACCATCATTTTGGACATTCGCGACAGGATCGCAAGCATCACCTTTAATCTTCCGGACCGTCTGAATGTTTTGGACCTGGTCATGCGGGAGGAGTTGAAAGATGCCTTTGTTCGGATCGGCGATGACCCCGAGGTAAAGGTAGTGGTCATGACCGGTGCCGGGAAGGCTTTCATTGCCGGCAGTGATCTCAACACCATGAAGGGGATCACGGCGCCCAAGGGAAGAGACCGCCTTAAAAACGTTCAAAAACTGATCCGTCTTATGACGGAACTGGAAAAGCCGATCATCGCCGCGGTCAACGGCTTTGCAACGGGCGCCGGATTGCATGTGGCCCTGGCATCGGACATGGTCATTGCTTCTGACAGGGCCAAATTCAGGGAGGCCTTTATCATGGTGGGACTGGTGCCGGATCTGGCCGGTTTTCACCTGCTGCCGTTGCGGGTTGGGCTCTGCAAAGCCAAAGAACTGATGATGACCGGAAAGCTTATCAATGCCGAAGAGGCGGAAGCCATGGGACTGGTCAACCGGGTGGTACCCCATGAAAACCTGGAGCAGGAAGTCTCTGATCTCGCGAAAACCCTGGCACAAGGCCCTTCCCGGGCCTATGCCATGATCAAGAGCGCTCTCAACCATTGGCCCCTCAGCCTATCCGCTTATCTGGAGTTGGAAGCCAATATGCAAAGCATTGCCTTTGCCACCCAGGATTTTGAAGAAGGAAGAGACGCTTTTCTGGAAAAGCGAAAACCCGTCTTTACCGGGGAATGAACCATGCCGGAAAAATGGCATGCATGAAAGCTCAGGGAGAACGCCACATGAAAGAGGAAGAATCAAAACATCTGCATCCTGCGACAACTTTTCAGGAGGGATCAAACCCATGAATTACGGACTGTCAGAGGAAAACCGGATCTTCAAGGATATGATCCGGGACTTTGCCCGGAAGGAGATTGCCCCGCTGGTGGACGAGGCCGAGGAGACCAATACCTTTCCCATACAGCTCTTCAAAAAGATGGGCGCGCAGGGGTTTTTGTGTCCCAGATATCCCCTGGAGCTGGGCGGCGGCGGCGGCGATAAAATCACCGAGTGTATCATGGTGGAGGAAATCAACCGGGTCAACTCAGGCATCGGTGCCGCGTTGATGCTGCAAAGCGGACTGGCCACCCAGCCCATTTACCGGTTCGGAAGTGATGAACAGAAGGAAAAATACCTGATTCCGGCCATCAAGGGGGACAAGATCGGTGCCTTCGGGCTGACCGAACCGAACGTGGGCTCGGATGCGGCTTCCCTGCAGACAAAGGCCCTTCGCCAGGGAGATGATTACGTCATCAACGGCACAAAAATGTTTATCACCAACGGCCCCATTTGCGATTACGTGATCGTGGCCGCCTACACGGATACATCCAGAAGAGGCGTCGGCATCAACCTCTTTATTGTGGAAAAAGGGACCCCGGGATTTTCCGTCTCCAGAAAACTGGACAAGGTGGGCAACTGCTCCGCTGAAACCGGCGAACTGGTTTTTGAAGACTGCGTTGTTCCGGCAAAAAACATGATTGGCGAAACAGAAGGGGGCGGCTTTGAGCAGTTGGCGGACACCCTGATCTCGGGGCGCATCACCTACGGGGCCCGCTGTACGGGGACCGCCCAGGCCGCCTATGAATTGACGGTTCAATACGCCAAGGAAAGGGTTCAGTTCGGAAAGCCCATCATCAAGTTTCAGAATACCAAGTTCAAACTGGCGGAAATCGGCACCTTTATCGACATCATGAGAAGCTACACCCATCGGGCCGCGGCACTCTACCAGGAAGGAAGAAAGGTTCGCAAGGAAGCGGCCATGGTCAAACTGTTCTGCGCGGAAACGCTGCAGAAAATCCTTGCCTATTCCATGCAGATCCACGGGGGGTACGGGTACATGATGGAATACCCCATCCAGAGACACTGGCGGGATGGGCGGCTCTATACGGTCACCGAAGGGACATCGGAAATCCAACGCCTCGTCATTGCAAAGGAACTGGGGCTTTAACCACCAGAGATATCTTGATCCAAACAACCCATTTAAAGAATAAGGAATCACTCATGACGGAAAAATACAAGAACTGCATCGTCACCGAACCCAAAATCATCGACCAATTCGATGCCCATGTTCCCGGGAAATACCAGATTCTCATGGATAACCAGCTGGTGCCCGGCGCCGACTTCTTTGTTGCCGGGGGCATTCACCACAAGATTCATCAGGCAGAACCCATTTCTTACAAGCACTACCATGATCAGAGCGAAGTTTATCTCTATATCTCCAAGAAAGGGGATGCGGAAATCGAAGTGGAGCTGGAGGATGAGACATATCGCATGACAACCCCCTGCGCCGTTTATCTTCCCAAGGGGGTCAAGCATACCTATCGGTATCTTCGCATTGATGGCCCTTTAACCGTCGTGGCCATTGTTCGAAACGGGGAATATGTCCCAAAGAAGTAATCCGCGCCCTTAAAGGCCCACAGCATGAGGTAACACCATGGACAAAATGAGATTTCTGGAGGTGGACTGGTTGAGTTATGCACAAACCGCCATCTTCAGACCGGTTCTGATGCGGGCGGTGAGTGAAGGGGTGGTTCCGGAAACCGTCTCTTTCTGTCGATTTTCAGTGCCCAGCCTGGTGCTCACTTATTTGAATGATCCGGAAAAGGAAATCGACCTCCCGTTCTGCAAAAAAAACAACCTTCCCGTCTATCGCGTCATCGCAAGCGGGGGGCCCATTTTCGGCGACACCGGCTATGCCTTCACGTTCCTTCATCTCAAAAGGGACAACCCCAAAGTTCCGGCCAATGCATCTGAGATGTTTGAAAAAACCCTGACCGGCGTTGCGCGGGGAATCGCGGAGCGGTTCAACATCGATTGCCGTTTCAGGCCATTGAACGACGTGGAGGTGAAATGCGATGACGGGAAATGGCGAAAAATCGGTCCCTGTTCCTGCGTCTTTGAAGAAAAGGCGGTCCAGCTGGGTTCCGGCATACAGGTGAAAGCCCCTGACGCGGACCTCATCGCATCGGCCATCACGGCACCGCCCGAGAAATTCGCGGACAAAGCAACCAAGACCATCCAAGACAGAATCACTTATCTGGAAAAGGCGGTGGGCAGATCCGTGGGTCTCATTGAAATCAGGGACGTCTACGTGGATCAGGTACGGAAAATCTTTGAGACGGAGCTGGTGCCCGGGCAGTTGTCCGAGCAGGAGTTGAAGTATTTTGAGGAGATGGAACAGGAATATACGGATGAGACCTTTTTCATGGAACGGTCTGAAAAAAAACTCGGTCCCATGCCGCGGACGGTCATTCGAAAATCGATGCAGTTCAAGGTTCCGGGAGGACCCTTTGTCAGGATTATCGCGTTTGTAGAGGCTAACCGGTTAAAGGACCTGCTCATTACCGGCCATTTTCATGCCTCTCCCCTGCGCCCCACATCTCCCATACATGAAATCGAAAATGCCTTGAGAGGTCAATTGATCAACAGGGATCTTTTTGAATCGGAGATTGAAAGGATTCTGGCCCGGGACGGATTTCACATCGCCGGTACCAACGCCCAATTCCTGGCCCGTAAGATATACGACTGCACCCAGTTATAAATATGCCGCCCCGTGCGAAAGCGAGGTACAAAGATGAATTCGAAAACAATCACCCTTTTAAAAACACAGCTTCTGAAACTCAACCGGATCCCTTTTTACCGCCAAAAGGCGGCACAACAGGGGGTTGATCTCACCGCTATTGAGACCATAGAGGATTTTCAGCGGATCCCTTTTACCCGGAGCCATGAAATCCTGGCGGAATTGCGTAAAAAGCCGTCTGAATCCGCTCTCTATTCCGAAAACGTCACCCGCATCAATTTTTCCCCTTCGGGACAGGAGCTCTATCCCGTTTATTACACAAACAGGGATCTTGAAAACATGTACCGGGTCTGTGCCCGATCCCTTGAGGCGGCCGGCGTAGGGAAAGATGATATCTGCGCCATCACTTTTGGATATCAGCTCTTCGTGGCCGGCCTTTTTTATCAGGGACAACTGGAGTTCTACGGCGCCAAAGTCATCCCATTGGGCCCCGGAGAATCGGACCGGGCCGTAAAACTGATCAACGACTACCAGGTATCCGTTCTGATTTCCAATCCCACCTTTGCCATGAAACTGGCCCGGAAAGGGATTCCCAGCGTCAAAACCCTTCTTGTGGGTGGAGAGCCCTTTACATCCGTAGAGGGATACCGGGAAAAGGTTTTAGGGGCCTTTGGAAGGGACCTGGTGATCATCGACTCTTACGGCATGGCCTTGTGCCTTCCCATTGCCAGGAGCTGCCGGCATTCCCGGGGGCTTCATGTGATGGACGATTTTGTCTACGCTGAAGTGATCGACCCCGAAAGCGGAAGGATTGTTCCGCCTGGAGAAAAAGGTGAACTGGTCCTGACGCACCTTCGGAAAGAAGCGGCCCCGTTGCTCAGGTACCGAACCGGAGACCTCACTTTAATGGCGGAAAAGACCTGTGTCTGCGGCAGACAATGGACCCTTCCCAAAAGCGTTTTCGGCCGGACCGACGAAATGCTCAAAATCAAGGGCGTTAAGTTCTGGCCCTCCCAGATCAGCGGAATCCTGAAAGAGTTCCCCCAATTGGCAAACCCCTATCGCGTTGTTGTGAGAGAAAAAAATGGCGTGGATCACCTTGAATTGCATTTGCAGGGCAATCCATCCGCAAAAGACCCGTTGGAAAGGCTCCTCGCGCGTTTGAAGCAGGAAACGCTTCTGGCCTTTAATGATATCCGTATTACGGAAGAACTGGAAAAGGGCCCTCTGGTTGTTGATCAACGGAAGGGAAGAACTTTTTGATATTCATGTGAAACCAAAAACCGAATGGAGGACCCGATGGCGCAACTGAGGCGCATCACAACCGAATTCCTTTATGCTGATTTTTCAACAAGCATTTCCCCGGCCGTTGAACTGGCCCTGGAAGAGCGAAAGGCCGGCAGTACCGCTCTCATCAATTTTTTCCGGGGTAGCAGTTTCACCTCCGGCGTGGTTGATGATCCGGAAAAGTCCCTGGACCTGGCATTCTGCCGAAAAGAGCGGATCGTGGTCCGCCGAAGACAGAACGGCGGCGGCGCCATCTACGGACCCGACGGAGGGGTGTTTATCGTGCTCTACCTGGATACCCGCCTGCCGTGGGTTCCGGTAAAGACCATTGAACAGGCCTTTCCCACGGTATTGACCGCTCTTGCCGGCACCATCCGCGAACTGTTCGGCATAGAAGCGGTATACCGCCCCGTCAACGACGTTGAAGTGGAAGGGCGAAAGCTGGTGCCCACTTCCGCGAGGCTTGAAAAAGGCATTTTAACCATGCGCCTCCTCGTCAATGTGGTGCCCACGGATCCCAACGTACTGAAGAATGCCATCATAACCCCTCCCGAAAAGGTCCAGGACAAGAAGATCAAGGACCCGGGCGCCCGTTTCACCTGCCTGGAGAAAGAGGCCGGCAGGAGGATCTCCCCGTCCGAGCTTGAAAGACTGGCTGCCGAAACAGTTGAGAAGATTTTTGGAACGGACATTGCATTGGTTCCGGCGGAGTTGACCGATATCGAGCGCGGATACGCCATGGAATACCAGAAGCAATACACTTCGGACCAATGGTTTTATGCCAATTCGGAAAGGACCCGGTTCAAGACCATCCCCACAGGCACGGTCAAGTCCGAAGGGAGACATAAAGCGCCGGCGGGTCTGATCCGGGTCACTTTGCTGGTTCGAAACCGTCTCATGGAAGATCTGATCATTACCGGGGATTTTCATCCCTCCCCAATGGGCGTGCTAAAGGAGATGGAGGATGTCCTCAGGGGAAGTCCCTGTGGACCGGACATTGTGGAAGAAAAGATCGGGAGCGTTTTAAAGAGACCTGACGTGGAAATTGCCGGTACAACGGTCAGGGATTTTGTAGCGGCGTTCCAGAAAGCCTTTGAAGGCGCCAATAAACAACTCTGAAACCCTGCCGGAAAGGAGGTGGCATCACTCTAATAGACCCGTGAACGAAAATCCGTCCACTGATTTTCACAAAACCCATCTTGCAACATAAAGGAGATAGAAGAAAATGACCCGTTTCGTATTTAAAAAAAGTGCTGTTCTATTGACCATGTCCCTTTCCCTCATCCTTTTCGGCCTGCTCACTTGTGCTGGTGCGGAATCTCAGGTGAATCTGCCAAAAACCATGTTGTGGAGTTGCTATGACGTCGGGGCCTCAGGCTATGTACAGGCATCCGCCATTGCCGATGCCTTTGTCAAAAAGTACGGGATCAGAATCCGGTTGCTCCCTTCCGGAACTTCTATCGGCAGATTGATGCCCCTTGCCACCAAAAGGGTCAATTGCGGTTTCCTGGCCAATGAAGTTTTCTTTGCCGTTGAGGGGCTTTATGACTTCTCTTCCAGAGAATGGGGCCCTCAGGATCTGAGAGTTATCCTGGCCCATCCCACCAGCACTGCCATGGCCACCACCAAGGAATCCGGCATCAAGGAGATCAAAGATCTCAGGGGAAAACGGGTTTCCTGGATTCCGGGCAATCCCAGCCTCAATATCAAGGCGGAGGCATTTCTCGCTTTTGGGGGCCTGACGTGGAAGGATGTAAAAAGACAAGAGTTTCCCAGTTACGGTGCCGCTTGCAAGGCCCTGAAACAGGGGAAGACGGACGCCTCCGTTGTGGCCCCATCCGCATCCCTGATGTATGAACTTGAAACATCGCCGAGAGGTCTCTACTGGCTCCAATTCCCCCCCGAAGACAAAGAGGGATGGAAACGGATGCTTAAAATCGCCCCCTTTCTGAGCCCCAAAAAGGAGACCGTGGGCGCCGGGATCTCCAAGGAGAACCCCGTTTTTCTGCCAGGGTATCGCTATCCCATGATCAGCGTGTATGCGGATGCGGATGCGGATTGGGTCTATAATTTCATAAAGGCCCTGGATCAAACCTATCCCATGTACGAAAAGGCCCATGCCGTCATGCCCACCTGGAAGATCTCCGGCGCGGGTGTTCCCCCCGCGGACGCCCCCTTTCATATTGGGGCCGTAAAGTATCTGAAAGAAAAAGGGGTTTGGACCGAAAAGGACGACCAATGGAACAATGCCCGCCTCGAACAACTCAAAAAGGTCAGAAATGCTTGGGACAAAGCGGTTGCCGAAGCAGACGCCAAGAAAATCAAATCCAAGAATTTCCCCAAATTCTGGCTCGAACAAAGGGCAAAGGCACTTGCCGACTAGGGCCCTGGAGTTAAACCAATGACAAAATATCTCCCGTGAAAGAGAACCCCTTTTACGGGAGATTGCTTTCCCCTTGTTGACGTGGTCTTTTATTCGACCGGTAACACCAGAAATAGGATCTTATCATGGCACAATCAGATACTCTCCCAAGAAAAGCGTCCGAAGCTTCCGGGCCGAGGCTGAAAGGTTTTTCTTACGCCGTAACGGCCGTCATGTCCTCCCTTGGAATCCTCCTTTGTATCAACCAGCTCTTCCACCTGAATATCGGGGGGTTCATGCCCATCGGAAACGCCTACTATTACTACATACTCACCTTCTATCTCTCCATCAGCTTCATCGTGTTTCCGGGGGCCAAAAGGGACGAACATCGGGTACCCTGGTATGACTGGGGGTTGTTCATCATCAGTATGACCGCCACCCTTTATTTGGGAGTGAACGCATACGACATTCTCACAAAGGGCTGGGAATATGCGGCCCCGCCCCTGCCCACCCTGGCGGGGGGCGTCCTCTGGCTCCTGGCCCTGGAAGGGGTCCGGCGCGCGGGCGGGTTCAGCCTTTTCGTCATATGCCTGATCTTCTCCCTCTATCCCATCTACGCCGGGTACATGCCGGGGTTTTTGTGGGGAAGTCCTTTCTCCTTGCTGGAAACGGTGAGATATCAGTCCATGGGCGTGGAAGGCATCATCGGAATCCCAACGCGGGTGGTGGGAAACCTGCTGGTGGGCTTTATCATCTTCGGCGTTGCCCTGGTATCCTCCGGCGGCGGAAAGTTCTTCATGGACTTCGCCCTTTCCCTGCTGGGTCACTCAAGGGGTGGCGCCGCAAAGGTCGCCGTGTTCTCAAGCGCCTTTATGGCGAGCCTGAGCGGCAGTGTTATTTCAAATGTGGTGACCACCGGGTCCATGACCATACCCGCCATGAAGAAGACCGGATACAGCCCCAGATGGGCCGCCGCCGTTGAGGCCTGCGCCTCCACGGGCGGATCCATCATGCCGCCCATCATGGGCGCGGCCGGGTTTCTCATCGCCTCATTTCTGAACGTTCCCTATGCGGAAGTGATGTGGGCCGCGTTTTTCCCCGCTTTTCTCTATTATCTGACCCTTCTTTTGCAGGTGGACGCCCACGCGGCCCACGCCGATATCGGCGGTCTTTCCAAGGAAGAACTCCCCGACAAATGGAATACGCTAAAAGAGGGGTGGTTCTTCCTGGGCTCCCTCTTTCTGCTGGTGTTCATCCTTTTCTACATGCGCACCGAGTCATGGGCCCCCTTCTTCGTCATGATATTCCTGTTTGCCTGCGCCATGATTCGAAAAAAGACGCGCTTCTCCGGCAGGAAATTCCTCGATTTCATCGTCAATTCGGGTCGTTTGCTGGGCCAGATAACGGCCATACTTGCCGGCATCGGCCTGATCATGGGGGCCCTGTCCGGAACCGGGGTTGCAAACTCTTTTTCCAGGGAGCTGGTGCTCTTTGCCGGAGGCAACACGGCGCTTCTCCTGATATTTGGCGCCATCACCAGTTTCGTTCTGGGGATCGGCATGACCGTAACGGCCTGCTACGTGTTTCTGGCCATCGTGCTCGTTCCGGCTTTGGTGGAGGTGGGATTAAATCAGATGGGATGCCATCTCTTCGTCTTATACTGGGGATGCCTCTCCTATATTACGCCTCCGGTGGCCTTGGGGGCCATTACCGCCGCCGCAATCGCGGATTCCAAACCCATGTCCACGGCCGCCCTCTCCATGCGGCTGGGATCATCAAAATACATTCTTCCGTTTCTATTCGTCCTGAACCCGGCCATGATCATGATCGGACCGACCGGAGAGGTCTTGCTGGCAGTGGTCACCGCCTTGATCGGGTGCATCATGCTGGCATGCGCTCTGGAAGGATATCTGTACTATTTCGGAATCCCTTCACTTCTATTGCGGATAACGGCCTTTGTGGCAGGATTTCTGTTTCTGTACCCCGACCCCTACTGCGACATGGCAGCCCTTGCCCTTTCCATTGTCGCCGTGGCCCTTGTGAAAATCGGCATCTTTCGGCCGCTTCCCATAAAGGCTGAAGCCCGTACGTAACCGCCATGGGTCGGCGGGGATCATTGTATCCCAGCCGACCTTTTAAAAAGGGAAAAGGGATCACCTTACAACATCTGAGTGAAGCGGTGGAACGCGGTGCATTCTTGCCGGATTGGGATCAATGACGGTCCTGTTTTGGGGGTCTAAGGGGTCAAATCAGCGGAAAATTTTTGTCCGATCCCAAGAGATTGTTCGCAATCACCAGGCTGTGAAGCTTGTTTTCAAAAAGGGCCTCGGTATATTGTCCGCAGTTCACCAGCCTGTCAAGGTCAAGGCCCGTTTTGATGCCCATTTCCTCAAAAACATATGCCAAATCTTCGGTGGCCACGGTGGGAAATATTCGATGGGGATCTCCGTTTTCCTTTTTCAGCCCCAAATCCATTTGACGGCCGATTCCGCTGATACAGGTCTTAAACTTGCGGATTCCCGCTTCATATGCGGCGATGATGTTGGCCAGTCCCAATCCGCGATTGTCATGAAAATGCAAGAGCAGTTTGGAGCGGTCAATTTCTTCATAATAAAAATCGAGATGCCGCTTTACGAGAAACGGATTTGCCATGCAGAATTCATCACCCAGACACACATCGACACATCCCAGAAGGATTAACTTTGCCGCCAATGCCCTCACCTCTTCCAAAAACGGAAAGTCAATTCCCGGATAACCAAAGGCACCCGCGAGCCAAGCCGTAACCGTTATGTTGTTCGCTTCCGCAATCTGGATGATTGAATTGATTTCCTTGAGGGTTTCAGACCTGTTACATTTATGGGACAGCTTGTTGAGCCCGTCCGTGATGTAAACCCACACCACCAATTCCTGGGCACCACACGCAATGGCGTTGCGGCATCCGATTTCATTGGGAACCAAAACCTGCCCGATCTTTTCAGGCCCGATTTCAAGCTTCTGCAGCACTTCAAGCCCATCCCTCATCTGGGGCATTTCTTTCGGATGCACCAGAGAAGTGACTTCCATTTTCCTAAAACCCGCATCAAATAATCGTTGGATGAGAGAGATCTTATGTTGGGCGCTGATATACTTCTGATAGTACTGGAGACCTTTTCTGGGCCCCACCTCTATGATCTCAATCTGTTCTGGTATCATGACGCACCTTTCCTTTGGCGTATCCGCTGTTTCCTAATGGTTTTGCTGGGAAGCAAACTCCATACCGCGCCGTGGCGAATAACGGGCATCAGGTTCTTGAACGGGCGATTTCATCATTTTCTTTTCCTCACTTGTCAGACGATGGGCCGAGGATTTCGGTAAGCCCCCATGAAGATCCAAGAGGCACTAAATAGTAAGATTCGTGTCTTTTGTCAATTGGCAACCGTACTGCCAGGAAAAACCCGTCCCAATGATTCACCACCGTTTCTTCCCCTCCCAAGGACGGAGCGGTCAGAGTTTGTATATTTTATGGCGCGCCAAGGCTTCTTTTGTCAGCGGCACCGTAAAATCCGTTGTGGTTAATACCCTGCCCAACCCGTTCGTGCCTTGGTATGACAGGGTCTTCGGGGCCTTGACGCTGCTCCCGGCTTGGTACTGTATAAGTATCGTGACGAAGCGCCAACATGCACCTTTTTTATACAAATCCAAAATCCGGTTCACCACAAGAACCATCTCCTCGTTCACCTTGGGGGCCCTTCCCTGAGAAAGCGATTGTCCTGACAGAGATATATTTGATGGAAATTCCGGCAAATTGACATTCAAGCTCAAATATGACCCGTTCAGAATGAATTTTGTCAAAACAGCCTTTTGCCTTGGAATGAAACTTGCTTTGATATTGGCAACAATGTCAAAGGCCAAACCTCAAGACTCAGTAGATGTTGAATTGGCTGCACAATGCCATTGATCGTTAAAATACAATGTTGTTAACCATACACTTTTTACAGGGAGGTATTAGAGGATGGAACAAAGGAATCTTGGCCGTTATTGTCGTGTCATTATCGCTTTATTGGTTCTTGCTTTTGCCCTGCCGGTGAGCGGCACCCTGGCCTCTGACGCCAAAAATAAGGACCTTAAACCTTTTAAATTCGGGCAGATCCTGGCTCTGACCGGAGCCGGCTCATGGTACGGGGTGACCATGAGTCGGGGGGCCGAATTGGCGGCAGAGGAGATCAATGCCGACGGCGGCGTGGCAGGATACAAACTGGTGCCTGTTGTAGAGGATCACCGAAGCGGGGACACCTCCGCGGGCCAGGCAGCCTGTCGAAAGCTGATCGATATGGACAAGGTTCCTTACATACAGGGTTCCTATGGCAGCATCTGTACTTCCGTTCAACCCATATGCGCGGAGAACAGAGTTGTTCTGGTTAACGGCGGCGGAACCGCTCCCACCCTGCTCAACAAGCCCTATCTGCACAATACCCGCCTTTTGGGGGACGCATGTGCCGTAGCCGTCCTCAAGTACTTGTGGGATAAGAAAGGATGCCGCCGCTTGGCAACCATTTTCTACAATCAGGAATCGGGCATCACCATCAACAAGGCCGCGACAAAGGCCTGGAAGTCATGGGGTGGAGAGGTCGTCGAGGAATCCCTCGTTTCAACGGGACAAACCAACTTCCTGGGAGAAATATCCAGAATCAAAGCGGCAAAACCCGACTGCATCGCCATCTGGTCCTACGGTACGGACGTGGGATATACCGTAAAGGACATCAGGCGTCTGGGCCTGAAGGTTCCCGTCTGTGGCGTGGAATTCACCCCCGATGCCGCGGCAATTGCGGGTAAGGCATTTGAAGGATTCCTGATCGGACTCGACTATTTTGACCCAAATATCGATTACCCGAAAACCAAACAATTCGTAAGACATTTCGCCGAAAAGTACGGCTCCGACGAAAAACTGGACTACTACTGTGCCAACTACTATGACCTGACCTACATGCTGAAAGACCTGATCTCAAGGGTCGTCGCAAAGGGCGGCGATCCCATGGACGGCGCGCAACTGGAAGCCGCCCTTTTGGAGAATCCCTTTTTCGACAGTGTCTATGGCGGAAAAATGATGGTCTCGTAAAAAGTCAGAACGCGGTCAAGCCGATATTATGAGCATTTGCTCAAAACGGGTGCGGTACAGGGCGGCCATTTTTTTCACCTCACC
>JANQDY010000029.1 GCA_028278625.1 Thermodesulfobacteriota bacterium
CCGGTTTTGGTTAACGCCATGCGTGCATATTTCAAAGAACAGTCGCCTGATCTGGCCTGGATTTCACAGAATTAAAAGAAACCCCGTGATCGCTTACGATTTGGTAGGTTTACCCATTGTATAACCCCCATTCGCAAAAAGTGATACTTATGGAACAAAATAATGAATTTTAGCTACCATATACCGGTAATGATTGCAAGAAAAAAAAGACAATCCTTGGATCGCCTGAGATGACTAAATTTCACGCAATTCTTGCTGAAATTTTGAAATAATCTATACCGATCTGGGTTATCGCAACCCCTCACGAACCTGTCCATCTCCGTTCCCACCATCTTCATCAATCAGGAAAACCTTGCTGTCAACACCGGCCACGATAACGGCGCAATCTCTGTAATTGCCCTGGTCGCTGGACGGCCAGAGCTTCACGTCCAGATCCCCGTATACGGTCATCAGCATTTGTAGGTGCTTGGTGAGTTCGCTTGCTTTCATGGGCGGCTTTCTTTTTGGCTTTCTTCAATCTAAAACAATCAATATGTCTTTCAGAAACTCCTCAGAAAGCTTTTTCATATCGTCAGCAATACTTTGAATATCGCCTGGAGAAACCTGTTCAACGACAACCTCAAACCCTTTTCTTCTTGAAATAATATATTTTAGCCTGGTTGATGGATCTTCTGCGGTGCCAACGGCCCACACGGAATGAAGCATAGTATTTCTATCTTGTTCAAGCTGGGATGCCTTTTTTATGTGTTGTTCGATTCTCCTCACAACATCAACGTGGTTATCCGCAAACTTTCGTTTCATTAGCGCAAGAGCTACGTCGCAGATTCTTGAAAAAGGCATTTTAGAGGTAAGAATCTGCCCTTTCCCTTGGTCTTCTGAATCGACAAGAGCCCACAAGAAAAATGAAATATATACTTCCATCAATTGAAAGTTAACGGTTACTCTGCCTAACTGTTTTAAATGGTCATCTGTCATCAAGCTCTTCCTATAACGCAACTCCCTTTTTATTTTTCATTATGTGGTTTACAAGGCAAACTGACCACCCAGGCAGGACCAACAAACAACGAAACGAACCATATACCTTAGAACAGCCAGGGCCGAAAAAGTCAACAATGAGCGATTGATTACAGAATAGTTATAATATCGGCCATGAAATTCTTGATTCTTTATTGATTGCCAATGGTTACGCATGGCACGAAAGCAAGATGGTTGGGGTGGAAAATCAATTGATCTGAAGGTTTTTCCGGCATCAATACGCGCCCGTGAGGGGTTTGAAAAATAACCCCATGTATGGGACAATCAATCATCTGGAGAGAAGAGGGCTGACATGCCAAAAGGG
Source organism: Thermodesulfobacteriota bacterium (assembly GCA_028278625.1). Next base: position 1,340 of record JANQDY010000029.1, read on the forward strand.
AAAGCAACAAAAGCGCTTTACGATCTTCAAAAGGAATATGTCGAATTCATGTTCGGCAAAAACCAATGTGACCATTGCCTGCACTTCATTGATGGTCGAAGGTGCAAGGCGTTTGATGAGATCCCCTATGAAATAATTGAAGGCGAGCATGATCACCGGGAACCATTTCCGGGTGACAGGGGTATTCAGTTTGAGGCGAAGGATTGAAGGATAATTTTCCGAGTCCGTAAAAAGGCCGGGCTCCCTTCCATGTTGAAAAGCCCCTTTCTCTGGTGCAAAAATCCGTTACAGCAACGGTCTTGTGACGGTACATTTGACGGTATCTTTAAAAATCTAACTTTCAAAGTCACATTAATTCAAATAGTTAAGGTGTCTTTTAGGTAGCCGTCCCAGCACCAAGGGATTTCAATGGTTTATGGCTTTTGGCCGTAAACCTTTTTTGTTGAAGGACGCCGTCAAACCTGGATTTGTCCCCACCCTGTCCCCACTTTTGCCATTAAATTGAGTGATGACACGTGAAGATAGTTGAGATAGCTTCCCTTCTGGACTGACGGCCAGGAAGCAAAAAGCGGCACCTCAACATCCATTTTCCAACTCAAAAACATGTTGCTTTCTGACCCATTGGAACATACTGGAATCAAAAAGAAATCAAGAATTCTGCAACCGAAGTCATAACTGGTTTGTACTCAATCGCTCATTGTTGACTTTTACCTCTCGGCCTGTTCTAAGGCATATGGTTTGTTTCCTTATTGTTCAGGCCTCTCTGGGTGGCTCGCTTGTATCATAGAACAAGCACATTCCAAGGAGATCGATATGATGAAAAATATGGCCACCCGTGTCTTCATGGTGGAGCTTTGCTTTCGTTTTTTGGGCTGTTGTTGAGCGTTTTGGAAGATCACCAGGACCAGCATAATAATCAATAATCGTGCTGGAGGGAATGCACCCGCCATTGCGCAACAGGTGGCCGAGGAGTCTTTCAGGGGTTCCCAGACGCAAGAGCAAGTATGAGGGGGGCGAAGATTACAGTGGCGCAGAGGAATGAGGGTCCCCGAAAATGGGGTAACCGTTTCCGGCCTTCCTCCCCAAAGCCCCATCGCATGTTGGACTCGCGGGAAATGACAATAGGGTGATCATGGGCAATAGGTGCTGTACCCCACGAGGTATAGGTTGAGCGCCGACAACGAATAATCGTGCGTGAGGCCCGTCAGGTCATAGGGCATAGGGTCACATGGGAAATCGCAGTAGTAAAACCTGTAATTTAAGAAAGGCAAACCAGGGTCTTGGCCGATTGGGCTGCCAATTCCCCAGGGCGCAGTAGCATCCAACATAATCCAGTAGGTACCGGGCGCCAGGACTTCAGGGATCAGGAGTGGCACCCTCTGTTTGCCCTGTATCAGGCTCACTCCGGCTGGCGAAGTTCTGGCTATTGAGGTACCGGGTTCACCCCCGGCGTCAGCATACAAAGCGAAGGTGGTCAATTCATCAGGGGCTGCAGGAACAAATCCAATAACTCCAATCGCCGTGATCTGGGCATAGCACGGAAGGTGTACTTGTAAACCGAGAAGAACATCAGTATCAATTTGAGACCCGGATTCAAATGGTACATTGTATCCCCACTCATCAGCTTCAATGTCCGTGTCCGGGGCGAAACCCGTAGGTTCAATGTCATCTCCGCATGATACCGCTGAGAGAAGCACAGTCAGGAGGGCCAGAAGAGAGATTGCCCTGGGTAGGTGCAGATCACATCTGCGCATGGTTAAACCTCCTTGTGGGAATTTCGGTATCCGTCCAGAAGACGGATTGGCATTTTTCCGAAAAACATGAGATTGCGTGGATGGCTTCAGACGGCTTCATAATCTCCGCGGCTCCCTCCTCTCGCAATCAGACCCCCTTTACCAAATAGTACTGTGGTGCTTGCGACCGGCTTAACGTCGCCAGAACCATAGTTCAAAATGCTATCCCCCGAGGAATCCACAACTCTCCCACCATATTGTCCCACAAGGTTTGCTATGGCTGTTCGATACGTCGTAGTGGTGCGGATGGTTTCATTCTAAAAAGCCGATGAGGCCGGGGGATTGCCACATCGCTGGCGCTCTTCGCAATGTCCAGAATTTGTGTGATCGTATCTATGTGAACCTCTACTTACCGCCGGTACAATTTGAAGCAACGGTGAAAGCAGATTTTGTAACCCGCTACACATTGCGCACAATACTTGTTACGAGTTGCCATATCACGGAACTTGACCCCCACGCCCATGCAGTTATGTTTGACTTTTTGGCACAGAAAGATACACCTGGTTCGATTAGATATGGCTATACTTATTGAATCGGGGCTGTTTTCTTGCTCTCCGGACCCGTCCCACATTGTACTCGTCATGACACTCGTTCCCAATACTGTGGCCTCCAGATCAAGCCACCCAAGCACAAACAAGTATGCTTGGCCTCCCTGGATGACTCCGGCAGGTATCGTGTATTCATATTGGTCTTCAAGGAAATCAGAAGAATAGCTGATGTCTTCGTCACTCCCGATATAAAGGACCTGAAAATGTGTGCATGGCTCCCCTCCGGCCCATTCCATTTGGACCTCCTGGCCTGGGAGCAGAACCGCATCCGGTTGGGGCTCAATCAACGTGATCCTCTTCGGTACTACACCTGAACTGGAGTGCAACACACAGCCGGGACATCCTGTCGCTTCGAAATTCAAGGCTTCTCCTTCATTGACGTCCAGGCACTCCAGAAAGTAGTAGGGAAGATAGTCCCCGCTCGGCCCCCCATTTACGGTCTGGTCGCCGGGGTCAGACAAGACCTCCTCCTGTTCCTCAGTCAGGTCTTCGTCCACGAAAAGGCCGACATTCATGGGCTCATTGTTCAATAGGAGTATGAGATCGGACAAAATCCTTTCGTCCTGATCCATGACCAACGCGAAGGCGGAAGGGCTATCGTCATCGACCGACACAAATGCCTGCACGAAGCGGTCCTTGACCTGAGGAGGTGCCGAATTGTCGGAATCCCCGGTGCACGAAATGAGGAGACAGATACATCCGAGGGCTCCAAGCAAAACCAAATAGCGTGTTCTTTTCATCTCGTCCACCTCTGTGTTTTGCGTTGAAAGGTTTCTCTGCTACACACGCCGGCGACTGGCTGAATTCACACATAAAAAGTCAGGATCGGATGAATACCAAAACGATTCGTAAGCTGCAGTGATGTTGAAGGGACATTCGCATGGACATCATAACTGTGTTTTCTCTACCACGAAGATAAAATATCCCCTTATATGGCGGCATGTCAATAAAAAGAATGAGTGCTCTTAATATCCTTGCTGAGTTTATGTAAATAGTCGAGTTCATTCAGCACGTTCCAGGATATCTCTGGCGGGAAAGCAAGAAGATCTGGGGTGGAAAAAGTGCTCTGGAAGTGTATTTTACGGATTGTGCGGATATTACGGAGAGGATTTGAAATGTTAATGCTGTTCGTTCTTCATAGCGGCGTCAGCTCCAGTGAACGGTCGTTGAACTTGTTTTTCCATTTCCGAATAAGGACTTTCAACATGTCCATAGCGTGATTTGCTTTTCCTTTTAAGTCGATTTCGCACACCGTCACGTTATGGTCTCCCACATCAACGACGACTTCACACGGCCCCTGATCGATCGTTTGTTTGTCAAAAACGGAATACAGTTCATAGTATTCGCCTTTAAAAAAGGGCATAAAATACCCCTTTGCACGAAAGGTATTTCTTATGTCAGCAATGATTACTGGCTGGATTGTCCTCCATTGGTTCTTATCGAATTGCAGAGAATATTTCGTTCCGCGTGCCCTTATTCTATCCATGTCGTTCTGGTCCCCTAAAGTGATAGTTACAGGGATAGGCTTACATTAACACCATGCATTCAGCACGTCAAGTGCTCTTACGCCGTAGATAGGGTTTGAAACATGTTCAGTGGGAAATGCGACTGGCTGGATGTGAAGACAATAAGGAATCCAGGTAGGAGTCCCAATGGAAAAGGCGGAACCACCCCCACCCCCGAATTCCTCAGATGGGTTAGCCAATATACGGCGAGCCCTTTTTTTCTGAAAATGAAACGCTATGAAAAGGGATTCGGCGCCATTATTCGCCGATATTTTTGTCGCTCTTGTTCTGGGATTCCTCTTGTTTGATTGCCTGTTGCCGTCGGTTGCCGTAGATGATGCCGATGGGCAGCAAGATGCTGTATGGAATCCACACGAACCAACGGTACGGATTGGGTAATGCGAAAAGTAACCCGAGGAAGGTCAAGGTTGCGATCCAGCACACCGCTGCCGACTGGACCATGAAGGAACGCTCGCGCGGCCCGTTCGTGTTTTTGATGCTGAAATAGGTTCCGACGACTCCGCCAGCAAGGCCGATAACACCGCCAAAGATTCCGCCGATCCATCCCCACATGGTTCCAGTGTTCATCCTATCCTCCTTCTCCCGGAACGCTAGCCATGCCTGGTTGTCCACGGCTTTGCCGGGTGTTCCCCACTCATAAGGTTCAAGAAGGATCGTATTACCCCCCCCCCGCATTCCGGTATTCCGGACGAATGACAAATGGGCCATATATGCTCTGTTTTTGACAACATAAACCGTTCCGCGTTACCTTTCCGGGAACAGAAAGGGGCGGTAGGTTCATGAAACAACGGAGAACGACCCCGCTCTTGTTGGCGGATGAGCGTGCCTTTTTCCACGGGTAGCACCAGGCCAATGGCTCTCCATCTCATTTTGGGAGATGAATTGCCAAGCGGGTTTAAGGGCGATGACCATCTGTGCAATCAAATGCCAAACATTCAGTATGCTGGCACAGAAACAAGGCCGTTGGCAAGAAGGTAAAATTCATTGATGATAATCACATCTATAGGGGTCTTTCGAAATATTCGTCCCTTTCGGTTCTCCAGAATTCCGGAACAGTCTCTTTTACCTCTAATATTGACTCCCAGCCCACATTAAGCTGGCCGAAAACCTCCTTCAATGTTTCGGCGGCCGTCGCTCTCCAAAGGCAATAGCGAACGCCCTCCCGCCTATTATACCAAGTCCGTTCCCATAGGCATTTTTCCACGTTGGCCAGTTCTTTCCAATTGTCCTCCACTTCACTCCAACTGATATCCGTATCTTTGTGAACTACCATGAATTTTAACATCGTAGCCATTTTTTGATCTCCTCCTTTTCATACGATTTCCCTGAGCCATTGCGGTTTTCTTGTAGGCCGCATAATGTTCCCCTATCTCCTTTACCGCTTTTTGAAGCGTTTATTGGAGCCCAGGATCCATCGGCAGCCGAGGACTCTTGCCAATAGCACTTAGTCGCGGATGCCTCATCTCACCAAGAAGTACCGATCTTATTCCTCCATAGCATGGTTTTGGGAATCTGATGGTGTTGTTGAGCAATTTCCGAGATTCTAAATATAAGGAACTTGTATGATACAGGACTCTTTCCATTTTTAACAATACCGATGGAACTATGCAATGAATTTCAAATTTGTTTTTGACACAAAATAATGCCGTGCTCATCCCACCCTGTGAAATTGGGGGGGGGTTGGCAGCATCAGGTTGCCTCCTTCCGTTCAAGCGTCATGTTGTGCTAGATGCCCAGAAACTCCTTGATTCTCTCAATATCCTTTTTCAGTTTGGCATTCTCTGTTTTAAGGTATTTGTTTTCGCTTCGTATTTCATCGTTCTCAGCTTTCAGTTCTTTGATGGCGTTTATGACCGCCACATTGACCGGATGCATATTAAAATCGAGATATCCGTCCGGTCCTTCCGTGACGGCTTCAGGGAAAACTTCCCGCACTTCTTGGGCGATGAAGCCGATATACCCTTCATCAGCGGGAAGTTCCCTGGGATTGTTCTCCTTATAATAAAAGGTGATTGGCCTGAGAAGCAGGATCTTATCCAGCCCGCCCGCGTATTCACCTGTAATTTCCTTCAAGCGCGCATCGGAGCTGTTGGTCCAAGAACCACCCCCAAGCTTGCCTGCCGAACCGTCAACCTCAAGTAAATAGTTGGGAGCATTCGTTCCGATTCCAACATTGCCGCTTGTTTTTTTGACAACCATGGCCGGGTTGCTGTCGTCAGCGACCACACCTGCATATATTTCTAAAGTGGCAGGCGATATGCCGAAGCCATAGAAATCATTGCCCGTTGTCTTTTGGAAAACGGCCAGTTTCTTCCCCTGGGTGGCCCCCAAATCCACCAGGTTCTGCGGGGCTTTTGTACCGATACCGACTTTTCCGGCAGTTCCTGCTGGAAAAATCAGGAAGGCATCGGCCGTTGAAATGTTTTGCAAGTTGTCAGAACACCCCCAGACGAAAGTGTGGTCGGCAGTCTCCGTTAATCGCATTCTCCGGCCTCCCACCCAGGAATAATCACCCTCCGTTGTCGAACCATAGCCAGTAGCGATGGAATACAATCCGCCAGCTGTGCTAAGGTGCCCCATAACAACGGAAGCAAACCCACTGGCCGTGGTGGCTATACCCATCGACGTGGAGTTGTTTCCCCTGGCCGTGGTGGCTAAACCCATGGCGGTGGAATGATTCCCACTGGCAACGCAATCTTCTCCAATGGCGGCACTCGTTTCAGTGATGTTTGCCGCTGTTGCCTGACTCGCCAGAAGAATAAGCACAAAAAGGACTGAACCGATAGTAGTAGCTGAGTTTTTCATTTTTTCATCATCCTAATTTGTGGTCTGCATTTGGGAGAAATTGACGATTCTGTTTGATACAATAATTCGACGTCTGAGTCCATATCGATGGTGTTTACTTTCTGTCATCCTTTCCGCTACAGTAATAGATCCATTTACACAAATGATATGCGGCCCGGTTTTCCTGTTTATTTCGTTGAGGCATGGACATGTTCCGCTTTACTGAAACGTCGGTGATGAAGAAAAGTTTGGACGTACTTGTCCGGCTGCTCCTGCTTTGCATATGGTTGCTACTCTTTCCCACCAGCCTGCGGGCCTCATCCCTTTTTGAAGCCATGGACCGAAACGATGACGATCGCTTGTCCAGCATCGAGTTTCGGGGGCCGGCCCGCGCTTTCAGACGGCTGGACCAGAACCGGGACGGATACATCTCCCGAACAGAAGCGCAAGGCACAAGATTGCTTGAACAGAGCGGCAGTCCCCAACGCACCCTCCATGAGAACACGCCAAAAAAACCGATGTATGTGGATACACACAATCATCTGGTGGGGCCCAAGAGAGCGGGAAAGTATCGGTTTGAAAAATCAGCCCGGATCGCTCTTTCGGCCATGGACGCAACCGACACCCGGATAAATCTGCTGTTGCCCATGCCTCAGACCGTGGGACAGGGTTTAAAGCTTCGTTTTGAAGATCTGATTCCCATTGTTCTAGCCTATCCTGACAGGTTTGCGGCCCTGGGGGGAGGTGGCAGTTTAAATGTTATGATCCAGGAGGCAATCCATAAGGGCCACGTTTTAGAAGAAATGAAGAGGGCTTTTGACACCAGAGCAAAAGGGCTCGCCCTGGAAGGTGCAATAGGATATGGCGAAATGACCGCCGAGCATTTTTCCATGGATAGCAAACATCCCTATATTACGGCACCGCCGGATCACCCTCTTTTTTTAAGGCTTGCCGATCTGGCAGCACAATATGATTTGCCCATTGATATTCACATGGAAGCAATTCCGGAAAAGATGCCGATGCCCGTCCGTTTCAGATCATCGCCCAACCCCCAAGTTTTGAAACCCAACATCGAAGCCTTTGTAAGGCTTCTTGAGCACAACCGAAAGGCCAAAATTATCTGGGTGCATCTCGGATGGGACAACACCGGACAGCGGACGGTTGCCATGACCCGAAAGCTAATGTCAGAAAACCCGAATCTTTACATGAGTATTCGCATCGCCAGCGGCATGCGGAAACGCAAGGTTTCGGCACCCACATTTCCACTGGATGAGAACGGCAATCTCAAGCCTCAGTGGCTGGCGCTCTTTCAGGAATTCCCGGACCGATTTATCATCGGCAGTGACGAAATTATCAAACCGACCGACGACCATCCAAGCGCCGGCAGCATCCGTTCCACAGTCGGCTTGCTTGAACAGCTGCCGCCGGACCTCAGAAGTAAGATAGGGTTTGAAAACGCCCGCCGTTTGTATCGATTGAATAGACGGTAAAGGATCGCTTCTTCCGGTTCCAAATGAAAGCGGCGAAAAGATCGGCACGGAGAAGCGCCACGCCTTCCCCGGACATGCCTTATGCGCCTGTCCGGTTGTCAAACCGTTTTAAGACGATTTCAGGGATATCAATATTGTCCGGCTGCCGGGCAAGAAAGATCACCATGTCTGAAATGTCTTTCGTTTCGATAAGCGGCTGTTGGCCCACCCGGTCCGCCAGATGTGTTCCCTGGATGAGCCCGGTTCTCACAGCCCCAGGACAGATGGTATGAACATGAATATTGTGGGGCCGCCCCTCGATGGCCAGGCACCGCATGAACCCGAGGATCCCGTGTTTGCTGGCACAGTAGGCTGCCTGATGGAGATACCCCTGCAGGCTGGATGCGCTGGCAATGGTGATTATCCTTCCCCCCTTTTGCCGACGCATCTTCATCAACACGGTCCGGCACAGGAGAAAAGGCGCCGTAAGATTGGTCTTGAGCACTGCCTCCCATTCGTCCAGGGTGATCTGGATGATCGGTTTTTCGAGAAAAATCCCCGCATTGTTCACAAGGAGATCCAGGGAACCGAGGCGATGAAAGACCTCTTCCACGGACGCATCGACCGCGTCCCCGTCCGTTACATCGCAGGGCGCGGCAAATCCTCTACCTCCCTGGGCCTCGATCTCCCCCACCAACTCTGCCAGTCTGTCGGCGGATCTGGCAAGAAGGGCAACGCGGACCCCTTCCTTTACCAAAGAAAGGGCGATGGACTTCCCGATGCCGCGGCTCGCCCCCGTGACCATGGCTGTTTTTCCTTCCAAGGGAACAGGCATGCTCTTCTCCTTTTCACTTGATAGAGATACGGTCTTTCCTCAAAAAGCCCTGTCGGGCATTTCCACAATCTCTCGCTCCCTGCGCAGGCAGGTTTCCAGGCGAGCCAAAGTGACGGGCAGGGTCACGCCGGCAAAATAAGTGGCCTGCATGACCTTTCCCAAAAAATAATCGGTTTTCCCTTTTTGGGCCATGCGCTTTTCGGCGATAACCGCCATGTCCAGAAGTCGCCAGGCGACAGTCACATCACCAAAGCACAGGAGGGCGGGATAGGTGTAAGAAGCCCACTGGAGGGGGTCTGAAGCGGCAAGTACGGAAAGGTCGGAGGCGACCCTGGAGAGTCTATCCGCGGTTTTTGACAGGGTCATCACGTGGCTTCCCAGGGACTTGTGATCGCTGTTCATCCGGCAGAAGGCTTTGATCTCACCCATGAACGCCTTAAAGCAGTTGCCGTTTCGGATCCGCATTTTACGCCCCATGAGATCCATGGACTGTATGCCGTTGGTCCCCTCATATAAGGACATTATTTTGGCATCCCGCAGGTACTGTTCCAGGGGGTACTCCTTGCTGTAACCGTATCCCCCCATCACCTGAATGGCTGTTTCGCAAACCCTGAACCCCATATCCGAACAATAGGCCTTAATAATGGGCGTCAGGAATTCAATCAGGTCTTGATAATGCCCTTTCTCGTCACCTTCTTCCATTTCAAGGGCCAGGTCTGACCAGAAGGCCCCCGTATAGATCATGGAGCGCATGCCATCAATAACGGCTTTCATCCACAGTAGCAGCCGGCGCACGTCCGGATGGCCGATGATGGGAATAGAAGCGCCTTTCTTGCCGGTCAATAAAGATCCCTGAATCCGTTCCCTGGCATATGACAGGGCATTGTGGTAAGCGCTGCTCCCCAGGGTCATTCCGCTCACCCCCGTATTGATCCTGGCAGCATTCATCATCTGAAACATGTGGGCCAACCCTTGGTTTTCCCGGCCGCACAGGTACCCCACGCAACCGTCACTATCTCCGAAGTTGAGAGCACAGGTGGGTGAGGCATGCAATCCCAGTTTCTTTTCCACGCCGCTGCAGATAACATCATTCTGTTTTCCAAGGGATCCGTCACAAATAACCCTGAATTTGGGGACAATGAAAAGAGAAATCCCCTTGATCCCTTCCGGGGCGCCTTCAATCCGGGCAAGGAGCAGATGGACGATATTTTCGGTGAGATCGTGATCACCCCAGGAAATAAAAATCTTGTTCCCCTTGATTCTGAAATGGTTTCCGTCTCTAACAGCGGTACTGCGGATGACGGCCAGGTTGGAACCGGCGTCCGGCTCTGTGAGGGCCATGGTGCCGGCCCACTGCCCGCTGAACATTCGAGGAACAAACCGTTCCTTCAGTTCGGGGGTGGCGAAGGTCTCGATGAGATGAGCGGCGCCATGGGTCAGGCTTGGTGCCATGTTAAAGGACTGGGCCGCCCCATACATGAGATCGTTGATGACGATTCGCATCATGTGGGGAAAGCCCTGCCCGCCGTATTCAGGGTCCCGAGCAGCAGCGATCCAGCCGTTTTCACCGTACATTTTGAAACTCTCCCTGAATTCGGGAGCGCAACGGACCCGGCCATTATCAAAAACAACGCCCCACTTCTCTCCCACCTCCTGCAGTGGTTCGACGACCCCTCGGGCGAATTTGATGGCTTCCCTGACCAGCAAATCGAGGGTGGCCTCATCCAGTTCGCGGTACCTGGGGAGGGTACACAGTGATGCATAATCCAGCTGATCTTTGAGGATGAAAAAGAAGTCTTTTTCATTAAACTGAAAATGGCCCATTGACAACTCACTCTCCCTCCTGACCACGATTGACCGATGATGAAGACCCTCCGTAGGAACGAGGCCGCTTTTGAGACGCGGACTCATTCAACACTTTTCTTATTGTTGCCGCCAACTCCTTTGTCATGAAAGGCTTTAGAATGTATTCTCGAATACCGATTTTTTTGGCAGCCTCCTCACTCAGGCGCTCACTGAATCCGGTGCAAAGAATTATCGGCAAGTTGGGTCTGATTCGCAGCAGTTCCCTTGTTAACGCTTCTCCGGTAAGGTGGGGCATTGTCATGTCGGTGATCACCAGATCAAACTGATCCGGATCTGTTTTGAACAGTTCAAGAGCCTCAAGGCTGCTGGTTTTGGCAACCACCCCATAGCCTAAATGCTCTAAAATGCCCTTCCCTATTTGAAGCAATTCCTTTTCATCATCAACGAGAAGAATCCGCTCATTTCCAGGGGGAATGTTCGGCGAGTCTTCTTTGTTTCCTCCGGTTTCATGGATGTCTATTCTGGGGAGAAACACCTGGAATTCGGTTCCTTTTCCGGGTTCGCTGTGCACCGTAATATCGCCACCATAGTTTCTGACGATCCCCAGCACAACCGCCAGCCCCAAACCGGTTCCCTCTCCGGGCTGCTTCGTGGTGAAATAGGGATCGAAGATCCGCTCCAAAACCTCTGAAGGCATGCCGTGGCCCGTATCTTTGACGGCCAAAGTCACATAATGTCCGGCTCTCAAGGTCATCTCAACTTCCACCATCTCGGGGACCAAACTCAAGTCTTCCAGCCGAACCTCAAGCGTTCCCCCCGTCTCCATCATTGCATGGGCCGCATTGGTGCAGAGATTCATCAGAACCTGATGTATCTGAGTTGGATCGGCCAGAATCATGCTCAAAGGGGATTCAATATTCTGCCGGATGTCAATGGTAGACGGTAAAGACGATCGCAGCATTTTCAGCGCTTCTTTAATCACCAGTCCCACTCGAAGTGGTTTTCTTTCCAGCTTTCTCTGCTGGCTGAAGTCCAGAATCTGCTGCACCAGGTCTTTGGCACGATTGGCGGCTTCCATCAACCGTTTCAGATAGGGCTGCACCTGTGCATTCTCCGAGCTCTTCAGCAACGCCAATTCCGTGCATCCCACGATGACCCCCAGAATATTGTTGAAATCATGGGCAACCCCGCCGGCAAGGGTGCCGATGGCTTCCATCTTCTGGGCCTGCTGAAGTTGCTCTTGGATTCTGGCCTTCTCCTCCCTGGCCTGCTTGATTTCGCTAATGTCTCGACCGATGGCCTGATACTCCACCACCTCGTCCTTTTCGTCGAAGAGGGCCCGATCGGTCCACTCAATCCAACGAATGGAACCGTCGGGGAGATGCCCCCGGTGTTCGTAGGTCGTGATAGGATTGTTTCTGTTCAATGTCAGGAAATCCTGCCGCACCCTGTTTCGTTCCACTTCCGGAATGAACTGAAAAAAATCCCGACCGATCATTTCTTCCGCCTTCTGACCAAAGAAGTTGCCGTAAGCACTGTTGACAAATGACAAAATGCCTTCTTTTGTAAACCGGCAGATCATGGCGGGTGTATCCTCCACAACGGCGCGATACCGCTTCTCGCTGTCCCGCAGTCTGGACTCTGCCTGTTTCTGAATGGAAATGTCCAAACCTGTCCCCAACACAAAATTTCTATTGTCCATCACCACCCTGTATCCGGTCAAATAATAAGGGGTTCCACTCCCGTCTTTAGCAACAAGGCAAGCCTCCAAGCGGGCCTCCCCCTCCTCAAACACCCTTTGAATCGCCTCTCTGATTTGTACTTTTTCATGGCCCACAAAAAAATCCACCGGCGCCATGCGTTCTATTTCTTCCGATGTATAGCCGGTCATGGTTTCAAGATTATGGTTCCACCGAATAAATTTCCCACCTTCGTCAAACAGGTAGAATATGCCGGGAAGGCTGTTCAAGACCCAGTCGGAAAAATCCTTCTCCCTCTTGAGTTCTTCCTCCATGCGCTTGCGGCTTGTCACGTCGATCATGGCGCCGATCAGCCCTCTCAGTTCTCCTTCTTGATCCATGTAGGAGGCTTTGTTCAGCAATACCACATGACGCGTGCCGTCCGCATGGTCCATGGGGGCTTCGTAGTATTGGGAAACCTGGGTCTGAAAAAGCGCCTCATCCGCATTCGCATACAGATCCGCAAGATCCTTTGGAAACAGATCATGAACGCTTTTTCCGATGATCTCCTCTTTTTCTAAACCCAAAAATTGTCCGTAGGCGTTGTTGCATCCAAGATAACTCCCCTGTCTGTTTTTGTAGAAGACCGAGATGGGGATGGCATCCATCAGGGTTTGCAGGAATTCGTATTGTTCTTTAAGGGCCTCTTCCACGCGCTTGCGCTCAGCAATCTCCAGCTCAAGCGCCGCCGTTCGATCCTTCACCAGTTGTTCCAGGCGTTCACGGTGCGCTTTGTTTTCAAGCAGGAGTCTTGATCGCTCTAGTGCCTTACGAACGGCATGCAGCAGTACATTCATGTCGGCGATGGGCTTCAACACATAATCCCAGGCACCCAACCGGAGGGCTTCGACAGCATCTCCGATCACACCGGCCCCGGAAACCACCAAAACAGGGGTATCGGGTGATTCCGCTGTTACGGTGGCCAATACTTCGAGGCCGTCCACTTCTGGCATGCGTAGATCGACCAACAATAGATCCGGAGATTCGTGCCGAAATACCTCCAGGCCGGTTCTGCCGTTTTCCGCCTCCAAAACCCGATACCCGTTATCCTCGAGAAAGGCCACGATACTCATTCGAACGGGTTTCTCATCCTCAATGGTGAGAATTGTTACCCCGAAATCCTCTGGCATTTTGGACGTCTCCCCTGGTCAATTCCTTTTGATCGGCAAATGAATGATGAACCTGCTTCCTTTTCCGGGTGTTGATTCCGCGGTCATGGTGCCACCGTGGTTTTCCGAAATAATGAAGTATGAGACCGACAGGCCAAGTCCGGTTCCCACTCCCAAACCCTTGGTGGTGAAAAAGGGATCGAAGACCCGCTTCCGAACTTCTTCTTCCATGCCGGGTCCGTTGTCTTCCACTTCAATCCGTGCCGTATTTCCGTCCTGAAATAACCGCAAGATAATCCGCGGCGGTTCGGCCCGCTCTTTCGGTTCCGCCATGCTCTGCGCCGCGTTCTTAAGCAGATTTAGGATGACCTGCTGAATCTTCGTCTCCTCACAAGCCACATTGGGTAGATGGGGATCGTATTCACGCATGATTTCAATCTCCCTGAAATCATATTTCTTCTTCAAGTCATAGTCGCTGGAAGCCAGTGAGACGGTATTGTCCAGCAGCTCCGGAAGGGAATGATAAAGGAACACCGAATCACTTTTTCGGCTGAAACTGAGCATATTGTCAACTGTCTTTGCGGCCCGCTCCCCGGAAGACCTTATGGCTTCCAGCATCGCGAAAATATCGCGTTCTTCCATAAAGGACTTTATGGCCCCAACGGTCGTTCCACTTTTCTCCGCGGCCCGTTGATTAGCGGGCAAATCCTGCGAGATGCGGTTGATTACCACTTGGGCATTCTGAAGAACCGAGGCGAGGGGATTGTTGATTTCATGGGCCATGCCCGCGGCCAGACCGCCCACCGACAGCATCTTTTCGGATTGAATCATCATCTCCTCCATTCGAACCCGTTCAGTGACATCGTCCACCCGTATGACCGCCCCTTCCATGCCGTTGCTGATGAGCGGATATACCGTTACATCCGAAAAGTGCTGCCCTCCTTCCACCAGACCGGGCACTCTCCCGTCTTTAAGGGGTATTCGACTTTCGATGGCCTGTCGGACTTTTTCCATTTCTGACCCTAGCTGGGGAAACACATCCAGCAGTGAGCGTCCCCGGGCCTCCTCCGTTGAAATGCCGGTAACACTTTCCACCTCGCGGTTCCATTGGGTGACGCGTCCATCCTTGTCAACAGCTACCAATATGGAGGGCATGGAGTCCACAATATTCTTAAGCAGATTGCGAAGGCGGTCCAGTTCCGCCTCAGCCTTCTTTCGGTCGGTTATGTCAATGGAAGTCAGCATGATCGCTATGGGCCGGCCTTCGGGATCAAGAACCAGACCTGCGGAGACCTGAACATGGAAAATCGATCCATCCACCCGCCTGGCCTTTATTTCGTCCCGCCAACTCCCTTCCTTCCGCAACATACGCTTCATTTCCTCTGATCGACCCTCAAGCACCCAGAAATCCTCCAGGGGGCGGCCAATGATTTCAGAGGGGTTTCGGATGGCCCAAATCTCTAAAAAGGATGGATTGGCATAGGTTATCAGTCTATCCATATCGGTGGTGACAATGGCCATTATGGTGGATTCAATGATATGTTCTTTGAATCGAAGGGTGTCATAGGATTCGGACAGTTGTTCCGCCATGCTGTTCAACGCTTCTTCGATGACACGCCATTCATCGCTTCTGCCCAGATGAATGCGGGTGTCCAGATCTCCCCTCTCGAAACCTTCAATACCTTTACGGATGGCCAGAATGGGATTCCGAATAACTCTTCTGAAAACGGCGGAGGTCAAAAAACCGAGAGCGACCATTAGAAACGTGGCCAGCAACAGGGTTATGATGCCGGTTATTCTGAAGCTTCTGTCCAGTTTCGTGTCCACAGCTTCGATGGCCCGAACCACGTCACGGTCCAAAGCCGCCATGATTTCGCCGGTCGTGGCTCTGGCTCTTTCAAGGGCCTTTTTTCGCCGGTCCAGTTCAAACATGACCCTGTGGAGCGCTTCATTGTTTTTCCGAAAATCCAGAAGCTGGGTGATCAGGTTTTGCCCCAACCGGGCCACATCCAAATCAGATGCCGTTAATGTCCGGCAGCGTAAAATCAATTCGTCCAGAGCCGCAAGTATGACATCGTCTTCCAAAAGCTCGGCCCCATAATAATGCACGGGCCATGACTCGGCGCGCAGTTTTGCAATCTCCAGCAGGCTGGTATGGTAACCGGCAACCAAAGAAGCCAACTGTTCCATAATGGCCGTGTCTTCATCCTGAATGGTCAGGTCGATCAGGTTCTGTGAAATGATTTCCTCAAGGAGAAACATGGTATTATGGATGTCTGCCTCCGAAGCATCCAATAGGCTTAGCACATGGTTCACCGCGACACACTGCGCCAACAACAGTGACAGGTTTCGGGAAAAGGCCTTCAAGGGCTTTTCAAGGACCCGGCCCTTGTTCCGGTTCACCAGTTCTTCCGCCCGACCGCGCAAACGATTCCCTTCGATCTTGAGGGTTGCCCCTTTTCCGAGAGAGGTGTCCAATAACGACATCGTATCAGAATGGATTGAAAGGACCTCCCTTTCCGTTAACGCGTTAGTGGATACGTTTCGGATATCGCCAACAATAACAGCCCGCATGATTTCATGGCTGTGGTGGAAAGCCCAGAAGATGACCAGACTGATGACCAGGAAGATGCCGCAGATGAGGCCGCTTATCACCCAAAGCTTTGTGCTGATGCGAATATCTGCAAATCTGAATTTCGATTTCACGGATGATTCCATGGAAAACTTCGAACCAACAAATCCTTTTATTTAACCGACTCTATGAACTCGGCCCCTTTCAGATGAATCGCTTTGGGCTTGATCCCAAACGCCTTCAAGACCGTCACATTGATCATTACCCTGCCGCGTCGGTTCGTGGTAATGGGAATACCTGCCACCGGGGTCCCCGCCATGGCATCCTTAAGCATCCTGGCCGCCGTGGCGCCCTGTTCCTGGCCGGATTCCACAACACCGCACAAAATCCCGTATTTTATATTGATGCTGCTGCCTCCGATAATCGGCTTCCCAAAGGCTTGTGCCAAAACCGGTATGATTTCCCTGTCCGAAAGGGGTCGACCTTCTTTATCGGTAATCCCCTGCAGGGTTGGTATGAAAAGGGTATCGCATTGGTCGCGCACTTCATTTGCCATGGTCAGCATTTCATTCAGATTCTTCGGCATTCTGGCTGCCACGAACCTGACGGGAAAGGTGTGGGCTTTACGGTTGAGTTCCTCCAAAACGGCTTTACCGGTAGGACTATCGTACACAAAAAAGGCGAAGGTCTTTAGGGAAGGGAGCAGTTGCGTTGCCAATGCAAGGGATTGGCTGACGTGAAATCGTTCGAGAATTCCCGACACGTTGGACCCGGGGTATCCGTACTGCTCCGGTTCCGCATTAACCCCGCAAAACATCACCGGTGTCTTCACTTTGTCTTTCAGATAGGGAACCACAAACATGGATTGCGCATTATCGTCTACTGCAATGACACCGTCTGGCTTTAACTTTTGGTAAAGAGCATACGCCTCTCGGGCCTTTTGAGGTCCGCCCGGAAGATTCTGTTTCGTGTCCAAATAGAAATAAGTGATCTGGCATGTCCCCGACAAGACTGACTCGATGCCTTCTTTGACTTCAACCACCCAATTGTAAGCAGGATCGTAACTCATCACCACCAAAACCCGACAGGATGTCCTTTTTGCCGCCAGGGAAGGTAATCCTGCGGTCATGAGGAAAAACACTCCGGTTACGCCTATTAGAATCAGTCGCCTCATGATATCGTCCCTCTCTTCATTCTTCGGTTCGCACGAGCTCCACGCCTCTTAAAACAACCGGCTTGGGCTTGATGCCCAATTGCTTCATAACCGTTACATTGATAATCCGTTTACCGGTTCTGTTGCGGGTGATCGGTATTTGGGAAACAGGGGTTCCCCGCATGGCTTTAAGCAACATCCTCGCGGCGGTCTCACCTTGTTCCCAACCCCTTTGAACGACGGCACACAAGACGCCGTACCGAACGCCGTGGGCCACATTGGTGAAGGTGGGTTTACCAAAAGCGTTGGACACGGTTTTGATGGCCTCCTTTTCCGTAAGGGGCAGGCCGCGCTTGTCAGGAATTCCCTTCATGGTTCCCATGAACAACAAATCGGAATCTTTTTGCAGGGCCTTCGTCATCTCCACTGCTTCTCCAATGTTCTTCGGGAGCTTGAAATCCATGGGCTTAAGGAAGAAATCCCCGGCTTCATTTTGAAATGTCTCCAAGTATGCCCTGCCCGTGGGACTCTCTTTTTCAATGCCGCTAAACGTCTGAATGGAAGGAACCAGTTGTTTGGCCAATGCCAGGGATTCATTGATGTGCATCCGTTCCAAAATTCCTGAGACGTTAGATGCGGGATAACCGTATTTTTCAGGGGTGGCGTTGACGCCACAAAACATCACAGGCGTCTTCACTTTGTCTTTCAGGTAAGGAACCACAAACATGGCCTGGGCATTGTCATCGGCCGCTATAACGCCGTCCGGCTGCAATTCCCGGTACAAGGCATAAGCCTGTTTTGCTTTTTGGGGGCCAGCCTTGAGATTCCTCTTGGTGTCCATATAGAAATAGTTGATACAGGAATTGGGTCCCAGTACGGCCTCTATGGCTTTTCTCATTTCTTTGTGCCAATTGAGGTCTGCTTCATAGCTCAGGACCACCAGAACTTTATACTTGGGTGGCGGGCACGTCTCTGCGAAAACGTCAAAGACGGAGAACGAGAATAAGAATAAGGCGAGACAAAAAGTCCTTTTGGTCATTTTGGTTCCCTCCTTTTCATTGATCCAAGTATCGGAGTATCCTATTCCTTTACTGCGCCTTTACCGATTTTTGAAATTTCGATCTTTATCCTTCTTTTGGAAATAATGAGAAAAAGGTTCAGAGGTTTTCTCGCCCAACGCCAGTAAGCCGTGGGACAGGGCGTTGAAATTTGCCGAAAAGCCGGTTGATGTTAGAAAGAGCATGGAGAGTGGGTCTTCTGGAACAGACTGCCAAAAGATATAATTTACACGATTCGAGGGTTCATTGCAACCAAGGCTGCAAATACCTGGAATTCCGATATAAGGATTGATTGAAAAACATCGTTGGCAAAAGCAAGCTCGCGGGTGTGAGTCAGGAATTTTGAGCTATGGTCTCAGTCGT
>JANQDY010000030.1 GCA_028278625.1 Thermodesulfobacteriota bacterium
CGTTTTTGTCACGACCCGCCGGAAACCGCACCGCCGGTGCGTGAGGCTGAAGCCCTGCCATTTCAGGGAGATAAGATGCAATGTTCACGAGGCTCGACATGGCAATGTTAAAAATCTCAAGACTACCATTCAACTTCCATCATCGCACAATTGAGTCCGCTGCCGATGCCCATGAGTGCCACACGGTCTCCTTGGGAAATACGGTCGGCCTCGAGAGCCTTTGACAGGGTGATGGGGATGGCCGCGGGACCCACATTTCCGTAACGGGGAAAGGTCTTGTAGACTTTTTCATCCTCAAGACCCAAAAGTTCAATGAGTTTGGCCGTATGAACCGCGCTGACCTGGTGCAGAATATACTGATCCAGATCTTCGGGCCGCCAACCCAGTTCCTTTTTGGCTTTCTGGAAGGTGGCACCAGCCAATTGAAGCCCGGCAACCAGCAGAGCGCTGGCATCGGTCTGCATGTTATCCACCTGGCCGCGACAAAGATCTTTGTGTTCCGTGGCAGCGACCGTTACGCCCCCAAGGAAGCGATGGCCCCCCGTGACCGAATCAGAACGTGCCAGCACCATGGCCGCGCCGCCGGAGCCGAGGGTGAAAGTGGCGAAGTTATCACGAAAGGTCTTTTCGTCGCAGTGGGAAGAGAGCAGACGGTTGATGGTGGTTTCAACCACAAAACGGCTTCCTTCCCCGTCCACGACGATGCCGTAGTCCACCTGGCCCCGCTCGATCATGTTGCCGATGATTTGCATGCCGTTTAAGAAGGCCAGGCAGGCGTTTCCCACGTCGAAGTTCACACAATGGGGGCCGAGACCGAGGTTTCCGTGAACCAGGCAGGCCGTTGATGGTTCAACATAGTCCCTGCAGACCGACGTGTTTATGAGTATCCCCAATTGAGACCGATCAATGCCTGCGTCCAAAATGGCTTTTTCAGCCGCCATGGTGGCCACCTCGCTGAACCGCCGCTCCGGTTCCCAAAACCGTCTTTCCAGAATCCCTGTCAAGGATTGAATGATGTCCGATCGCGCCCCTATCCGCTTTAGAAGAGGTGAGAGCCGTTCTTCCAGTTCAGCCGAAGTAACGCGGTGAGGCGCATCCACATGTGCCAGGCCGATGATGGATACATTTTCAAATTGCATGTGTCAAATCCTTTCGTGGGGGCTTTTTTGGAAAACCTTTCGCAAGCCAAAGTGAAACGCTCAGGATTTAAAACCAAAAAAAATGCCATCAATAATCATGGTGTCTGTCTGGAATTGCCCGTGAAATCTTTCCCCTCGGATATGATTGGGTCTCGGATCGCTTTCGCACGCGCTGATTCAACTCGATGGATTTCCTGTTTGGGATGACGGGCAGCGTCGGAATTTTCTGACGGGTGTTATGTCCTCAAAACAAAACGGCCTTTTCTTTTTTATCAGCCAGAGAATATGGCGTGGTTCTTCCCCCAAAATCTTTTTGTCATTGAAATAGCAACTTATCGGGGATTGTGCAACAACAAACGAAAAAAAATGAGAAATCTTTTGATGCAGTCCTTAGGATTCCAGATGGTTTTGCCTCTTGCCGGCTTGCGAAAGGGGATGACAGTTGTTATAAGTACTACGATTATGGTATAGATTCCGTCTTTCTTATCAAGGGCGGTACTGATCGGCCAACAAAGAGAGCACATAAAGGAGATTGAAAATGCTCAAGATAGAGGACCTGCAGGTCAGGTTGGGGGACAAAGAGATCCTGACACACATTGATCTCGAAATCGCCCCGGGCGAAACGCACATCCTCTTCGGTCCCAACGGCTCGGGCAAGACATCGTTGTTGATGACCATTATGGGATATCCCCAGTATGAGGTGGTTTCAGGCAAGATATCCTTCAAAGGAGAGGACATTACCCACGCGTCCATTGACGAACGGGCAAGGATGGGAATCGGTATGAGCTACCAGCGCCCACCCACCATCAATGGCCTCAAAACGCGTCAAATGGTGAATCTGTGTGCCGGTGCCGAAATCGATGGGGCGGCCCTGGCGAGGCGCGTCAATTTTGAGGCGTTTCTGGACCGGGATATAAACGCCGGTTTTTCAGGCGGGGAAATCAAGCGAAGCGAACTGCTGCAGCTCATGGCCCAGGATGCGGACTTGATGCTGTTTGACGAACCCGAGTCCGGCGTTGACATGGAAAACATCAGCCTCGTGGGGTTTACCATTGCCGAGCTGTTGGAAAAGCATTTTCATCCCTCAAAAGAGCGGTCCAAAATGCAGGCCAAGGCCCAAAGGACCAAAATGGGGTTGATCATCACACATACCGGATACATTCTGGATTATGTTTCCGCCGATAAGGGGCAGGTGCTCTACAATGGAAAGCTCAGTTGCGTCAGTAATCCGAGGGAAATTCTCAATTGCGTGGGTGACAGTGGATACGAGGAGTGCGTGAGATGTATATCGATGAACAGTTTCAGTTAAAAGCGAAGGAAGCCGTTGACAAGAAAGGCGCCATTGGTCCGGATGTGGACTTGACAACCTTCGATCCCGCACCGCTGCCCCACAGGGAGATGGCGGATGACGACCTGAAGAACCTGCCGGAGGAAGAAAGAGAGCGGCTTCTCATGGCGGGACTCGACGTAACGGAAAAGGAGAGGGGCGGCACCTTCTTGCAGATGAACCATAGGGCCGTCCATTGTCACAGCTCCCAGGACGGCATTGAGGTGCTTTCCATACAAAAAGCGCTCGAGGAGCATGACTGGATAAAGGATTACTACTGGAAGCTGGCCGATGTGGGCATGGACAAATATACGGCGGCCGCGCAACTGGGCCTTCATGACGGCTACGTGATCAGGGCCTTGCCCGGAAGCAGGTCGATCTATCCCATTCAGGCCTGTCTCTATATGCACAAAGACGGCATGCAGCAGAATGTGCACAACGTCATTGTTGCGGAAGAGGATTCCGAGCTTCACATCATATCCGGATGTGCCACGTCGCCTCACCTCAAGCGGGGACTTCATGTGGGAATCTCGGAGTTTTTTGTCAAGAAAAACGCCAAAATCACGTTTACCATGATTCACAACTGGGCCGAGGAAGTGGTGGTGCGCCCCCGATCCGTGGCCAGGGTCGAAGAAGGGGGCCTTTTCGTCAATAATTATATCTCCATGAAACCGGTCCGCAGCATACAGATGTACCCCACCACCCATCTGGTGGGCAAGGATGCGGTCGCCCGGTTTTACAGTATCGTTGTGGGAAGTCCGGGCTCTGAATACGATCTGGGCGGGAGGATCTTCTTAAAAGAGGAGGGAAACCGGGCGGAAATCGTTGCGCGAACCATCAGCAATGGGGCAAAGATCATTGCACGGGGGCATCTGGTGGGTGAAGTTCCCGATATCAAAGCGCATCTGGAATGTAAGGGGCTTTTGTTAAACGGCGGGATCATTCATGCCATACCGGAACTGGAAGGTCATGTGGACGGAGTGGAAATGAGCCACGAGGCGGCCGTCGGGAAAATCGCCCAGGAGGAAATCGCCTACCTCATGAGCCGCGGGCTCAGTGAGGAAGCGGCCACTTCCACCATTGTGAGAGGATTTTTGAGTGTTGACATTCCGGGCCTTCCCCCCCAGCTTCAAGCCGAGATCGATCGGGCCATAGAAGAGAGCGATAAGGACGTTATGTAAACCGGATACCCTTTCTCCACGCCATTTCACCAAGGGAGCGGCCCGAAATCCGCTCCCTTTTTTCTTTCTCTTTCTCACCAAAAGAATGATTTTCAGGCTGAAAAAGAAAGTGTTGTATTACCAAATAGTTCTGTGGTAATAACTCATGAGATTATTTTTTGGTTTCTCCGTGATTCCGAGGTATGAATATGGTGAGAAGAAAGAACAACCTTCTTGAAGACGGCGTGGTTGCACCTTCTCTGGCTGAATTGAGGGGCAGGCAGTCGGTTCGGGCAACTTTCAAGTTGAGCGGCAAGGCCATCGAGACCATCAGCATTGCGGCGGCCCACATGGGGATCAAACAGAAATCCCTTTTTGATCATCTGATTGATGATGTGGAATCCCTGGCGTTGGTTGCCAGGGAAATCGAATTCAACCGCTTTTTGAGACTTGAACGGGTTCAGAAAACCTTCGTTTTGAGCCGTCGGACCCTTTGCTCTCTCGAAGCGGCGTCAAAGGATTTTGATACTCCCAGGGATGCGTTGGTGGAGTATTCCATTGCCCGGCTTTTGCCGATCATCGAACAGGAGCGGAAAAAGCATGAGAAAAGAAAAGCGTTTCTCATGGATCTGGAAAAGTATCTTGGATGGGGCGAGGATCTCACGAAAAGAGTGGAACAGTCCCTGGGGTCGGATGACGTGATGAGTGAAAGGCTGAGAAGTGCTCTTACAGCATTAAAAGGCGCATATGAGGCATCGGCGGTATACGTGGAAAAAGGGAAAGTGATTGAACGGTTTTAAACGCGGTTCTGTTGAAAAGGGGCGTGAACTCTGATAAAGATAGCGCTTCAAGATGCGGTCTTTTCATCTATATAAAACAGTGTTATTAATCCTTCGCCAGATGGAAGGAGATGACGCAAAGTGGCCGTTCACGAATGAAAAGCTAAGGATGACAGCAATGAAGGATGAAAGCCGGGAAGAGGCTCCCGAGGAAATGGAAGCGACGGAAATGGAAGAGGCGGAATCGGCGGAAGGGAGTTTTGCCGATCTGTTCGAAGCCTACGATAAAGGGGTAAGGGACGACATTCGGGTCGGCGATAAAATCAGCGGGGAAATCATATCCATCGGCAGGAACGCCGTATTTATCGATACCGGAACAAGAATTGACGGTGTCGTCGACAAGACGGAGCTTTTGAACGAAGCGGGTGAGCTGGAGTGCAAGGTGGGCGACGTGCTGGAGCTCTATGCCGTCTCGGTCAAAGGTGGGGAGGTTCGCCTGTCAAAGGCGGTTGCGGCCGGCGGGGACCTTGATATTCTTGAGGATGCCTTTAGGGAATCAATACCCGTTGAAGGAAAGGTGAAATCCCAGAACAAGGGCGGTTTTGACGTGCTTCTGGGTAACAGAAGGGCCTTTTGCCCCATCAGCCAGATGGATCTCCATTATGTGGAAAAACCGGAAGACTATGTGGGGGCAACCTTTGAATTTCTCATCACCGACTTTGAGGAGGGGGGCCGCAATATCGTGATATCCAGGCGAAAGCTTTTGGAGCAGGCGGCCAAAAAGGTCCGTGAGGATTTTTTCAAGGATCTTGTGGTGGGCAGTGTTTTGACGGGCCGTGTCACCAAGCTCATGCCCTTTGGTGCATTTGTGGAACTTGCACCGGGGGTGGAGGGGATGGTTCACATTTCCGAACTGGGATGGTCCCGGGTGGAAAACCCCTCCGACGTGCTAAAGGCCGGAGATACCGTAACGGTAAAGGTGTTGGGCGTTGCGCCGGACGAAAAGTCGAATCAGATGAAGATTTCCCTTTCCATCAAGCAGACCGCCCCGGACCCCTGGCTCTCGGTAACGGATCGCCTAAGTGTTGGGGATGTGGTGGAGGGAAAGGTCTCCCGATGCGCTTCTTTTGGGGCTTTCGTGGAGATTGAGCCGGGAATCGAGGGGCTGGTTCATATCAGTGAGATGAGCTACCGGAAACGGATCATGAAAGCCGAGGACGTTGTGTCGCCGGGCGATACGGTACAGGTCATGATCAAGGAAATGGATCCATCCAAGCAGCGGATTTCCCTCAGCATGCGGGAGGTGGAAGGTGATCCATGGGCGGGGATTTCCGGAAGGTACCGGCCGGGCCAGGCCGTTACGGGCACCGTCTTAAAACACGAGAATTTCGGCATATTCGTATCCTTGGAACCGGGTGTTTCAGCGCTTCTGCCCAAGAGCAAAATCAGGGAGTCGTCAGATGCCAACCGCATCGAAAAGGCAAAACCGGGAGATACTATTTCCCTGGTGATCGATAAGGTGAATCAAGAGGAAAGGAAAATCTCCGTGGGCCCGGGGGATGCCCGGGATGAAGATGAGTGGCGCCGGTTTGTCCCCGACAAGGGCAAGGACAAGGGAATGGGGTCCCTTGGCGAGAAACTGAAACAGGCCCTTGAAGCCAAGAAGAAGGGCTCATAAGGCCTTTCAAAAGGAGATCTAACGGATGTTTACAAAAAGAAGCCTATTGTTTCTTGTGATACTGCCCCTTTTCCTGGTTGTTTCGGGTTTGAATGCGACAGGTGCCGACTGGGGAGAGTTGCTGGATACTTTCAAACAGGTGACGGGCCAAAGCCAAGGGCTCTCCACGGGAGAGATTGTGGACGGTTTAAAGGAAGCCCTTGAAATCGGAACCGACAACGCCGTCAAAGCGGTCGGCAGAACCGGCGGGTACAGCGATAATCCCAAAATCAAGATCCCCCTTCCCGGCTACATTGAAAAGGCCCGAGGAATGCTATCGGCCATTGGGTACGGTTCCCAGGTGGATGCCTTTGACAAAAGCATGAACCGCGCCGCCGAGATCGCAGCGCCCAAGGCAAAGGCCATCTTTTGGGACAGCATCAAGGAGATGACTTTTGAAGATGCGAGACGTATTTTAAACGGCGGGGACACGGCAGCCACCGACTATCTGAAACGGAAGAGTTCCACCCATCTGGAAGAGGTCTTCCGTCCCATCATTCATAATGCCATGGGTGAAGTGGGGGTCACCCGAAAGTACCAAGAGCTGTCCCAGCCACTGGAGAGCCTTCCCTTTGCTCAAGGGGCGGTTCCGGATCTGGACGGGTACGTTACCGACGGTGCATTAAACGGCCTTTTTTACATGCTGGGGCAGGAAGAGAAGAAAATTCGAGAGAATCCCGCGGCCAGGGCCACAGACCTTTTGAAAAAGGTCTTCGGCGGGTCGTGAAAACCGTAGATAGAGGAGGGATTGACATGGAGCTGAAAGGGAAGAAGATCATCATTCTCATTGAAGAGATATTCAATGACCACGAATTCTGGTATCCCTATTACCGTTTGAAGGAGGCCGGCGCCGAGGTGGTGGTGGTGGGATCGGGCAGTGCCGAGAAGTACAACGGGAAATTCGGAACCGTGGCAAAGCCGGATGTAACGGTTGACGGGGTCAATGCCGCCGAATTTGACGGCATCATTATTCCCGGCGGATATGCGCCGGACATGATGCGGCGCTATCCCAAAATGATTCAGCTGGTCAGATCCGTATTTGAGGCAGGCAACGTGGTGGCGGCCATCTGCCACGCCGGCTGGATGCTGGCCTCCGCGGAAATTCTCGAAGGCCGGAGGGTGACCTCCTTTTTCGCCATCAGGGACGATCTGGTGCACGCGGGTGCCACCTGGGTGGACGAGGAGGTGGTGGTGGACGGAAACCTGATCACCAGCCGGACGCCCGATGATCTTCCCGCTTTCATGAGAACCATCATCCAGGAGATCGGGGCCTAGCTTTTCCATCCCATTCTTAAGCCTTTCAGAATGACGGTTTCCGCCGCCTGCCCAATCAGACGGGGAACCGTCATTTTTTGGTCCCTCAGAATTCCGAATACAGTTTCTCACTATTTCAACCATCCGATTCTTGACAAACCCCCAAACCCCGCCGTATGCTCGGGGCGTTTGAAAGAAATGATGAAATAAGGGTTTCCCGTTAAAGTGCTGTTGCCCTATTGGGAAGTGGTCTTCATAACAGGAGTTTTAAATGGCTGAAAAAGAACTATCTAGATCCCACTCGCTCAAGGCAAGGTTGATATTTGCTGCATTCAATATCCTTAAGAAAAATGGAGGCGAGTTAAATGGACGGGAGTTAATGGATATTATCGGGAATGAAGTTGATTTAGATGATTGGGCCAGGCATCGATATGAAAAGACAGGTAATACTCGTTGGAGATCAATACTTCATTTTGCAAGCATAGCATGCGTTAAAGCGGGCTTTCTCGTAAAAAGGAAAGGGGTTTGGTTCCTCACCTCTGAAGGAGAAAATGCTCTAAAGAAAGGCGAGATGGGGTTATACATAGCAGCAAGGGACGAATTTAGAAAATGGAAGAAGGAAAACAAATCAGATACTCTAGATGCTGAAGATGAGTCCCCCTCAGATGAGGGACAGAGCATACCATTAGATCAAATAGAGCAGATAGCTTTGGATGGGCTAAAAGATTATGTGAAATCTCTTAATCCTTATGAATTTCAGGATATTTCAGCTGCTTTGTTAAGAGGAATGGGATACTATACGCCGTTTGTATCACCGAGAGGAAAAGACGGCGGCTTAGATATAATTGCGTATAAAGACCCACTTGGCACGATTTCACCAAGAATTAAGGTGCAGGTAAAACACCGTGGTACAGCGGCCACCGTTCACGAAGTCCGGCAATTAATGGGACTGCTACAGAAGGATGGTGATATTGGGATTTTTATTTCAGCAGGTGGCTTCACTCCTGACGCTAAATCAACGGCCCGGAGTTCCAATGTCCATGTCGAATTGATTGATTTGAATCGGTTTTTAAATCTGTGGCAGGATTTTTATCATAAACTTAATGACGAAGATAAGAGTTTGATGCCTCTGCTTCCAGTCTATTTTCTTGCGCCGGACAATTAGTGCAGAACCAATCATTTGAGCAGACAGCGAGAAGCGGGCGGGTCTTTCAAAAGCACAATTTAGAGTAGAACATACTTTTTAAGAAGGCCAGAATTTCTGACTGCCATTCACATCCAATTCATGTGCCAAACAAAAACCGGCAACGGAGAATAAATGACGAATTTCAAAGAAAAATCAAACTTGATATGGGCCGTAGCCGATCTTCTTCGTGGTGACTATAAGCAATCCGACTACGGTAAGGTGATTCTACCGATGACGGTATTGCGCCGCCTGGATTGTGTATTGGCGCCCAATAAACAGAAGGTCCTGGATTATCTGCCTAAAGTTAAAAGGCTGTCTGACAGTGCCAAGGACCTGGCTTTGAACAAGATTGCCCAGGCCAATTTTCATAATCGCAGTCAATTCGATTTTGACAGACTGGTGGCAGATCCCAACCATATTGCTGCTAATTTGCGCAACTACATTAACGGTTATTCCGCCTCCGCCCGCGAAATCATTGAGTATTTCAATTTCGACGATCAGATCGAACGTATGGATGACCCCAAGGCCGATATCCTGTTTCAGGTCGTTAAGAAGTTTGCCGAGATTAATCTATCGGATATGGGCACAGAAGATATGGGGTATGTGTTCGAAGATTTGATCCGGCGTTTTGCTGAACAATCCAATGAAACCGCCGGTGAACATTTCACCCCAAGGGAGGTGATCAAGCTGATGGTCAACGTGTTGTTCAATGGGGACAGTCAATCTTTGACCCAACCGGGTATTGTCAAAACCCTCTATGACCCTGCTTGCGGGACCGGGGGCATGCTATCGATCGGAGAGAAACATTTAAAAGCGTTTAACTCCCAGGCCAAGCTTGAACTCTTTGGACAGGAGATCAACCCCGAATCGTATGCCATCTGTAAATCCGATATGCTCATCAAGGGGCAGAACCCGGCGAACATCAAGTTCGGCAACACCTTCACCGTGGATGGCCTGAAAGATGAAAGGTTTGATTACATGCTCTCCAATCCGCCCTTCGGTGTGGACTGGAAAAAAGCCAAAAAGATTATCGCGGACGAACACAAAAATCTGGGCTTTGCCGGTCGGTTCGGGGCGGGCCTGCCGCGCATTAATGACGGCTCCCTGCTTTTCCTGCTGCACATGATCTCCAAAATGAAGCCGTCTAGAGACGGCGGTAGCCGCATCGGCATTGTCTTTAACGGTTCTCCACTGTTCACCGGCCAGGCCGGAAGCGGGGAAAGCAACATTCGCCAATGGATTATTGAAAATGACTGGTTGGAGGCCATCATCGCCCTGCCGGATCAGCTTTTTTACAACACCGGCATCTCAACCTATATCTGGATACTCAATAACCAAAAAAGCGAGCGGCGGAAAGGCAAAGTTCAGTTGATCAATGCCGCCGGCGCCAAAGATGAAGAGCAGATGAAAGCCGGTGAACGTGACCTCAACCGATTTTGGGAGAAGATGCCCCGCTCCCTGGGTAATAAGCGCAAACTGATTCCTGAAAACGGTAATGAGAAGGGGATTGGCTTTGTCACACAACTTTATGGAGATTTTGAAGAGAACGAATTTGTCAAAATCCTGCCCAACGCCTTTTTCGGTTACTGGCGGGTCACGGTGGAGCAACCCTTGACCGATGAAAAAGGCCACGCCATTACCACACGGAATGGTCACCCCAAGCCGGACTCCAAATTGCGTGATTATGAGAACATCCCGTTTTTACAAAAAGACCGCAACGGCAACCTGACACCACAGACCATTCAAGAATACTTCGAGCGGGAGGTGAAAACCCATCTGCCCGAAGCATGGATCGATGAGAGTAAAACCAAAACCGGATATGAAATCAATTTCACCAAGTATTTTTACGAATTCAAACCGTTGCGCTCACTGGCGGAGATCAGAGCCGACATCCTGGCCCTGGAAACCAGCTCCCTGGAGCTGGAAAAAGCCGTGCTGGAGGATTGATCATGGCTCAGGATCGGCAGGATATTATTATCTACAACACCGTGGACGGCAAAACCTCGGTATCCCTCTATGCCAAAAACGGTATGGTCTGTATGAACCAGAACCAACTGGCGGAACTTTTTGACACCTCCAAGCAGAATATTGGACAACATATAGCTAACATATTGAAAGAAAAGGAATTGGATGAAAATTCAGTTGTAAAGAATTTCTTTACAACTGCCTCTGACGGCAAGGAATACAACGTTACCTTCTATGCTTTGGATATGATTCTGGCTATCGGCTTCCGGGTGCGAAGCAAGCGAGGGACTCAATTTAGAATCTGGGCAAACCGGAATTTGAAAGAATATTTGGTCAAGGGGTTTGTCATGGATGATGAACGCCTGAAAAAACCCGATGGCAGACCCGACTACTTTGACGAACTGCTGGAGCGTATCCGGGAGATCCGGGCGTCCGAAAAGCGCTTTTATCAAAAAGTCCGCGATCTGTTCGCCCTGAGCAGCGATTACGACAAGACCGACAAGGCCACCCAGATGTTTTTTGCCGAAACCCAAAACAAGCTGCTTTATGCCGTCACGGGAAAAACCGCGGCGGAAATCATCCTGAACCGGGCCGACGCGGACAAACCCAATATGGCGCTCACCTCGTGGAAAGGCGGTGTCGTCCGAAAACAGGACATCTTCATCGCCAAAAATTACCTGATAGAAGATGAAATCGACACCCTGAACCGCCTGGTGGTGATCTTCCTGGAAACCGCCGAACTGAGAGCCAAAAACAGGTACGACATCACCATGAAGTTCTGGCACGAAAACGTGGACCGCATATTGACCTTCAACGAAAGACCGCTGCTCAAAGGCAAGGGAACCATCAGCAAAGCGGAAATGGAGGAAAAGGTCAGGGAAATCTACCGGCTGTTCGATGCGAAGCGTAAAAGGTATGAAGCCATGCAAGCGGACCAAGAGGATCTGGCGGAGCTCAAGTTGCTGGAAGAAGAAATAGAGAAGCGCAAATGATGGAGCGGTACGAGAAATATAAGGATAGCGGGGTTGAGTGGATTGGGGAGATTCCCGAGGGGTGGGAGGTTGTGCCTATCAAGTATAATCTTGAAATTCCAATCACTGACGGCCCACATGAAACCCCTGAATTTATAAATGATGGAGTGGCCTTTATATCTGCGGAGGCATTAAAAAATGACCGAATTGATTTCAGCAAAAAAAGAGGTGAAATTTCGTAAGCGATCACGGGGTTTCTTTTAATTCTGTGAAATCCAGGCCAGATCAGGCGACTGTTCTTTGAAATATGCACGCATGGCGTTAACCAAAACCGG
>JANQDY010000274.1 GCA_028278625.1 Thermodesulfobacteriota bacterium
GCCCACGGCACAATTACGGTTAACTCTTGGCAAAAGGAAAGGAAGGGGCGTATGAAAAAGCGGATCAAGTTGGCGGGCATGTTTGTTCTGGTGTTGGGCATTGCCATGACGTTCTCAATGGGGACGGCATTGGCGGAAAAGGAAACCATAAAACTGGGTGTTATGTATGCCATGACGGGCAAAGGGTCGGCCCTCGGAACCAAGCAGATGGATTCGGCCAAGCTGGCCATCAAGGAGATTAACGCGGCCGGCGGCGCCGACTTTGGGGGCAAAAAGGTGATGATAGAGGCCATCTATCAAGATACGGAAACCAAGCCGGACGTGGCGGTGCGCAAGATGAAATCCATGATCAAAGATGACGGCATCACCGCTCTGGTGGGGGGGACATTCGCCCATGTCTCGCTGGCCATGAATGCTCAGACCAAGCGGACGCCCATCATTTTTACCGCCACCAACGGCGTTCCCGAGAAGATGTTCACCAAAAAGGTGAAGGGACCCTACAGCATGAGCATGATCCCTCCCGCGGAATCCATCGGGAGCGGGGCCGCCGCCTATGTGGCCGAGGTCATGAAACTGAAAAACGTGGTGGTGATGCTGCCCGACTACGCCTACGGGCACGGGGCCCTTCGGGGTATCAAAAACGTCTTTGACAAGATGCCCCAAGTCAAATACACCACCATCATGACACCGGTGGGGACCGCTGATATGACACCCTATCTCATCAAAGCCATGGAGGCCAAACCCGAGATCGTGATGATGGGGCAATGGGGAAACGACGCCATCAACATCCTCAAACAGGCCTACGAGATGGGCCTGAGCAAAAAAACCAAGATCTTCTTTAACTGGATCGTAAATGTTTTCGCCACCGGTATTCCGCCCGAAGCCCTCAAAGGGGTCATGTGCCAGCTCTTCTGGTATTTCGACATGACAGGGTTCAAGGACGCGGAGGTGGTGAAACTCTCCGATGAATTCACCAAACGATACATGGCCGAATACGGCGAGCCGCCGGATCCCTATGGTTGCAGCGCCTACATGGGGATCAAGAATACCATAAGAGCCATGGAACTGGCCAAGTCAACGGACCCCAAAAAAGCCTATGACGCACTCATGGCCAATCCCAAATGGGTGGGACCCAAGGGACCGGCCACCTGGATGATCGACGGCAACCCCAGGTACAAGTATGCGTCCTTTGTGGGCCTGGGGCTTGGGGCCGATGAACGAAAGAGCAAGTGGGATTATGTAAAGATCATCGACTACTACGGGGGTAAGTACTTCCAGAAAACGCCCCAGGAGCTGGGCTGGAAATAGCATGAACATCATCGGAGGCGGCCCCTGATGGAGGCCGCCTCTTTCTTTCCGGGCCGTTGTTTGTGAAAACGACGGCATCGGAAGTTTCTTCCATTAGGGACAGAGAAGGTGGCATGAGCGATCTAATCTCCACAAAAGACCTCACCAAGCGGTTCGGGAGCCTGGTGGCCGTTGACGGGGTTCGGTTTCGCGTCCGGGAAGGAGAGGCTGCCGGTGTCATGGGGCCCAACGGTTCCGGAAAAACAACCCTTTTCAACCTGCTGTCGGGCCTTTTCTCTCCCAGTTCCGGAGAGATTTTCTTTGACGGCAGGAACATCACGGGTCTCTCGCCCCACCGGCGGGTTGAAATGGGGATGGCGCGCACCTTCCAATTGGTTTCCGTGTTCGACTCTTTATCCGCATGGGAAAACCTTGTCCTTTCGACCATCCGCTTTCGAAAAAAAGAGCAGACGGTGAGGAACCTCTTCTTTGCGCCGGCACGGAAAAAGAGCATCCTTAAAGGTTGCGAGGAATCCCTGGAGATGGTGGGACTCTCACATCAGGCGGAAAAGCCCACGGCGGAACTTTCCTACGGTGAGAAACGGATGCTTGAGATAGGGATTGCGCTTTCTTTAAAACCCAGATTGCTGCTTTTGGACGAACCGCTGGCCGGTCTGAGCGACCATGAGATCAGCGAGGTCTTGAGCCTCATAAGCCGGGTCAAGGAAAAATTCACCCTGGTGATCATCGAACACAAAATATCAAAAATCGTGGACCTGGTGGAAAGGCTCAGTGTCATCAATCTGGGAAGGGTCATCTGTGAAGGTGATCCTGATAACGTTCTGTGCGACCCTTCAGTGAGAGAGTGCTATTGGGGAAAGGAAACAGACACTTGCTCCATGTAAACGGCATAGATGTGGGCTACGGACGGGCCCAGGTCCTTCATGAGGTGTCATTGAAGCTGGAAAAAGGGGAGATGGTCTTTATCGTGGGCAGAAACGGCGCCGGTAAGACGACCCTTTTAAAAACCATCTGCGGCTTGATGAAACCTTCCCGGGGAACCATTTTATACCATGACGAAGACACCCGAATGCTCCCACCTGAAAAACTGGCGCGACAGGGCTTTCGGTTCGTGGCCCAGGACAAAAAGGTCTTCAGCGATCTCACGGTGCGGGGAAACATTGAACTGGCCGCTTATGCAGCGGGAGAGGACATGAAATCGGCCATTCAAAAGGTGACCAGCATCTATCCTGATCTGAACCGGTTTATGGACAACAAAGCCGGTGGATTGAGCGGCGGGCAGCGCGAAATCCTGCTCATCGGAAGGGCCCTGGTGGGAGATCCCAGACTCTTCCTTATCGATGAGCCCACCGAAGGACTGGCCGCCATCGTTATCGAGGACATCTTCCGGATCCTTCGTCGATTGAAAGAGAACAATGTATCGGCCCTGATTGTGGAACAGAATCTCTCCGTGGTTTCGCGGCTGGCGGACAGAATCTTCATCATGAAGGAAGGGAAGATTATCCGTGAGATATCCCACAAAAGGGAGATGGCGGATACATCATCCCTTGAAAGTTATCTGTAAGGAGATGCCCATTGCCGTCACTGACCCCTGAAAGATCCATTCCGGGGATTGCCGCCAGGAAACAGACCACGGTCTACCGGGATATGGTCCTGATAGCGGCGGCGTTTTTTGCCCTGATCCCGCTCCTTGCCCTGCACCGCGTCACCGACTTCATGATCTTCTGCATTTTCGTCATGAGTTTTGATCTCCTTTACGGTTACATGGGAAGATTGAGTTTCGGACAGATGCTCTATCTGGGCACCGGCGTGTATGTTTCCACCCTCTTTTCCCTTCACTTCAGTCCCAACCCCATCTTGTCCCTGATGGCAGGGGTCCTTGGCGGTGCCATCGTGGCCGGCATTCTGGGGCTCATTGTGGTGGGTCTGGAAGGCGCTTCCTTTGCGCTCACCAACCTGGCCTTCAATCAGGTGGGATTCTTCCTGGTGGGTTCCGCATTTCAAAGGGTGACCCACGGGGAGGACGGTATTTCCGCCGGTGTGGAGCCTTGGGGGTTCTTGGATTTTGCCGATGAAAAGGTCGCTTTCGGTTTTGTGCTGGTGTGTCTGCTCTTGACTTTTTACATCCTTCGGGTTCTCACCAATTCTCCCTACGGCATCCTGATCCGGTCCATCAAGGAGAACGAAAGCCGCGTGAAGTTCCTGGGATACAACACCTTTCTTTATAAATGGCTGACCTTTGTACTTGCCGGGGCCTTTGCGGCGTTGGCAGGCACCCTCTATACCCTTTATATCGGCTTTGTGAGCCCCGTCTTTATCCATCCCTTGAACAACGTGGAAGTGATTTTCGCGGCACTCATCGGCGGCGCGGGCAATCTTTTCGGAGCAATGGTGGGCGGCGTATTGTTCATGACCATGAAGGACAGCCTCTCCACCTACATTCCCCAGTGGGAATGGATTCTGGGCCTTCTGCTTCTGATCATCGTATTCTGGCTCAGGGGAGGTGTCACCGGACTCATCAAATCCCTGAGCGGTCATGTAAAGGCAAAGATGGCCGGACGAACCGCCGCGGAGGTGGAAAGCCGATGATCCAGACCCTTCTTTACGGACTCACCATCGGTGCGATTCTATACTTCTTTGCCATCGGCCTTTCCATTACTTTCGGAACCATGCATATCATCAACTTCGCCCACGCCATGGTCTATGCCCTGGGCGTCTATTTTCTCATCACCTTCCTCCCCCTTGTCCAGGATTTCTTTCCTCTGGCAACGGCCTTTGCCATTGTTGCGGTGGTCCCGGTGGCCTATTTGATGGAGCGGTTTGTGATCAGACGACTTTACGGCGAGTCGCTGGATTACGCCATGATCGCCACCTATGCCCTCCTCCTCATCGGTACGGATGTCATCAAGGGAATATGGGGCAACACCCCCCAGCCGGTCACCGATCCCATCGGTATTTCCTTTCAGCTGTTCGGTATTGATATTCCGGTCTACCGGGCGGTGATTGTCTTTATGGCCATCGCCGTGTTCGCGGGCTTAAATCTCTTCTTCAAAAAGAGCATCGTGGGGAAAATCGTGGTGGCCGCCCTGGAAGACACCGACGGGGTGCGGTGCCTCGGCCTCAATGTGGACAAATATTTCTCCATGGTCTTTATTCTGGGAAGCGCACTGGCGGTACTGGGCGGGGCCCTCTATGCCCCCATATCCACGGCAGAGCCCTACATGGGGCACGACATCCTGCTCATTGCATTCGCCGTTGTGATCGTGGGCGGCATGGGCAATCTGACCGGCACCTTCGTATCGGCCTTTCTTCTGGGAATGGTCCTTGCCATCACCGGCCGGTACTGGTCCCAGGCGGCCGATACCATGGTCTTTGCCGTCATGGCCGCGGTACTCATTTTCAGGCGTTCGGACGC
>JANQDY010000112.1 GCA_028278625.1 Thermodesulfobacteriota bacterium
GCGCCCCAGGCAACATGCTGAAAAGTTTATGAAAAATCAAAATTGGCGGCTTTTTTGAAAAATTTCCAATTTTTTTTGATCCTTATATCGGAATTCCAGTAAATTCCCCAAGGGTTACCCACGGATGCCCAATAACAAAGGAACCGCCGTTTCCAGAAACGAAAGGGGTGAAGACCCATGAAAGCAATGCTTATCTATATTACCGCACCAAACCGGAAAGAAGCGCTTAAGATCGGAAAAACCCTTGTTTCGGAGAGGCTTGCGGCATCGGTCAACATGATCGGCCCCGTCAGATCTCTTTACTGGTGGGAGGGGGAAATACAGGATGAAGAGGAAGTGGTCGTTTTGGCCAAAACAACCGAAGCCCTTTTTGAAGAGCTGAAGGATCGCGTCACAGCCATGCACAGCTACGTCTGCCCCTGTGTGATCGGCATCCCCGTCCATAAGGGGCATCCCCCCTTCTTGGAATGGATCGAAGCTGTGACAAAGGGTGAAAACAGATCAATCTGACCCCTTCTTTTTGGCCCGGCGTCTTTTCCGGATGATGCGCAGCAAGAGTACCAGGGCCACGACGGACAGGAGGGCAAAAAAGGAAATGTTGTATTCAAAGAGCAGACGCCCCATCCTCTCTTCCACCATTTCCCAGTTGTTCCCCAGGGAATAACCAACGGCTATCCAGATGAGGTTCCAGACACCCGCGCTGATCAGGGCCAAGAGTGAAACCCTTAGGGTGCCCAAGCTTGAAATGCCCCCCGCCAATGAAATAATGGAGCGGATGCCCGGGAAAAAGCGGTTTAACAGGATAAGAAAGTAGCCATACTTCCGAAACCATTTTTCAGCCTGAACGATGCTGTCCGCGCTGAAAAGCCGGTAGTCCTTTTCTATGAAGTACTTTCTCCCTAAAAGCGCGCCGATCCAGAAAAGGGTCATGAAACCTGCCAGGCTTCCCAAAGTGGTGGAAACGTAGACGCCCATGAAGCTGAGCCTGCCGGTGCCCACCAGAAATGCCCCAAAGGCCGTGATGGTATCACCGGGGATGGGGGGAAAGATGTTCTCAACAAAGGCACTCAATCCCAGGAGGAAATAGAGCAACGCATCCGGAAGTGTATCAAAAAGACGAAAAAAACGGTCCAAATAAGACAATGGTACCACCTTTCACGAAACGGCCGGCATGTTAAAACCGGATCCAATGATCACGGATTCTATGTCCCGGCCTTATGGAATGTCAACGCCATAGAGCGCCCACGCCGGTTGCTTATTCGGCCTTTCATCACCAATAGAAAATAAGATCAGCCACCCGGGTCTTTTTTTGGATTTTTCCACAATGGTGGTTGACGGCGCCCATCTGATTTGCTATTGCTCTTTCGACACTATTTCGGAGGATTATTTCGGTACATGGCAAAGAAAAAAGTAAGCCGGAAAGAACTTTTAAAAGGCACCGATGAATTCCTTACCCTTTCGGGAAAGGCAGCGCTCTTTTTGAACAAACACATGCGCGAAGTCCGGTTGATCTCTATTGGTATCGGAATTATTGCCGTGGTTTACCTGGCCTTTTGGGGATTTATGAGACATACCAATAAAGCGGGACAGGAAGCTTACAACACGGCCTATGACGCGCTGGTTGCATCGGCCCAAACCGAAAGCGATTACCGGAAAGGGATCGAGCAATCAGAACCCCTCTTTGAAGCGGTCATCAGCGATTATGGGATGAGCAAAGCGGCAGATCTGGCCTTGGCCCAGGTGGGGCACGCCAAATTCGTCAACAAAGAATACGACGATGCCATCGATTACTACAATGAATTCTCCACCAAAGCCTCGGGCAAAGAGGCTTACCAAACCCTGAACTATCTCGCCCTGGCCGCCTGCCGGGAAGCCAAAGGGGAAGTGAAGGAAGCGGCTATGATTCTAAACGGCATCGTGGAAGATCTGGACAATCCTTTCCGCGAGAGTGCCATGTTGAGCCTGGAACGGATCTACCGCCTTAACAACCAGCCCGAAAAAGCAAATGAACTTCTAAAGACGTTTGCAAAGGAATACCGTAACTCCCCGTTTTTTCCCATGGTGAAGGCCCGTATCTGATTCCCGGGGATTTCCGCCTTCCGTTTGATCCTCTTAATTGTTTTCATTAATTCAATGATTTCTTCTTCCGCCGAGGCCCTCGCGCCAAGCGCACGTCTCAGTAATTCCCAATTAACTTTTGTCCGTCTTTTTTCTTGACACTATCAGGCCCATTTCCTTATAGTCATGATGTAGCTAAAATATAGCTTTTGGGGAGGGCAAAATATGATTATCACGGAGATTTTGGCAAGAAACGCACGAATGTACGGAGATGAGATTGCCCTGGTCGAGCGGGAGCCCGGAAAGGGGCTACGGAGGGTACTGACCTGGAAGGATTTCGATCTGATGGCCAATCAAATCGCCAACGGTTTGATTGCCAAAGGGGTTCGAAAGGGAGACAAGGTTATCCATTTGATGATGAACTGTCTTGAATGGCTCCCCGCCTATTTCGGGATTCTCAGAACCGGCGCCTGGGCGGTCCCTTTGAATTTCAGGTTTACGGCCCAGGACATTCTTTACTGTGCTGATATCGCGGAAGCGAAAGTCATCCTTTTCGGCGAGGAGTTCGTGGACCGCATTGATGATATCAAGGAAGATCTTACATCCATCCACGATTTCATATTTGTGGGTCCCGATGAAATGAAACCTTCCTATGCGGAAGCCTTCACCGGTTTTGTGGAAACCGGTTCCCATGATGATCCCGGCATTGACATCAGCCTTCTGGATGAGGCCGGCCTTTACTTCACCTCCGGCACCACCGGTACCCCCAAACCGATTCTTCTCACCCAAAGGAACCTGGAAGCCGCCTGCATCATTGAAAACCGCCACCATAATCAAACCCATGAAGACACATTCCTCTGCATCCCCCCCCTGTACCATACGGGTGCCAAAATGCACTGGTTCGGAAGCTTCATTGTCGGGGGAAAAGGGGTCATTTTAAAAGGCATCAAACCCTCCTGGATTCTTGAAGCCGTCAGCGAGGAGGCCGCGAGCATCGTCTGGCTGCTGGTGCCCTGGGCCCAGGACATTCTCATCGCCATTGAAAACGGTGACGTGGATTTGAAGGATTACCAATTGGAACAGTGGCGTTTGATGCATATCGGGGCCCAGCCGGTGCCGCCCAGCCTGGTCAAGAACTGGAAAAAGGTCTTTCCCGACCATGACTATGACACGAACTACGGGTTAAGCGAAACCACAGGCCCCGGCTGTGTTCATCTGGGCATGGAAAACCTTCACAAGGTGGGCGCCATTGGGGTTCCCGGCTTTGACTGGGAATGCAAAATCGTTGACTTCAACCAGAAGGAAGTGCCCAAGGGAGAGCCCGGTGAGCTCATGGTGATGGGCCCCGGTCTCATGAAGGAATACTACAAAAACCCTGAGGCAACGGAGAGCACCCTCATAGACGGATGGTTGCTCACCGGTGATATGGCCCGGTTTGATGAGGAAGGGTTCATCTGGCTGGTGGACCGGAAAAAAGACGTCATTATAACCGGCGGTGAAAACATCTTTCCCGTGGAGATCGAGGCTTTCCTCATGGAAAACCCGAAGCTGCAGGACGCGGCCGTCATCGGCATTCCCGACGAACGTCTGGGAGAGATCGTGGCGGCGGTGCTCAAGGTGAAACCGGGGGCTTCCATGAGTGAGGAGGAGGCGTTAGGGTTCTGCGAAGGGCTCCCCCGGTATAAAAGACCCCGTAAGATCATTTTTGACGACGTTCCCAGAAACCCCACCGGAAAAATCGAGAAACCGAAACTCAGGAAGAAGTATGCAGGCATGGTTGAGAGCTTTAAACTGTAGGCACCTATTCAACCATAGAAACAGAAACGATCGGAGGAAAAAATGCACAAATTGCTGACAGACTCTCCAGGAGAAAAAATGCTATTGCTGGGCAATGAGGCCATTGCCCGGGGCGCTTTGGAAGCCGGCGTATCCTTTGCCACCTGTTATCCGGGCACGCCTTCTTCAGAGATCCCCATGAACTTTTTCAACATCAGCATGGAATCGGACCTTTATTTCGAGTATTCCACCAACGAAAAAGTTGCCATGGAAGTCGCCGCCGCTGCCGCGGTTTCAGGTCTCAGGACAATTGTCACCATGAAACATGTGGGGCTCAATGTGGCTGCCGATCCCCTCATGACGCTGGCCTATGTGGGTGTAAAAGGGGGGATGGTGATCATTAACGCCGATGATCCTTCTCTTTTTTCAAGCCAGAACGAACAGGACAACCGCTATTATGCAAGGCTCTCCGGGCTTCCCATGCTGGAACCCACATCCAGCCAGGAGATGAAGGACATGACCGTCCGGGCCTTTGAAATGTCCGAAGCCCTGGAGTTGCCGGTCATCATCCGGACCACCACCCGCCTGGCCCATGTGAGAGGCCCCGTTGAACTGGGAGAACTTACGCCGATCACCAAAAAGGCCACCTTTGAGAAAAACCCTTTTCGTTTTGTGACGGTCCCGGCGGTCTCCCGAAATCTGCACAAAGTGCTGCTTGAGCGCATTGACAAGTCCTCCGAGATATCCAATTCGGACGCCTACAATGAGATCATCGGAGAGGGAAAATGGGGCATCGTTGGTAACGGCGCCTGTTTCAATTACGTAAGAGACGCGGTATCCGATCTTGGGATCGGAGACAAGGTCTCCATTCTGAAACTGGTCATGTCCTATCCCCAGCCGGAAGCGATGAACCTTGAATTTCTCAAGAAAATGGAAAAAGTGCTGGTGGTTGAGGAACTGGAACCCATCAACGAAACCGAGCTGAAAGCCCTTGCCCAGGAAAACGGCATCACCATCCCCATTGAGGGGAAGGGGATCGGCGGTTTTTCGCGCCTGTACGAGTATGATCCCGGCATGGTGCGTCAGACCATTGCCGATTATTTCGGCGTAGAATACAAGGCACCTCAGAAACTGGACATTTCAGCAACACCGGATCTTCCGGCAAGACCCCCCAACCTTTGTGCCGGATGTCCCCATCGGGCCACCTATTATGCGGTAAAACAGGTATTTGGACCGGACGCCATCTTTCCTACGGATATCGGCTGCTACACCCTGGGGCTTCTGCCGCCCATATCCATGGCGGATTTTGTCATCTGTATGGGCTCCTCCGCCAGTTCCGGATGCGGCTTTGCACAGGCCACCAATCAAAAAGTGGTTTCCTTTATCGGCGATTCCACTTTTTTCCACTCGGGCATTACGGGTCTTGTGGATGCCATCCACAACAACCATAAATTCACGCTGGTGATCCTGGACAACGGCACAACGGCCATGACCGGACACCAGATTCACCCAGGCGTGAATACCGAACCCATGGGAGTCGAACGGACCCGCATCAGCATCGAAAAACTGGTCCGGGGCCTGGGCGTCGAAGACATTCACGTCATCAAACCCTTTAAGCTCAAGAGCGCCATGGAATCCATCAGGAAAGCCATGGAATTTGACGGCATATCCGTCATCATTTCAGAAGAACTCTGCCCGCTTTTCGCCAAGGCCACCAAACAGTTTAAAAAGTCCAAGCCTTTCCGCATCAACCAAGACAAATGCAAGAACCACAGGGATTGCATCAATCTGCTGGCCTGTCCGGCCATGTATCTGGAAGGGGAACGGGTGGAAATCAACAAGAACGCTTGCATCGGATGCACCGTGTGCGCTCAGGTGTGCCCCGAAAACGCCATTGTGCCGGTAAAAGCGTGAAAAGGGAGGGCTTAAGACGAATGGAAACAAAAAGATTGGTATTTATCGGTGTGGGCGGTCAGGGAAACCTTCTGGCTTCACGGTTACTGGGTGAAGCAGCCCTTTTAATGAATATTCCCACGGTGGTCAGTGAAATTCACGGCATGGCCCAGAGAGGCGGCATCGTCGAATCGGCGGTGCTTCTGGGAGACGTTGTGAGCCCCATTGTCTCAGCTTCGGAAGCGGATGTTCTGATCGGATTCGAACCTCTGGAGACATTGCGGGCCCTTAACAAGTGCAATAGGGAGACGGTTGTGATTACCAACACCCATCCCTTGCCGCCCTTCACCGTGGCGGTGGGTCAGGGAACCTATCCGCCGGTGGAAGAGACCCTGGCATTTATTCACGAAAGGGCCAAAAGAGTGATTGAGCTGGATGGCAACGCTCTAGCTGAAGAGGCGGGCAACCCCCTATCCCTTAACATGGTAATGCTGGGTGCCTTGATCGGTTCGGGAACAACCCCCATCGGGGCCGAAGAGATGAAGAAAGTGCTTGCCACGTCTACCAAGAAAGCATTTCTGGAATCCAATTTAAAAGCCTTTGAACTGGGAATGGCAAAGGCGGCATAGGGCCTGGGGCCCCAATATTCGGATTATCACCATAAAAAGCATCGGCCGGGGAACAGGCCGATGCTTTTTTCTTTTTTGCATCTCCGGTGATGGGGACCGGTCAAAGGAGCCGCGTGGCTTCATCCGGCAACGGTTTTCTTTTCAAAACGGCTTTTTCGCACGAGGATTCTTTCCATGACGTCCTCTTCCATGATTTCCAGATCCGAAAGCAGCTTCTTGCCGTTTTCATCGTGCCGGACAATGGGGACATTTGAGCTGATGTATCCGTACCGGAGGCCGTATGCGTTGTTGTCGTCGGGAAGGACCATGGAAGAGGGGAGCTCTGAAGGCCGGTCCATGCCCGACTGCTTAAGCAGGTGAATCAGATAATTCTTCCCGGTGGAAGAGGCCATATCTTCCTGGTCAAAGGATCTTTTGAGCAGGGCATTTTCCGCATAGAGAAGTTCGAGGTTGGGAAACACGCTCAGAATGTTCATGTGTATTGCCACGCGGAATCCTTCCGCCTCAAGCCGTTCTTTCAATGCCAGAATGCGCCGATAATTGTCCCGAACATCCGCCGCATCCCGGTAGGGGAGATCGAGGATAACGGAAATCTCCAGGAAAACGCTTCTGTCAAGGTATTGAATCATCGTCTCCAGGGCATCTTCAATATCCTTATAAAGATACCCCTTGTTGACGTGCCTGAGCGTGAAATCGGATGTGGATTCCAACCCGATCAGCAGGCAGTTCACATATTTGTTTACAAACTCAATATACTCTCTGTCCTTCAAAAGGGTAATGCCCGTATATATGGTAATGTGGTATTGGCGCATCTCCTCGAGAATTCTCTGGACCACCGGTGAATGGGGGCGGTAATAGGAGTCGATAAACCGGATATGTTCCGAATTGAACTCGCCCATGATCTCATGGATTGCCGTTACGGTATCATCGATTCCCATCCCTTTCAGAAAATCCATTCGCGGCAGTTCCTTGTATGTACAGAACTTGCATTTGCCGTACCAACACCAGTTGTTGAAACCCAAATGAACGGGAATGTCGGATTTTCCCCGGTAAAAGGGTTTCAGAAAATCCCGTCGAC
This sequence comes from Thermodesulfobacteriota bacterium, assembly GCA_028278625.1. The sequence goes on from JANQDY010000112.1 coordinate 7,435, forward strand.
ACTCATAGACCGTGCCGTAGTCGTTTTCGGTGATCGTGCCGTCCCGCCAGTTCCTGATAATCCGGTGGAGATCCGTGGTGAGATCGACGTTGCCTGATACGACAATCAAATGATCACGAAGTTTCGATCTTTGAATCCCCATTTCAAAGAGAAACCGCCGAAAGAAATCGGGTGACAAACCGATATTGACAAGGGGCCCGCCCATAACGACCTTCTTCCCCTTTTCGAGAAGATGCTTCACAATGAGCAGATCACAGAAATTGATGCAGGTTAATATGACATATTCCGCTTCAATCTCTTCTTTGATAAATGTGTCATAATATCCGTGGGCCATGAAGACATAGAAAACGTTGTAGACCATGTATTTCTGTTTAAGGAACGATACGGCGTTTTTGGAAAAGCGGATGGCCGCTTTTCTCATGATGCCGTCGTACAAAGCCTTGTCCGTTTCCGAGAGATATGTCTTTACGGGAATGCGGCTGAACTGGACCTCAAGGTTCCTGTTGCGGAGAAGATTCTCCGTCATTATTCGGGTAGCCATGGGATAGAACGGCTTGAACAATGGCGGATATACATAGGCGACTTTCATGGTTTAGTCTTCACACCTTTGAGCGGTTTTCATTGACAATATCTTCAAGGGCTTTAAAGACGGCCATGGCGTCCCGCCCGGTCTCCCTCGCGGTCTCAAGAATCTCGTCGAGGAACATGAGCCTTGACCAATCAAAAGGCTTATTGTTTAAGCTCTCGACTTTTTCGACGGTCAGTTCTTCCGGGAAACTGCCGGGAATCCCGTGGCCGAGGGCCAAAAAGGAGAGCATGGTGCGGATGCATTTGTCACATTTGCAGCAGTTGGCATCCGGAAGCGTATCGTATCGGTACTGCCCTTCCCAGCAGACCTTCAGGTTTTCAAGGGCATCGGGCCATGAAAAAAGGGCTTTCAGCTTATCCATCCGCTTAAAAACTGTATCGTGGTGCATTTCAAAGCTTCGGCTGGAAAGGAGTCTGTCCGTGAGCGGATGACTCCCCCACGGCCGGAGATGGAGATAGGAATGGCTGCTGCCCACAAGACAACCGCCCCATTTGTTGCGGAACAGGGACGCCACGGATGCCACAACGCAGGCGTGGGTCATCCAGAAACGTTTGATTGAATGGAGATACTTCAAATTGGTCCTGACATTCAAAAACGTCAGTTGGGGGTAGGCGGAAAAGAGCTTTCGGTTTCTTGAAACGATGTTTCCGCACTCTCTATCATAGTTGATGTTCACATCAAAGCCTTCAATATAGAGGGTGGCATCAATATTCAGAAGCTTTCTTTTAATGGGACCTTTTCTCACCACATGGTTCAGGGCGCTGAAAGCGCCATCAACGCCCCCTGAAAAGCTCAAAATTACTTTTTCGTTTTGTTTTTTCCCTTCTGTCTCCGATTCGGCCACAATTTCGATGGGATGGTGGTATTTGTCGGGAAACCAGGTGCTGAAAATAATCTGAAATTCCTCCAGATTGTCCAGAAGAGATGCGGAAACCGGACCATGGACCCGCATGGTCGCCTGATCCTCCATGGCTTTTGGCAGTGCCCCGATAACAAAGGGGTCCATCAGATCAAAGGAAACATATGGGTACTGGTCCCGGGGAATGGAATACCACAAAGTGAGATCTTCATCAAAAGACCGCTTAAGGTCAATGTTGATCCGCATCCGGCCGTTTTCATCATTATTCTGGACCGGTCCCCGATGAACATCCAAATATCGCATTCAAACCCCTTTTCGGATGGTCGCCCCAAAAAACAGAACCGTTGCCGGTTGCTTTTTCGGTTTCGGAGGAATGGAATCGGGAATCGAAGGTTCTGGAACCGGAATGGCGAGTCGGAGGATGCACCTACTTTTCATAACTCTGCAGCTTTTCATGGAGTTCGCGCATGCGGCCGCTCAGGGCCTTACAAATATGAAGGGCAATCTGCGGGTATTCCCTGACGATTTCAGTAAACTCCTGCTTATGGAGCACCAGGAACCGGGAGTCTTCCGAGGCCTTGATGGAAGCCGAACGAACGGTATCTTCAAAAAGGGCCATTTCACCAAAGTAATCGCCGACGCCGATACGCGCCAGTTCAATCTCCCGGGAGCTCTCTTCTCCAACACCCTTCAATACGGAAACCGTCCCGTTGATGATCAGGAACATGGTTTCGCCGGCTTCGCCCTCCTTTATGACAAACGCGTCCTTTTTGCAGTCCATTTCCTCAGTCACGGAAGCAATGGCGCCCAACTCGCTCACGGAAAGCCCTTCAAATATGTTGATTCCCTTGAGCCGCAGGATTTTGTCGGGAATCGTAATTTCCGTTTCCATACCGTCCTCCACTTTATCTGAAACGTCCTTTCGGGCGTTCATAACCCTTGATACCATTTGAACAACATGGGGGTTTTCCGATTCAGCGAGATGTGTAAGCGCCCCTTCAACGGAAAGCGCATTCTTCTCTCCAAGGAGAAAAAAGAGCGTCAGGACCAGGGTGACCCAGTCCTCCTTTTCCAGTAGATGGGAACACAACGCACTTTGGTCGCCGCCGAAGTCAGGGAGCTTGAATTTCTTACGGCCCACAGCCAGTGCCGCCTTGTTATCCTCCGCTTCCAAAAGCGGCAGCATAATACTGGAAAGGGATGTGTCCATGGTGTCGTCAAGGGCTTCGAGGCTGTTGGATTTTCGCCGTTTGTCCGATGAAAAGATGCCGCGCCAGATAATCCGCATCTGCCCCGTGCGGTCTTCCGTGGCCAGCACCCGCAAAATGGTTTCAAGTTCCACCTGAATCTTCTCATTCAGGTGCCGAACCAGAAGGTCTCTTCTTTCACTTTCCGGAAAACCGCCGAGGTTCTCTATTTCCAGAAGATGATTATAGCAGCTCTCCAGCTGGGACCGCGCAAAGCGGTAGAGTTCAAGGTCCTTGATATTGAGGGATTCCAGAAGGTCGAATATCCCTTCCCGCACCCGTCGCCTGGGTATGTTGAGCGATTCAACGAGAACCATGGGGTTCTGGTGCGTTGCCGCCAGTATCTTCTCCTTGGCCAGGTCATGGATCTCTTCTGAAGCGTCATTCATGAGGCCAATGGCCATTCGAAGGGTATCGTCATCAATTATCTCAAATGCCTTGAGAGCGGAGAGCCGGACCTCTTTTTCCGAATGGGTCAGATACCCGGAGACCAGGCTGTTGGGGTCATCAATGCCCAGGTTGTCCAGTGAATCCAGAAGATGATGGATGATACCCCCGTTTTCGTCCCTGGACAGCATCTCTCTGAGCTTCGGAATGTAGTTTGGGTCCCCGGTCCTGCCGGAAGCAACGACACCGGCGCGCCGTTCGGTCAGTTCCTGGGAATTGAGCCATTTATCAATCGTTCCTTTATATTGATCCGGGGAAGCCTTGTATAATCCGATGATGGCGTAAGCCTTGACGTCGGGGCTTTCCACGCTGTTGAAGATTTCAGAGGCCAACTCGCGGGCGCTTTCGGCCTTGAGCCGATTGGCGGCTTTCACAACCGCGATGGCCAGATCCATTTTTCCGGGATCAAACAGATTTCTCAATTCCGTCACAGCGGCTACGCCCGCTTCCGGCGACAGCATGTGCAACAGCTTTATTTTGGTTTCGTCGTCGTTCTTGCCAAGGACCTTCAGAATATGACCGTCCAAATTCTCCACGTTCTGGGCCTTGAGTATCTGGGCATGCCAGACGCAATCTTCCCCTCTTGAATTCAAGAATGTTTCAAGCAGTCTGTTTTGAATGCTCTTGTCGGCGAAAACGCTGTCGGCATCCTTCTCCTCCAGGGATTTCAGATCCAGCATGTTGTTGCTGATGAGGTCCAGCAGGATTTTGGAATAGCTTTTTTTGAGCACAAAGGTGGTGATGACCCAAGCGCCCACAAAAACCATGGCGGCGATGGAGAGGTAACGGGGCGAAAAGAGTCCTTCCGACACCATGATAATACCGGACCCGAGCAGAATCCCCACACGGACGACGGTCCCCCGAAGAAAGGGCCGGATCACCGCACGGTAGCTGACGGGAAAGAGTCCCATGAGAATGGCCCGGGCCGGGTTGTTCATGGTGGTTCTCAAAATATTGGTGGAAATTCTGGCATACATGGCGGAAAAAATATCGAACCGCAACAAAAATGCCAGAAAGGCGATCATATAATTGATGGGATGAAACATCAGCACCACGGGGAGGCCCAACTTGCCATAGACCCGGCCCACAAAGAGCAGGATGATGAGGCTCACGATATTCATGCAGCCTCTGAAGTAGCCGAAAAAGCTCAGCATCCCGCTTTGGGTGGCAAATGTCTGGTTGACCGAATAGGCGAACTGATAATTCATGATGGGGATCACGATATTGGGCAACAGGGTCAGGAGAATCAAGACCTTCACCAGGGTGGATTTCTTCATGAGCGGGAGCACATTCTTGAAATCCTCCACGATATTCGTCTTTTTCTTGGCCTTCTTTCCCTTCTTGTCCGAAACCAGCAGGGTTGGAAACTGTTTGCCCATCCGTCTTACCATCAACGCACCGAGGGTCGTGGTGATCAGGTAGGCGAACATCAGATTGTCCATGGTAATGGCTTTGGCAAGCGGCGGGGTGGCGAAGCTTCCGATGATACCGCCGATGACCCCGCCCGCGGTGATCAAGGGAAAGAGACGTTTGGACTGCCTGGTATTGAAAAGGTCGTTGGCCAAATTCCAGAAAATAAGGGCCAGAAGCACTTCGTATTGCGCTTTTAAGATATAGAGCACCGGGTAAATGATATCAAACCCCAAGGGGACCACAAAACGAAGGGCCGCAACGGAGACACCGCAAAAAAGGAGTGTGTTACCCAACATGCGGCTTCCCGGAATTTTCTGCATAATCCCGGTCAGAAACCCCATGATGAAAAAAGTGGAGATGGAATTGACGACGTTTACGATGGGGAGATACTCAACGCCGTATCGTTTCAGGAATGCGGTCTCCGCGAAATTATTAAAAAGGATGCTGGAGGTGCGAATCAGGAAAAGAAGGATAACAGCCCAAAAAAACAGCGAAATTTCATCTTCATAGATTTTGAGCCATTTTCCGACGACATTCAGCATCCATTCGCTCCAGAATCAGAGTGGCAGAAATGCCTATAACTACCGCGCAACCCAATCGGGAGTCAAGTATATTTCTGGGGTCTTTCCGTGCCCAGGCTTTTGCTGTCCCTCTTTTACCTGATCTATTGATCCGTTTTCTGTTTCAGGTATGTTTCGGCCTGCTTCTGGCCGAGTTCAAAAGCCTTTTTGAAATCCGAACCGGCCCGGGTCTTTTCACCGAGGGCCAGATAGGCCAGGCCCCTGTTGAAATACACGACACCGTCTTTGGCATCAATTTCAAGGGCCTTGTCGTAATCGGAAATGGCAAGGTGATATTTTTTAAGGGCGTAGTAGACATTACCCCGGTTACAGTAGGCGTCTCCAAAAGCGGAATCCATTGAAACGGCTTTTCCAAAATCCTGAACCGCCAGATCATACTGGTTCATTCTGGCACGAACAAGGCCCCGGTTGTAATAGGCGTCCCTGCTTTTTGAATCGATATCCAGGGCCTTGGTATAGTCTTTTAGGGCCCTTTCAAAATCCCCATTTGACGCATAGAGGTTGGCTCTGTTGTAATAGGCAAATCCGTTTTCAGGATTGTCCTTTATGAATTGGTCTATCTCTTTTAATTGATTCAGAAGCGCCTTGCTCATTGATGGCGGTTTCCCGGATGGCTTTTTTTTCGGTTCCGACGCCTTTTTGGCCGCCTCCTTTTTGGCCGCCTTGGAGGCCACGGCGGTCTCCGGCTTTTTCATCACAATTTTGGACTTGTGGACAACCGTCTGCTCAAATGACATCCTGGAAAAGACTTCCATGTGGCGTTTGATCTCCTCTAGAATGAGGAACCCTACGGAACCGACCAGAAGAAGACCCATCAGGAATGTTATTAACACCGCCCGCCAGTTGGTGCGAACAGGCGGATAATGATCAACCAGTTCCTTGTCGCCCACCGCAAGACCGCCCATCTGCCACCGAAACAACATGCAGAGGGCCCAGGGGGCAAACAGCCCGAACGTGACGCTGTTGATGATCCATGTGAGCAAGCAGATCTTGATGTAAGCGCCCAAACCGGCCCCAAATGAGCTGGGCTTGCCCCCGTATAGGGTATGCTCCTCCTTCCAGGCGTGGAAGCGGTACATCCCCACCAGATAATAAAACCCGAGGGTGATCATGGGAAGCAGAAAAAGGTGGAAGAGATAGAGGACAAAAAGACCGGCACCGGTGCCGGAGAAGCCGCTTGGGGTCCCGCTCACCAAGGTGTTTTCCGCCTTCCATCGATAGATGCGACAAAAGGCCCAGGGGCCGTAAAGACCGAACGTGATAATCGTCAAAAGGCCATTGATCAACAGCAGCAGGAACAGGGGTCCCCCGTTGCCGCTAAACTCGGTTTCTTTGCCTTGAATGGTCGTGTGGGAGGCCTTCAGTCTGAACAGCCGCACCAGGGCCCAGGGAAGATAGAGGCCCAATGAGAAAAGGGTGAACAGGCCCAGGTGTATAATCACCGTGCTGAAATACTGGCCGCCGGTTGCCTTGAACGTGCAATTTCCTTTTGGCATCACCCCACCTCATTCTTAAAAATTTGTGGTTCCGGGATGTCCCCAATTGAGACAAGGCCGGTCAAAACAGCCGTGATCCCTCCCTTAGAAATACTCCTCTCTGACGGGGGAAAAGACCTCAATAATCACTGAATCTTCAAGTGCCGTTGCCTTGTGAGACACGTTTCCCGGAATGCTCCAACTGTCTCCCGGTGCCGCGTCAAAGGTACCCCCTTCCATAACAAACGCCAGTTTTCCCGAAACCAGATAACCGGTCTGCTCGTGGGGGTGGCTGTGTTCGGGAATCTCACTCCCCGCCCTAATGATGAATTCGCACATGTGCATCTTTTCGCCATGTGTAAGACTCTTTAGCTTTACCCCCTCCAGAGGAGCCTTGTAGCCGTCGGCGTTTTTTTTGTAAAACATCTCTTTCCCTTTCATCCATTTTTCAAAAAATCCAACATCGCTCAATTTTCGAACGATCTTCACATCCGGTGGCGGCAGCTTCAAACGGGCCAGTTCATCGAGTGTCACCCATCCTATTTCCTGGCATTGCAATGCTTTAGGATCCCCCTTCAGCCAGTGGCAAAGAAAGCCGTGAAGGGCAATCCGCTTCTCACGGTAGTCATGAAAAACCGGATCCATCTTAATCACGGCACAAACGGAAATGCCCAATTCTTCAATAAGCTCCCTTTCCAGACATTCTGAAAGGGCCTCTCCCTTCTCCTGCTTTCCGCCAGGGAATTCCCAGAAACCTTCCAGATGAGATCCTTTTCGCCGCTTTGCAACAAGTAGTTTCTCGTTCTTCCTGACCAGTCCCGCCGTTACTTGATAGAAGGGCTTTTCATCATCCGTTCTCAATCTCCGCCAACCCCTTGGAGGCGCAACTTTAGGTAAGCATCTGACGCCTCCGCGTGCTCCGGAGAAAGATCGAGCACCCGTTTGTAGGCTTTTATCGCCTTGGGAATCTGGTTCTTCTTTTCACTGAGTCTTGCCAGTTGCAGCCACAGTTCCATGTCTTTGGGCTTTTGCTCTAACACCTTTTCCATCTCATTGATGGCCAGGAGATCTTTTCCGGTTTTAAGGTAGGCAAAAACAAGGTATTCCCTGAAAACGACATTTCGAGGATCCGCCCGGAGTGCCCTTTTCATAAGGTCTATGATCGCCGGATAATCCTTCCGGGCCACCAGGATTTCAAACAATTCATGAATAAACGGTGTGGCCCGTCCGCCCCCTTCCCTCAAAAGGTTTCCGATACGTTCAATCCCCAAGTCGATCTTTCCCGCTTTCAGATACGCAGCCGCCAGATATTCATTCATTTGCGCTTCGTCCGGATAACGCTTCAAGCCGCCCTCCAGAATAGTGATGAGCCGATCGTATTCCCCCTTTTCCATCAAATACTGCACCGTGAAATCGTAAGGCTCCACCGCATCCGGTTTCATTTCCATCAGAGACCGAGCTTGTTTAAAGGCCGCATCGTCTTTCTTCTCTTTTCGGTAGATATCAAAAAGGATTTCCTGAACCGTGGTGTCCTCGGGATGGTTTTCCGCATAGCTCTCAAAATAGGGGAGCGCTTTTTTTAGATTTCCATCCTCGTACTCCAAAACCCCCAGGTTATAACGGACCGCTTCATTGTCAGGTTCCAGAGAAAGGATTTTCTCGTATACTTTGCGAAGCTCACCGTTGTTCCCCTGCTGCTCCAGGATATTGGCCATCAGAGCGAGACTTCTTTTTGAATCGGGTCTTTTTTCGAGGACCCTGGACAGAGAGTTGCGGGCCCCTTCAAGGTTTCCCTTGTCCGCCAGTCTTTGGGCCAGTTTCAACCGTCCCTCAAAATCTTCCGAATTAAGGGTAACCGCGTTGTCCAGATAAAAATCCGCCTCCTTTTCCCTGCCCAGCCTTTCATAGAGTGCGGATAAGTTATAGTGAAGATTCGGATCTTTCTGGTCAATATTGGCGGCGGAAAGGTATGCTGAAACCGCCTTTTCCATCCGACCGGCCTTCGTGTAGAGATAGCCCAGTGTCTTGTACAGCTGAAGGTGTTCGGAAGAAGGGGCGTTGTCAATGATGACTTCATACTGTTCCGCCGCCTTGTCCCACTGTTCCCGGTCCTCCAGTATTTCAGCCAGCCGCAGCCTTGTTTGATTATCTTGGGGCCGCATTTCGAGCAATTGGTTCAGCACACGGACGACACCATCCTGGTTCTTCAGTGCACTGTAGCAGGCCAGCTGATGGTTCAGGGTTTCAATGTCCGCCTTTTTGGCCAGCTTCTTTTTCAGCATGGGAAGTGCCTTTTGCCATTTGCTCTGCCTTACGTATTCCTCCAGCAGGCGATCACGGATTCGATCGTCGCCGGGAAGCAAATCGTGCCCCCTTTCAAGGAGTCCCAGACGCATTCGATCATCAATGATTCGGTTGGCCCTTTCCAACCAATCCTCCGCATAGGGCTGAATGATCCAAGTGATGTTCCCTATTTCCTCATTCAAGTATTTTACGTCTATGCGAAATTTATAGAGATGAAACGCGTCCTTATCCGGAAGTAAGTCGCTGAGTTTTATGGTGTCGTACTGTAAGGCGTTAACATCGAGTCCCTTGCAGACCAGGCGGGTATCCACATTGAAGGGGATGGTGGTCGACACATCCATGATTTTGAGCCTGTCCTGAGGACGCAAGGAAAGGGTTTCCCCAGACAAGAGTTTTAGGGGCTGTCCGTTGACGGCGATCAAAATGTAATTAAGACGGGGAGAATGGGATTTCTTCTGTTGCCATAGCCACCATGCCGCTGCTGAAATGATCAGGAGAAAAAGCACGGATAGCCAGAAGAGCAATCTGCGTCGCGCCCTTTTTTTTCTGCGGTTCACCAGCAATGGACAACCTCAAACACCGGTTTGTCAGCCCGACGGCCTTTGAAAGCGACCCTACATTATGTGATGGACATTAATAAGACGACGGCTGTTAAGGCTTCATTGGCCGCTTGCATCTATCCTTTTCCCTGCACCTTCTTGCCGAACCGTCCCTCCCAAATGAGAAGTATGGGGCTGGCAACGAAAATTGACGAGTAGGTCCCCACAATCACCCCCACCAGCAATGCAAAAGCAAAGTCATGAATCACACCGCCCCCGAGAACAAAAAGGGCAATGATGACGATCAGTGTGGTCCCTGACGTCAGAATCGTTCGGCTGAGGGTCTCATTAATGCTCTGATTCATGGTCTCTTCAAAGGGCTTTCGCCTGAAGCGTCTCAGGTTTTCCCGTATGCGGTCAAAGACAATGATGGTGTCATTGAGGGAATATCCCACGATGGTCAGAAACGCCGCAATGATGGAAAGGGAAACCTCTCGGTCGGTCAAGGCGAAGAAGCCCAAAGTAATAGTCACGTCATGAATAATGGCAATGATGGCACCCAGTGCGTATTTAAGATTCAAAAACAGACAGAGGGTCAGCGTAACGATCAGCGCGATCAGAATCAGCCAGGTGACGCTGACGCCGAATCCTGAGGTGATATAAACCACAAACGCGAGGCACAGGGCCATGATGATACTCATGAGCCATTTCAGCTCGAACCGCCCGGAAATGTAGATGGCAATGAAGAGGATTGAATAGAAGATGGCAAAAAGCGCCTTTTGTCGCAGGTCTTTACCCACTTTGGGGCCCACCATTTCCACCCGTCTGATTTCCACTTTACTCCCAAATGTGTTCTTCAACGCCCTTTCAACCTGCTGGCTCAGGCCTTGGAGTTCCACCTCTGTCTTTCGAATTCGAATGAGATATTCAAACTGCCCTGCTTCTCCGAATTCCTGGACCATGCTGTCCTCGAGATTAACGGCACCCAGAGATTTCTTGATCTCCAGAGGGGCGATTTTTTGTGCCATTTTGACCTGTACCAGCACACCCCCTGAAAAGTCGACGCCATAGTTGGGCCCTCCGCGCCACAACAGCAGGAATATGGTGGCAATGATCAAGAAGCTGGACAGGACGAAGGCGATCTTTCGTCTTCCGATGAAATTAACATTAATTCCGGGTTTTATGAATTGCATTGACAAGCTCCAAAGTTAAAGCGGCAATAAGAACATGGGCAACGGAATGCGGGGTAGAGATATCCCCATCATCCCTTTTTAACTCCTTATATGCTTAGTTTCTTCATATTGCGTTTCACGTACAGGTAGTCAAAAATGATCCTCGTTAAGAAGATGGCAGTGAAAAGGCTGGCGACGATACCGATGCTGAGGGTTACGGCAAACCCGCGAACCGGGCCGGTACCGAATTGAAAAAGGACCAGAGCAACGATCAAAGTCGTCAACTGAGCATCCAGAATCGTTACCAGGGCCTTGGCATACCCGCCTTCGATGGCGGTCCTGGGGGTTTTGCCCAGTCGAGCCTCCTCTCGAATCCGTTCAAAAATCAGAACATTGGCGTCTACGGACATACCGATGGTCAAAATGATACCCGCTATTCCGGGAAGGGTCAGCGTGGCGCTGAAAAAGGCCAGTCCCGCCATGATGAAGATGATGTTCAACAACAGCGCCAGGTCGGCAATGGCACCGGACAGACCGTAATAAAAGATCATGAAGATAATGACGATGATGCCGCCGATCAGCATCGATTTAAACCCTTTTTCAATGGAATCCTTTCCCAGGGAAGGCCCCACCGTCCTCTCCTCGATAATCTTCACCGGCGCCGGCAATGCACCGGCCCTCAGCACAATGGCCAGATCCCTGGCTTCATCCGTGGTATAACGCCCCGTAATCTGTGCTTTTCCCCCGGAAATCTTGTCCTGAATCACCGGCGCGGAATTCACTTTGCCGTCCAGGACGATGGCCAACCGTTTCTTGATATTCTGGCCCGTTACCTGTTCAAAGATCCTTGCGCCCCTGGCGTCAAAGGAAATGGAAACATAGGGTTCATTAAACCTGCTGTCGATCTGCACCCGGGCATCGGTTAGGTATTCCCCTGTAAGTGAGGTGCGTTTTTTCAGAAGAAAAGGGGTCTTTCTCTCATGGCCGGTGTCGGGATCCACTGAAACCTGGTAGAGGATTTCGCTTCCGGGCGGAATATTCCCCTTCAAGGCTTCTTGAATACTGTGTTCTTCATCCACCAGTTTGAATTCCAGGAGAGCGGTTTTGCCGATCAGGGCAATGGCCCTTTGGGGATCTTTAATGCCGGGCAGCTGAATCAGGAGTCGGTTGTCCTCCTGAGGACGAATATCCGGCTCGCTGACGCCGAACTGGTCGACCCGATTCCGAATGGTCTCGAGGGCCTGGTCAACGGCCATTTTCATGATGTGAATTTTGGCCTTGGCATCCAATATCATGGTGAATACGGGTTTGCCGTTTTGTTCGGGCATCGCTTCTATGGTGAAATCGGGATAACCGGCTGCCACCATGTCCCGGAATACCGTTTCATCTTTTGACCGCATGAGGGTAATCTCAACCCCTCTCAGTCCATCCCGCTTCAAGGATACATATCGAATCTTATCCTTTCGAAGATCCCGCTTCATCTCGTCGACCACCCGCTCCAGATGGCTTTCTATGGCCTTTTGGGCCTGTACTTCCAAAACGAGATGCATTCCCCCTTGCAGATCAAGGCCCAAATGTATCTTGTCCTTCGGCAGAAAACTGGACCACCATGCCGGAACATCACCGGTCAAAGACGGCAACAGATAGGCCAGCGCCACCAGGATTGCCAGCAGCGCTACCACGCCACGCCAAGTTAAGCTCTTAGACACTTGTTACTCCCGTATCAAATTCCTAAATAACCGTTTGAATTATCTGTTCTTCTATTGCTGCGCCCTGGTTGTCACACCGGCGATGGAGCCTCTCGATACTTTGACCCTCACTTTGGGCGCGATTTCAATGGTAACCACATCTTCGGTTAAGCCCGTCACCAGTCCGTGGAGACCGCCGCTTGTCACAATCCGGTCCCCTTTCTTGATGGCGGCCAGCAACTGTTTGTGCTGTTTAGCCTTTTTCTGTTGGGGTCTGATGAGCAAGAAATAGAAAATCGCGAACATCAGTATCAGGGGCACAAAGGCGCCGAAACCGCCTGCTCCTTCGCCACCACCCGCTTGGCCCATCGCATAAGCTAAAGAATTCATCCCAAAACCTCCTCTCAATCAATACCGTTTTGCTTCATCTCATAAAACTTTAAACAAAAATGGTCAAAATTATTGTCTTTAATAGCAGATCGCATAGCCGACATCAAGCGGCAATAATATGAAATATTGTGGATGGTATTAAGCCTGTATGCCAGGATCTCTCTCGCCATAAACAGATGCCTCAAATACGCCCTGGAATAGTTGGTGCAGGTGTAGCAATCGCAGTTTGGGTCAACAGGCCGTGGGTCTTCTCCATAACAGGCGTTTTTAATGTTCAAATGACCGGAAGTTGTAAAAAGCGCTCCGTTTCTGGCATTGCGGGTGGGCATGACACAATCAAACATGTCAACGCCCCGACGGACCGCCTCAACAAGATCCTCTGGCTTGCCCACGCCCATGAGATAAACCGGGGCATTGGAAGGAAGAAAATCCATGACAGATGCAATAACGCTTTCACGCGTGGCCGCATCTTCTCCAACCGACAAGCCCCCCAGGGCATACCCGTCAAACCCCATGGCGACGATTTCCTTGGCACTCTTCTCCCTCAAATCATCGTGCATACCTCCTTGCACAATGCCAAACAGGGCCTGATCCTCTCTTTTTCTGTAATCCATGCATCGGCGTGCCCAGAGGCTGGTCAGCCGAACCGACTTTAGAACATAATCGTAATCCGCCGGATAAGGGGCACATTCATCAAAAGCCATCGCAATATCCGCGCCAAGGGCTTCCTGGATATCCATGGCCTCTTCCGGCCCGATAAGGTGTTTCGATCCATCCAGGTGAGACCTGAAAACCACCCCCCTTTCGGAAATCTCTCGCAGTTTTGCAAGGCTGTATACCTGAAAACCCCCGCTGTCCGTTAATATGGGGCCTTTCCAGTTCATGAACCGGTGCAGCCCCCCCATACGGCGAATCAGATCATGCCCGGGCCTCAAATAGAGGTGATAGGTATTCGCCAAGATAATGGAAGCATCGGCGTCCACCAGATCCTCCGGTGAAACGGCCTTGACCGATCCTTGGGTTCCCACGGGCATGAAAACCGGCGTTTCAAAGCTTCCGTGAGGCGTTTTGATGATGCCCGTTCTGGCCCGGCAGCCGTCGGCCCTATGCGTAACCGTAAATTCCAAATTTCCGATCATCCCAAGTGGTAAAGCTTTTTACAAAATAAGCATGGCATCGCCATAGCTGTAGAACCGGTACTTCTTTTGAACGGCCCTGGAATAGGCCTTTTTTGTCAGTCGGAATCCCGCAAAAGCCGATACCAGGAAAAGAAGAGAACTCCTTGGCAAATGAAAGTTGGTGATCAATCCGTCCACCACGTGAAAATCAAACCCCGGTGTTATCATCAGCCCGGTATTTCCTTCGCCGGCAATGACCCCTTTATCTTCGGTCCAGGCCGTTTCCAGGGCTCGGACCACGGTGGTTCCCACGGCCAGGACCCTGCGGCCCCGCTCCTTTGTTTCACGAATCCGTCTTGCGGTGGAAGGATCTACCACAAACCGTTCCTCCCCCAGACGGTGATGTCTGATATCCTCGGTTTCAACAGGCTTGAATGTGCCGTACCCCACGTGCAGCGTTAAGGGCGCCATTTGGACACCCCTGGTCTTCAAAACCGCCACAAGTTCTTTGGTAAAGTGCAAGCCGGCGGTCGGGGCTGCCACGGCTCCCGCTCGCTTTGCATAGACCGTCTGATATCGCTCTTTGTCAAGGGGGTCCGCTCTGGCCTCCCCTGACCGCTTGATGTAAGGGGGCAAAGGAAGATGCCCTCTTTCCCCAAGGAAATCGGCGACACCTTGGCGATTCAGCGCAAAAGATATTCTTACGAGACCTCGTTCAAGGACCTCCTTTATCTTGCCGGATACTTTCCCGCCGAAAAGAATCCGGGTCCCCGGTTTGGGGCGTCTGGAAGACCTGAGCAGACACAGCCTGCCTTCGCTCCCGGATGCTTCGCCGCTCGGATGTTCCAGGACAAGGACTTCTACTTTTCCGCCGCTCTCTTTATGACCGAAAATCCTGGCCGGGACCACCCGTGTGTCATTCACCACCAGAAGATCACCGGGTGCAAGAAGTGACGGCAAATCAAAAAAACGGTGATCCCGGAGGTCACCCTTTTGCCGATCCACATAAAGCAATCGGGAATGATCCCTTTTTTCAACCGGAAACTGTGCGATGAGCGTTTCAGGCAGATGGTAGTTATAATCTTGGGTTTTCAGCATCTCAAACACATAAAGCGCGTAAAATATAGGAATTCGGTCTTTAAGTCAAACGGTTTTATCCTCTCCTGAAGCAGCAAGAATTTCATACATCAGAGGTATTTAAGAAGGGGCATGACGGGAAATCGGCAATTTTTCAAAACAGACTCATGGGCGGGAGAAATATGTGATGATGAGCCCGAATCCCATGGCCAGAAGGCCCATTACGCGTAGGTGTGCATTGGGCATTTCCAGGATTTTTTCGACCCACTGTTTCATCTTTTCAGGGAATGCAAAATATGGCAGCCCCTCAACAATCAAAACCAAACCTAGCAGACAAAACAGTGTTTTCATCTAAATATGAATGTCATCCTGAAAAAAGTTATCCTATTTTAGACGTCTTCTCTTCCCATGTCAACTTGTGTTAATTCCCCTGGAATTCCGATATAAGGATTGATTGAAAAACATCGTTGGCAAAAGCAAGCTCGCGGGTGTGAGTCAGGAATTTTGAGCTATGGTCTCAGTCGTGT
>JANQDY010000134.1 GCA_028278625.1 Thermodesulfobacteriota bacterium
AAGGGGGAGAGGGTCCGTTTCCAGGGGTGAGGCGGCCCGAGCCGCCACCCCGAGATGATAGAAAAAAGAGGCGGGATCATCATCCCTTTCATCGATCTCATACCAAAGGCAAGAGATCCGGTATTCCTTTATATGGGCTGCAATGAGGGTGGTTTTTCCGCAGCCCGGCGGGCCTGTAACCCACGTGACGGGCCGTCTCTCCTCATCCGCCAGGTGCCGGTGTAGCCGTTGTCGAAGGACAACGTTTTTTACATCCGGACATGTCATTTTTGAGATGGACGGTGATTCTTGAGTCATTGTCTAGACCTCTCTGAAACCGAAAACCCGTTTCAAGAAAAATGGGAAAGGAAATCCGAAACGCTATCTGTACGGGCTGTTTCGGTGCGTTAAAGCCACAAAGAACTTATCCCTACAACGAAATTCATTCGTCAGTCATTCCGGCGAACGCCGGAACCCAGTCAGAACAATACTGGAGATGCTTGTTTTGGCTTCAGAATAACAGATCCTCTACTGGATGCCGGATCAAGTCCGGCATGACGGGATATGAATCCGGCGTTACGGTAACTGTCGTTGTAGGGTTATAAATCTCTCATTTTCCAACAATTGAGAAACAGGCCAGAATCCGAACAGTGAACTCGATTCATTTTCTATCATATTCAATGCTCACTTTTCAATCAATATCCCGGAAGACTCTAAAACATTTTATGATTATTTTTATTTATAAGGATATATAGGATCCTTGTCATGTTGGACGCGTTGTTCATCTCCAGATCCAGGCCAGCTAGAAATGCACTTGACTCGAAGCGTTCATGGGCCATATCATTTGCCACAAAAGCGTTGGAACATGGTTCTTGAGTCATTTTAAAAAAAACAACTCAAAATCGGTTCCAGAAATGATGGCGATCCTCTTTCCCGCTCGATTTGCCGCCGGATAGCACAAAGAAAGGAGTCCCCATGAAAATCATCGGTGTTTGCTGCAGTCCCAGAAAAGGTAAAACAACCCGTTTATCCCTTGATCGCTGTGTTCAAGCCATCACATTGAAATATCCGGATGTTGAAACGGAGGTTATTGACCTGGCGGAGCTTTCCATTGGGGGCTGCATTGCCTGCGGCCTTTGCGCAAAAGAGCTTCAGTGCAGTCAGACGGATGATTTCAACCGCATCATTCCTTCCCTCGAAAGCCCTGAACTGGGCGGTCTGATCCTGGCAAGCCCCGTATACCTGGGAACCATGTCCTCCCAGTGCAAGGCTTTTCTGGACCGGACCGTCATGTTCAGGCGCAATAACTTTATGTTCCGGAACCTTGTGGGCGGCGCCATCGCCGTTGGCGGATTTCGAAACGGCGGACAGGAGGCGGTTGTCATGCAGATCCAATCGGCCATGCTGGTTCATGACATGATCATTGTTGGCGACGGCATGCCGGGAGCCCATTTCGGCGGCACCATGTGGAGCGGTCATCCCGACGGCATCCAAAAAGATGATCCCGGAATGACGACCGTCGTAAGCCTTGGGGAGAGGGTCGCCCAGGTGGCGCTCAAAATCCGTGGCTGATTCAGGGATTCCTTTAATTGAAAGGGCAGAAAAGCACCGCGGACGAACGGCCATGGTTGCGGCCAGCGGCAGTTTCACCTACGACCAGCTGCTCGACACCTCCTGGCGTGTGGCCTCGGGACTTCTCTCCCATGAGAAGGACCTGAACGGCCGCCGGGTGGCATACCTGACGCCCAGAGATTTTGACTACCCGGCGATCCAATGGGGGATCTGGCGGGCCGGCGGCATCGCCGTACCCTTGTGCGAAGTGCATCCGCCGGCCGAACTGAACCATGTCGTTTCGGATTCAAAGGCGTCCTTGGTGGTCGGCCATGGGGATTCCGCGGAAATCCTTGCACCTCTTGCGAAGAAGAACCGTGTCCCCTTCATTATAGCGGAAGAACTCATAAGCGCAGTGCAGAAGCCGCTCCCCCATATCGGTCCCGAAAGACCGGGCTTGATGCTCTATACCAGCGGCACCACCGGAAAGCCGAAAGGCGTCGTTCTGACCCACGACAATCTGAAAGCTCAGATCACTTCAATGATCAAGGCATGGGAATGGCGCCGGGAGGACGCTATTCTCCACGTACTTCCCCTTCATCATACCCATGGCATCGTAAATGTGCTCTGCTGCCCTTTGTGGGCAGGCGCCACCTGCCATATGCTCCCCCGTTTCGATGCGGACATTGTATGGCAGACGCTCATGGAAAGAGGGATCACGCTCTTTATGGCCGTACCAACCATCTATTTCAAATTGATAGCGGCGTGGAAGAGATCATCCCCCGCAAAACGGCAAAAGATGACCAACGCCTGCAAGAAACTTCGCCTCATGGTGTCCGGATCCGCAGCCCTTCCGGTCACAACTTTCAAAGAGTGGAAATCCATTTCCGGACATGATCTTTTGGAACGGTACGGCATGACGGAAATCGGCATGGCGCTCTCCAACCCGGTTTACGGGAGAAGAATACCGGGACATGTGGGCACCCCGTTTCCGGGAGTGAAAGTGCGGCTGGTGGATGATGGGGGTGAGCCCGTGACTAGGGGCATTTCCGGTGAAATAGAAGTGAAAGGACCCTCCGTCTTCAAGGAATACTGGAACCGGCCAACGGAAACGGCCGCAGCCTTCAGAGACGGCTGGTTTAAAACAGGCGATGTGGGCATCATAGAAGAGGGCAGCTACCGTATCTTGGGTCGACAGAGTACGGACATCATCAAGACCGGCGGCTACAAGGTCTCTGCTCTTGAGATTGAGGAGATGGTTCGAGCCCATCCACTGGTGGCGGAAGTGGCGGTGGTGGGAAAAGAAGACCCCGAGTGGGGGGAACGGGTGTGCGCGGCGGTTATTTCCCAATCAGATGCCGGCATCACGCCGGATGAACTCCGCAAATGGCTGAAACAAAGGCTTGCGCCTTACAAAGTCCCCTCAAAGATCCTTTTGGTTAAGGAT
Source organism: Thermodesulfobacteriota bacterium (assembly GCA_028278625.1). The sequence continues at coordinate 2,978 of JANQDY010000134.1, forward strand.
CTCCCGCGAAACGCCATGGGAAAGATCGTCAAAAAAACCGTAACAGCTTTTTTTACGTAACCAGTTTTATCCATAAGGAGGCAAAAAAGGGATGTTAGATATCAACGACGCGCTCAAAAACAAGCATTTGGGCTTTATCGGTGCGGGGAATATGGCGGAAGCCATGATCCGCGGCATTATTCGCAATCAGGTGGTGCAGCCGGACCAGATCATGGCATCGGACATATCCGTCCAAAGAGAGAAGCACCTTAAAAAGAGCTTCGACATTCGAATCGCCAAAGGCAATTCCTCGCTGGTGGATAAATCCAGCGTCATTTTTCTCGCGGTAAAACCCCAGGCGGTTCAATCAGTGCTAAAGGACATCCGCGGGGTTACGGGACCTGACAAACTTTTGGTGTCAATCGTAGCGGGAGTTCCCATTCGTGCCTTAAGAGAGGGTCTGCCGAAAGACCCCCGCATTGTTCGAACCATGCCCAACACGCCCGCAACGGTCATGGAGGGAGCCATGGCCATTGCCCATGACAGTCCGGCCCTTCCGGAAGATCTGGAGACCGTGGAAACGCTGTTTCGGCCCATCGGCCGTACCGTGCGGATTGAAGAGAAACTCATCGACGCGGTCACGGGACTTTCCGGTTCCGGCCCCGCCTACGTATTCATGATACTGGAAGCCCTGGCGGACGGCGGCGTGAAGATGGGCCTCCCCCGGGACGTATCGGAAATTCTTGCGGCCCAGACGCTGCTCGGTTCGGCAAAACTGTATCTTGAAACCCGCACCAATCCGGGCCAGCTCAAATGCATGGTCACCTCTCCGGGAGGCACCACCATTTCCGGCATCCACGAACTGGAAAAGGGAGGGCTTCGCGCAACCCTTATGAACGCCGTGGAAGCAGCCACAAAGAGATCAATGGAACTGGGTAAGGCTTAGCCTTGACACTTCTGATTCCTAAAAGGAACATCGAATATCGAACAAGGAATGTCGAAATATGAAGTTTTCCCTCAACATTCGTTATTCCGTGTTCGACATTCTTCTTTAGCTCCGGACAAACTCCCAAGCCTTGTCCATATCGGCCACATCGAAGTATTTCTCAATCAGTTCCTTCTTGGCGCTTCCAAGCAGCAGGTTGTCCAGTTCAATCAGGATCTTTTCCAGTTTGCTATGGCCCACCACGGCAATATGTCGCAGGTCTTTTATGTGCTCCAGTGCATATTTGGCATCCTCATAAAAGGCTTTCAACTCACTTTTCCCAAAGTCCAATTGATCGATTTTAACGAGAAAATTCAGCGGACCATCACCTTCCGCCAGGGCATCGTCGCAGATCTTTTTGAGCGCTTCAATGTCTTCTTTCTTATAACCGCCAATGACTTCCACTCCGAGCACATTTCCCTCACTCCCTTCCAGAATCTTGAACATGGTTACCCTCCTTTTCTTTTTGGTGAACATCTACATGTGATACTTGAAATAGGCCGCACAGGTCCCTTCGCTGGACACCATACAGGGGCCAATGGGTGTTCCCGGCGTACACGCCGTCCGAAACAACTTGCATTCGGGTGGCGTGGCAGCACCTCTTAAGACGTTGGCGCAAAGGCAGCCGGGCGGATCAACGGCCGCCGGCACATCCAGATCAAACCTTCTTTCCGCATCCAACACCACAAAAGGTTCCCGAATGGCGAGACCGCTTTTGGGAATATTGCCCAATCCGCGCCATAGTGTATCGCATGGCTCGAATACCTGATCCATGACGGCCAGTGCTCCGGGGTTTCCTTCCGGAGAAACAGCCCGCGAATACTGGATTTCAACTTCCGCCCGGCATGACTCGGCCTGCTCCACCAGCATCAGAATGCCCTGCAGAATATCCACGGGCTCAAATCCGGTCACCACACAGGGTGTTTGAAACCGCCGGACAACGCTTTCGTAGGATGAGGTGCCGATAATGGTGGTCACATGACCGGGACAGATGAATCCGTCCACCATGAGACGGCCGCCGGAAAGAAGCGCATCCATGGCCGGCGGCAACAGCTTATGGGCGGATAATACGGAAAAATTGCCCCTCTCTTGAGCGTGTGCCGTTTGAATGGCGGCAGCCACCGTGGGCGCCGTGGTTTCAAATCCGACGCCCAGAAAAACCACATCCCTGTCCTGGTTCTCGGCGGCAATTTTGAGGGCATCGAAGGTGGAATAGACCATCTTCACAACGGCACCCTCAGCCTGTGCCGTCTGCAGGGACCCGGCACTTCCCGGGACACGGACCATGTCTCCGAAGGTGGTGATGATCACCCCTTTGGTCCGTGCCAGTTTCACGGCGCGATCGATATCTTCCGTGGCCGTCACACAGACGGGACAGCCGGGTCCGGACACCAGTTCAATGGTATCCGGCAGAAGCGTTCTGATACCATGCCTGAAGATCGCCATGGTGTGAGTGCCACAGATTTCCATCAACCGAATCCGCCTGGTGGAGATCTTCCTGATTTTCTCGGACAGGGCTCTCGCCACATCACCATCCCGGTATTCATCCATGTATTTCATAACATTCCTCGAATCTCCCTTTGTATCCTGAACATAGCATTCCACCGATAACCGCCTGTCCGAGACTCAGGCCCCCGTCATTTGAAGGAACCTTTCCCTGGCTGATCACCTTTAGGCCATCGTTTCTTAGGGCCTTGGTCACTCCCTTTAACAGGGTTTTGTTCTGAAAAGCCCCTCCGCTCAAAGCCACCCTTTTCACATTTGTTTCAGCCGTTACTTCCAAACAGGCTCGATGAAACATGTGGATCAGTGTTCCATGAAACCGTCGGGCAATAACACCGGGTGCCACAGGTTGCAGCAAATCATTTACCACGCCCGCAATCACGGGACCGGTTTCCATGACCCACCTTCCCTTTTCAAAGGAAACATCAAACGGATAGGCCCCTTCATCGGAAGAGACCTGGCACATTTCCAATTCAATGGCCGCCTGCCCTTCATAGGCCATCTCCCTTCTGATCCCGGTGAGCGCCGAAACCGCATCAAACAGACGGCCGCAACTGGAGGTGGGAGGCGCATTCACCCCCTTTTGCATCATTTGTAACAGAATTAACGCGCGATCCCGGTCCAGCTCCTGTACGAAAGGGATGGGCAGCTCAAAGAGACGATCCCCGAAAGCGTGAAACAGATGGGCAAGCCCCATTCGCCAGGGTGCTTTGGCTGCCGCGTCACCTCCCGGCAGCGGCACATAGGAGAGATGGGCCCGCCGTGAAAAGGAGGTGAAATCAGAGACCAGGATTTCGCCACCCCATATGGCACCGTCCAATCCCAGCCCGGTCCCGTCCAGGGCCAGGCCGATGACCGGATCTTCGATGCCGTTCTCCGCCATGCAGCTCACGATGTGAGCGTGGTGATGCTGTACCGAAAGCGCCTTAAATTCATTCTGTTCCTTGGCGAACCGGCTGCTCAAATAGTCGGGATGAAGATCGTGAACCATCACTTCGGGTACAATCTCAAGAATTCGACGTAAATGTGACACCGTCAGACGAAAGAAATCATATGTCTCCAGGTTTTCCAGGTCCCCGACGTGCTGACTCAAAAAAGCCCGGTTCCTTTTGGTGAGACAAACGGTATTTTTGAGTTCCGCGCCCAGGGCCATGATCGAGGGCATATCTTTCATGCTGGATGGCAGAAAGACGGGCACCGGCACATAGCCCCGGGAACGCCTGATCTGTCTCGGTACGCCTTGGACAACCCGCAATACCGAATCATCTCCCCTCAGGTAGATATCCCGGTTGTGGGTCAGGAAATAGTCCGCAATGCCATGGAGTTTCAAAAAAGCCGCCTCATTTTCGTAAGAAATGGGTTCCTCGCTCACATTGCCGCTGGTCACAACCAGAGGCTTTAAAAATCCTTCCATCAGGAGCACGTGGAGCGGCGTATAGGGCAGCATAACCCCCAGATATTGATTGCGCGGCGCCACCTCTTTCGAAAGGCCATGGAGGGCCTTTTTCGCTAGCAGCACGATGGGCTTCTGGCGGGAACAGAGGATTTCCGCTTCAAGGGGGTCAACACTTACCAGCTCTCGAACCAGCCCGAGATCCTTCACTATGACTGCAAGCGGCTTCTCCTCTCGATGTTTGCGCCGCCTGAGCCGGACCACGGCCTCGTGGTTTTTGGCATCCACGCAAAGATGAAATCCGCCAAGGCCTTTTGTGGCCACGATAGCGCCGCTTCTCAAAAGGGAGACGGCCTCAATAATCGGATCATCGCAATCTATTTTCTTGCCGTTTCGGTCATGGAGGGAAGGCAGGGGGCCGCAATCCCAGCAGGCATTGGGTTGTGCGTGAAAGCGCCTGTTTGAGGGGTCTTCATACTCGGTGCGGCACTCCTTGCACATTTTAAATACGGCCATGGTGGTGGTCCTGCGGTCATAAGGGACGTCCTGTATGATGGTGTAGCGGGGGCCACAATTGGTGCAGTTGATGAAGGGATAGCGAAACCTGCGGTCTTTAGGGTCCAGGAGTTCGGAATGGCAGTCCTCGCAAATACCCACATCAGGAGAGATGAGGGCCGAGCGTTCCTTGCGACTCTCGCTCTTTTTGATTTGAAAGTTCCGCTGATGGGTTAACGGGATGTCCGTCCACTTGACCGATGCGATATGTGCCAGGGGAGGCGGTGCATCCACAACAGATGCCATAAACGCGGCAACGTCCCTTTCAGGCCCTTCCACTTCCAGGTCCACGCCGAAGTCCGTATTGCCCACGTGACCTGAAAGCCCGTATCGACTGGCCAGTTGAAATATGAAGGGTCGAAACCCAACCCCCTGAACGATCCCTTCAATGGCGCCGTGCGTCCGCCGCTTCATCTTTTTTTGGGCCTTCAGGCCTTTGCTTTCAACTCACCCTTGAGCCAGTCACACCAGGCATCAAGCCCTTCTCCCGTTTTGCATGAGATGTCAAAAATCGTTAAATCGGGATTTACTTTAAGGGCCTCTTCTCTGATACGTTCAATGGAGCAATCCACATAGGGCAGAAGATCAATCTTATTGATGAGCAGCACCTTTGACTCATGAAACATCAGGGGATATTTGGCCGGTTTGTCTTCACCTTCCGTGACGCTCAGGATCATGACCTTGAAATCTTCACCCACTTTGAATTCCGCGGGGCAAACCAGATTCCCCACGTTTTCAACCACCAGGAGATCGAGGCTGTCGAAATCGAAGTTCTGAAAGGTATCTCGAATCATGTTGCCGTCCAGATGGCACGCGCCGCCGGTGTTGATTTGTACCGCGGGGACCCCCTTTTCGGCAATACGTTCCGCGTCCTGGGAAGACTGAATATCCCCTTCGATGACGCCCATTTTCAAATCATCTTTCAAGATGTCAATGGTTTTTTCAAGAAGGCTTGTCTTGCCGGCGCCGGGGGAACTCATGAGATTAAATACGAGCAGGTTTTTCTCGTCGAAAATGGCCCGGTTTTCCTGAGCAATGCGATCATTGGCTTCCAGAATGTTTTTTACAACCGATACTTTCATTTATAAGGCTCCATTCAAATCTCAAAAAGAAATGATCTTTTTAAAAATGGCTCACTCCACTTCCATTTCAACGATGGACAGCTCCTGACCGGACAGGGTTTCGATATCCGTGCCGTTACAGAGTGGGCATTCAAATGCATAATCCTTGATTTCAAAAGATTCCCCGCATTCTCGGCATTTCCCGGTCAGCGGGATAATTTCCATGTTGAGTTTCGCACCTTCCAGTTCGGTTCCCGATGTCATAATCTCAAAACAGAAAGAGAGGGATTCGGGGACAATGGCGGACAACTGGCCGATATGGACCAGAACGGATTTCAACACACTCGCGTTGTGCCTTTGCATCTCATCTTTGATCACGTCCAGAAGGCTCTGGGCGATGGACATTTCGTGCATAAATAATGGGTTCTTCTCTATCCGTCGTTTTGCATCAACCCTGTCTTAAAGCCACCGCCAGGGAGTCGATTTTCTGCCTGGCATCGTTGAAAACGCCCGACAGGTTTAAAGAATGATTGGCGAAAATGCTTTCGGGTGATCCGTTAAACACGATCCAGGGCTCGAAATAACAATTCTCCAGATTCTCTAGAATTTTATCCACCAACGCCATGGCGGTCTTTTCTTCCAGCACCCGCTTAAAATCGATTTTAATGGCTTTGAAGGATTCATGAAGGGCATAGGCGACGCCCTGGGCATAGTAGAAATTGTCATCAATCTGACGCCACGAGATGTTAATGGATACCAGCTGGGTATCCTTCTTTCCCTGCCTCTTGTCGCCGGCATCCACCGGAAGAACGGTTCCGCTGCGTTGTGGCGCATTGATCAGCCGGGTATTGACACCGCCCATGAGTGACGCGTAGTCATTCAGAAGCTCGATGAGATTGTCGCCCCGGGGATAGAAGTGAGATCTTCCGATCAGAAGATTCTGGTAATAGACCTCAAGGTCGTCATAGGCGTTCTGCCATTTGCTCTCAGCCGACGGAAACCACCATTTGTGGGGATCATTTGAAATCTCCGTAAAGGCCTCTTCCACCTTTATGTCAATCTTATCGGTGGTCCGCATCCGTGAGAGATTATCCCTTAACACGTGAATATTATAGCGAACCACTTCCAGTTCGCCGATTTGAAAATTGGGCATGTTATCCAGGAAAACCGTTGGCCAGTAGATGTCATTGGGCAGCCAGTTTTCGTACATCTGTTTGATCAACATCTGATTGGTCCTGACAAAGGCCGCACCCTTGACTTTCGGATCATAATCGAACTTTCCCAGCGGTTCGGGCTTTCTTGAGTTGACAACCATCACCACGATACAAAAAATCAACAGAATCAGAACCAAGAGACCGATTAAGAGACCGCGATTCTTCTTTTCAGCTTTTTCCGACATCGTATCTGAACTCCCTTCATTAAGAAATCATCAGACGGCAAAATGCCCCGGACAGGAGCACCCATTTGTTGAAGTATTGGGTCTGTTTGACTGATTCTAGAAGTGTGGGCACATCCTTGTCAACCCGTAAAGATTAAGGGAAGAAAATTACCTGTGGGGAACAGCTTGACGAATGCGCTATTTTGAGGTTTCTTCGGGCGGGAGTTTGATCTTCTTGAACACCAGGTCATTCATGTTCTGAGGGGTCACCATCCGCTGGCTCAGCAACTCTTTAATCCCTGTTTTAAAGGCGTCGGGATCATGAAAGGGGTGCGTTCCCGTAACGACCTTGAGATCCGGGAAATCCCGTTTGATGGTTTCCACAAAAGCCTCTTTAAAGGGACAAAGCTGTACCAGGCATGAAGTCAGATGAATGGCATCAATGCCGTAATCCACCAGCGCCTTCACTTTCTGCCAGATGCGATCCGAACCCACCGCCGTGGGACACCCTCCGCAGCCAATGATCCCCACCAGGTCCAACGGCTCATCCTTTGGGTAATCTTCAAATGATCCGGCCCTGCTTCGCACATTCCCCAAACAGCCGATCATCACGCAATCCATTTCGTTGGTGGTACTTTCACATCCCAATATCCCTATTTTTGCCATCTCAATCTCCTATATTTAACCCATTTACGGATGGGCACTCAGGTCAGCCACCGTTTCCGCCTCTTATAAAACTTCGCATCCCGATAACTCCTTTTTGCGCCCATCTCAGTCAGTCCCAGATAGAACAGTTTGATGTCTTCGTTTTCCTTTAAACGTTCCACATTGTCATCCAGGACCACTTTGCCGTTTTCCATGACGTAACCGTGCTCGGCGATGGAGAGTGCCAGATGCGCGTTTTGCTCCACCAGAAACACCGTAATTTTCTGTTCTTCGTTCACTTTCTTGATAATCTTAAAAATCTCTGCCACGAGAATGGGGCTCAACCCCAAGGAAGGTTCATCCAGCATCATCAGGCGTGTCCGCGCCATCAGGGCTCTGCCGATGACCAGCATCTGCTGTTCCCCGCCCGAGAGGTACCCGGCCAGAGAGTTCCGTCTCGTCTTTAAAATGGGAAAATATTCCAGAACCGTGTCAAATCGCTTTCGAATCTCCTTTCGATTCTTCCGGGTCCGGGTGGCTGCAATGAGGTTTTCATAGGCGGTCAGATTCTCAAAGACGCAGCGTCCCTCCATCACTTGAAAGATGCCGAGCCGAACGATCTCTTCCGCCTCCTTTTTGTCGATGCGCTCACCCATGAATTCAATGGTACCATCGGTGACCTCACCGTCTTCCACCTTCAATAGGCCCGAGATGGCCTTGAGGGTCGTGGTCTTTCCGGCGCCGTTGGCACCCAAAAGGGCGACCACCTGGTTTTCCATGACTTTTAGGGACAGCCCTTTTAGGACCAAAATGACGTCGTCATAAATGACCTCGATATTGTTCACGTTGAGCATGACCCCGCCCATTTAACCGCTCCCCTCTCTTTTGTTGAGTCTTTCCTGGAGAACAAAACGCTTTATTCTGCCCTTCCGGGTCTTGGGAAGCTCCGGGACAAAATCGACCCACCGTGGATATTTATAAAGGGCGATTCTATCTTTGACAAACCCTTTGATATCCTCTTTCAAGGGACCGCCGGGAGATTGAGCGGGGTCCAAAACCACAAAGGCATACGGTTTGATGAGGGCGTCTTCATCCTGGTATCCGACCACGGCGCTCTCCAAAACCTTTGGGTGTTCGTTAATGGCCCCTTCCACCTCCAGGGGAGACAACCATTTGCCCCCCACCCGAAGCATGTCGTCGCTCCGACCCTTGAAATAGTAATACCCCCCTTCATCCACCAGGTAACGGTCGCCGGTCACAAACCACTCGCCCTGCATGTTCTTTTTGGTCTCTTCCCGCAGATTCCAGTAGGCGGAAGCGATGGAGCCGCCCTTGACCAGCAGATGTCCCGTTTCCCCTGGACCCACCGGATTTCCGTCTTCGTCCACCAATCGGGTTTCATAACCGGGCACCGCTTTTCCCGTGCTGCCGGGCAAAACATCTTCAAATTGATTAGAGAGAAAAATATGGCAGATCTCCGTGGACCCGGTTCCGTCGAGGATTTCCACATCAAATTCATCCCTGAAGCGACGGTATACCTCGGGCGAAAGGATCTCGGCCGACGATATGCAGGCCCTCAAACCTTTGACCTGTGGAAGATCCTCTCCCTTGGCCCGGCGCTCCTTGCTGTAATCCGCCAGGGCCCCCAGGAGGGTCGGCACCGTAAAGAAGAGGGTGGGTTTGTATTTGATCAGATCCGCATACACCAGGTCCGGTGTCGGCCGATGGTTGGCCAGAACCGTGGATGCCCCCACATAAAAGGGGTGGTAGACACTGTTCCCCAGGCCGTAGGCGAAAAAAAGAAAAGACCCCATCACCCGATCGTCCGCGGTCATGTTCAGAATACCCTTGGCATAGGCCTCGGCACAGTAAACCACATGGCTTTGATGATGAACGGCTCCCATAAGACGCGCCGGGTTTCTGCCGCTGTAAAGCCAGAAAGCCGCGTCATCGGGTGTGGTTCCTGCGGTTTCAATTTCAACGGGGGCCTTTTCCATGAGCGTCTCAAACTGTAAAAAGCCATGATCCTCGCCCCCCGTCACCACCACTTGCCGGCAATACGGGGCCTGATCCAGTATCTTTAGAACCTCCGGCAGGAAGACGGCGTCGACAATCAATACCTTGGCCCGGCTGTCATTTAAGACATGCAGAAAATCCCTGGATTTCATCAAAATGCTGGTGGGGATAGGGACGGCACCCAGTTTAATGGCACCCAGAAATGAAAACACCATTTTGGGAGAATCCCCCATTATGAGCATCACCCGGTTTTCCATCTCAACGCCCAGGTCCTTCAACATGTGAGCCGCCCGGTTCACCTGCCGCCGTAATTGATCGTAGGTATGAACTTCATCCTCAAAGAGGATGGCCGGCCGGTCCCCATGGCCCGCCGCCACGTGACGATCCACCAGGTACTGGGCCGCATTGAAGCGGTGGGGCAGATTTAAATCAAGCATGGTTTTGCCTTTTTTTGAGCGGTTCGCTGTTCGCCGTTAGCCGTTAGCAGCTAATTGCCATGCCACTAACCGCTAACAGCTCATAGCTGATAGATAAACGGGTTATTTCCCGAAATAAGTCTGGTCCCTGGGCAGCTCAATCCAGTTGGTAATGGGTTCGATCTTGTCGTTCTTTACCTCATATATCTTGGCCGCCATGCTGGCCCGGTGATCCGTTGCGGTAAAGGTGAGTGGTGGTGCCAGACCGCCGGTTTCAAAATCCTTGAACTGCTCAAAGGCCTTCCTGATCCCCACGGGGGTCAGATCGCCTGCCTTGTCGGCCATGCGAAGGGCGTGGGCCACGGCCAGAATATTCACCCAGCCTTCCACATAGACATTGGTCCCCATTTCACCCGGATGCCATTTTTCGTTGGATGCCACCACCTTTTTCATTCCCGGCACGTCAGCGCCGTAGGGGGCGATGGGATGAACCCCGTAAGTACCGTTGGCGGCCCCGCCGCTCAGTTTAATAAGGGTTTCTTCGAAATTTCGGATATTGCTGATGAACTTGGTCTTGATCCCCAGGGCTTTGGCATTCTTCAAGATGACCGCGCCGTTCATGGCCGTTGAAGTAATATAGGCGTAATCGGGATCATATCTTTTCATGTTCATCAACTGAGGCGTTGCGTCCTTGGTGGGCCAGTTGATCACCTGGTCCGGGCCCACCTCCACCCCCATCTTCTTGGCATAATCCTTACACACCGCAAGAATGTCCCGGCCGTATTTGTTGTCGGGGTATAGAAAACAGAGTTTCGGCTTTCGGCTGGTGTCCTTCCAGGTATCGTGAATCCATTTGACGGCGATCCGGCCCATGGTGGCATAGGAAGGGGATACGAAAAAACTGAACGGTGTTTTGGCCGGATTCTGAAACTTGCTGGTAAAGGAAGCGGCAATGGTGACCACACCGTCATTTACGATTTTCTTTCGAAGGGTCATGGTGGTGCCCGTGGACTGAATATAGAGCCCCAGCACTTTTTCCGAGTCCACCAGTCGGTTATAGCCCGCCACACCCCGAGGGACCTTATAGCCGTCGTCAATGACGATCAATTCCAGCTCTTTACCGTTAATGCCGCCGTTTTCATTGATCCAGCGGGCCGCATCCAACTGGCCTTTGACCTGGTTTTTACCCCAGTCCGATGTGGGTCCTGAAAGGTCAATGAGGACCCCCCATTTGATTTTCTCCGCTGCGGCGACATTCGTCGCAAACATCCCCAAACAGAATAAAACGGCCAGTAGAACAACTGCAACGTTACTTTTTTTCATGATCTCTCTCCTTTCCAAGTTAGGGTTCCGTTTAAATGAATTTTTCCAGGAAAAAGCACTAACAAAAGCGCGGCACACCGCATGGGCCTTGAAACACATCTCCTAATAGGAAAAAGGCCACAGTTTCCAGTAGGCGCGGATTGTGCGCCACCTGGCGGCCAGGCCGTCCGGTTCAAAAATGAGAAACAGAACAATAACGCACCCAAAAACAATCTCGCGAATGGAGACGAACCAGGTAACATGATCCGGAAAAGCCGTATTCAGGGTGGTGGTCACCACCTCCAGAATACGCTCCAGGATAAACCAGAATCCCACACCGAAAATGCCGCCCAGAATATGCCCCAACCCTCCGATAATGCACATGGCCAGAAAGTCGATGGACTGATGAATGGTAAAAGACTCATGGGTGATGACCTGTAGGTACTGGGCCGTCAGTGCGCCGGCAATCCCCGCAAAAAAGGATGAGACGGCGAAACTCATGAGCCGATACTTAAAGACATGAACCCCGATCACCTCAGCCGCCAGATACCGGTCCCGAATGGCCACGAATGCCCGGCCCGACCGGGCCCTGACGATGTTCTTGACCACAAAGGTGGCCGCAACCGCCAGGACAAAGGTCAGGTAATAGAGGTGGATATGATTGTCGAAATGGATGGGGCCGATGGTTCCGGGATCCACCAACAGGCCCTCCACTCCCCCGGTCAGGCTATCCCACCGTCGAATGGTGAACTCGATGATGAACTGGGCTGCAATGGTGGCAATGGCCAGATACAGCCCCCTCAACCGCAGGGAAGGAATTCCGAAGATCATCCCCACCATGGCCGCCATGGCCCCCGAAAGGGGAAGCGCCACAATGAAAGGGACATTGGCCTGGCCGATGAGAATGGTGCAGGTATAGGCCCCGACCCCTAGAAAAGCGGCGTGGCCCAGGGAGATCTGCCCCGTAAATCCGGTGAGCAGGTTGAGTCCGTGGCATGCGATGATGGCGATGCCTGCCTCCGTCATAATGGAAACCATGTATTTGGAACCCACCAGCGGGAAAAGGATGCACGCCAGCAGAAACGCCATCAGCCAGGCCCTCACAAACCAGGTCTGAAAAATGCGCTCGTCGGTTCGATAATTCTCGTGAAATAGTCCGGCCGGCATAATTTATCGTCTCACGATCTTTCGCTTTTCATCCTTTTCTTTACACCCTCTCGATTTCTTCGATGCCAAAAAGCCCGTAGGGCTTGATCATCAAAACCAATACCAGAACAATAAAAGGGAATACCTCGTTGATGGCCGGGATGTAGGGATCCAGATACCCTGCCGAAAGAAACTCCAGCACTCCGACGATCAGTCCGCCGATAATGGCGCCCAGGATACTGTCGAGACCGCCCAGAATCACCGCCGGCAGAACCTTGAGACCGATATAGCTCAAATCAACGCCCACCCCGGCAATATTCCCCACCAGTATTCCGCCGATGGAGGAGACCACCGCCGCAATGCACCAGCTCATGGCAAACACCCGTTTGACGGAAATCCCCATGCTCTGGGCCGCGGTCTGGTGATCCGCCACGGCCCGCATGAAAACGCCGGTACGGGCATACTTGAAAAAAACGGCAAAAAAGATGAGCAGCACGAATGAGATGCCCATGCTGTACAGATAAAGATAGGTCATCTTGACGCCCCAGAAATCGATGGGTTCGGCGGGGAAGATGTTAAACTGCCGAATATCGTTTCCCCATATCATGATCACCAGTCCCCGCATGATATAGGTCAGCCCCAGGGTCACCATAATGACGGATATGATGGGTTCGCCGATGAGGGGCCGAAGCACCAGGCGCTCCACGGCGAGGCCCAGAACGACCGAAAATGCAAGGGTCAGCAAAAAGCTGGCAATAAAACTGAGTCCGAAATCGAGGGTGAGGGAAAGACAGAAATAGGCCCCCACCATCAGAAATTCCCCCTGGGCCAGGTTCAAAATGGAGGTGGACTTGTATATCAGCACAAACCCCAGCGCCACAAGGGCATAAATGGATCCCATGGAAAGCCCGCTCATGAGAAACTGCATGAAAAACTGAAATTCGTTCACCCTATGACCTCCCCATGAGCCGCTTCCAGAACCCCTTTCTTTCGGCATGGGGTCCTTTGGTTTCGTCCAAATCCATGACGCGGATCTTCAGATTCGTCCTGAGCGTCGCCGTCTTGCCGTCCTGATAGCGGATGACCGCTTCAATGGGAATCTCTTCAACATCCCCGTACAGGGCAGCCACCTCTTTTTCGTACTTCTCGTTGATAAACGCACGCCTGATCTTTTTGGTCCGGGTCAATTCTTCGTCATCCGCGTCCAGTTCCTTGTAAAGCAACAGGAATTTCCGAATACGCGCCTTATCAGGCAGCGTTCGGTTCACCCGCACCACTTCACGTTCGATGAGGTCGTAAACTTGGGCATTGGCGGCAAGATCCGAATAGGTGGTGTAGCTGATTCGATGGTCCTCTGCCCATTTACCCACATGTTTGTAGTCAATGCAGATCATGGTGGTCACGTAATCCCTTTCGTGACCCAGCACCACACTCTCCACGATATAGGGGCAGAACTTGAGTTTGTTTTCGATGAACATGGGGGAAAACCGGGCCCCGTTTCTAAGATGCATCAGGTCCTTGATGCGATCGATGATCACAAGGTGCCCGTCCTCCGTGAAATAGCCGGCGTCCCCCGAATGGAGCCATCCGTCCACAATGGTCTCATTCGTTGCCTCCTCGTTCTTGAGGTACCCCTTAAACAGACCGGGACCCCTTGAAACCACCTGCCCCACCCCTTCCTCGTCCGGCTCGAATATGATGATCTCCGCCGCCGGCATGGGAATCCCCACGGAATCAAAATTGATGTCCCCGTCCCGGTGAATGGTGGAATACCCCGCCACCTCGGTCTGACCGTAGATCTGTTTCAGATTGACCCCCAGTGCGTGAAAAAATCTGAAAACGTCGGGTCCAAGGGCGGCCCCGCCGGTCATGGCAGACCGCACCTTGCTGAAGCCCAGGCGATCCCGCAGGGCCCTGAACATGGCCATGTAGGCCAGCCAGTAGAGAATCTTCCATCCCAGGGACGGCGTTTCCTTGTTAAACTTGAAATCGGCCCAGCGATATCCGATGGGGAGGCACAGGTCATATACAAACCGCTTGAAAAAGCTGGCATCCAGGTGTTTCACCATCACCTGGCGGGAAATGCCCTCCCACATGCGGGGAGACGCCACCACCAGGCTGGGGGCGATCTCGTATAGATCACTGGTGGATGTTTCCGGCTCTTCCGGAAAATTGACGGTATAGCCCGAATAGAGGGATGAAAAGACGCTCATGGTCTGTTCAACGATCCATGGCAGCGGGATGAATGACAGAAACTGATCGTCAGGTGTTTTGGGATCCACCTGGTTTAGGGAGGCCACCATGCTCAGAATGTTTCCGTGGGTCAAGAGCGACCCTTTAGGGTTTCCGGTGGTACCGGACGTATAACAGATGGTGGCCAAATCCGATTCTTTCACGGCTGAAAGATTCCTGGAAAAAAGCTCGGGATCCTTTTCGTGAATTTCACGGCCTTTCTTTTCCACCTCATAGAAGTCGACCAGCGTTTCGTCTTCGTAATCCCAGAGTCCTTTGGGATCCGTATAAATGATTTTCCGAACCCTGGGCAGCTGGTCTTTGAGATCGAGTATTTTGTCTACCTGTTCTTGATCTTCCGCCACAAGCATGGTGGCTCCGGAATGATCTATAATATAGGCCACTTCCGATAGAATTGAATCCTGAAATATGCCAAAAGGGACCGCGCCCGCCGATTGGGCGGCCAGTTCCGCATAGATCCATTCCGGACGATTGTTGCCGATGATCCCAAGGGAATCTCCCGGCTTAAGCCCCATGGAAATGAGACCCAGGGAAAAATCCCGCACATGCTCAAAATAGGACTGCCAGGTTACCGCCTGCCAGATGCCGTACTCCTTTTCTCGAAGGGCCACGCGATCGTGCCCGAATTCCCTGGCATTTCTCTCCAACAGGGACGGGAGACTTCTGAATTCGTTTTTCTGATCAGTCTCTTTTGAATTCATAGGTGCTCTAAATCAAAGACGGGAATAGGTTTTCTCATCTTCCCCCAGATACGCGCGAACCACCTGGGGATCCTTTTGGACCTCTTGGGGAGTCCCTTCGGCGATCTTTCTGCCGAACTCCAAAACGCACACATGCTCGGATATATCCATGACCACACCCATGTCATGCTCAACCAAAACGATGCTCACGTCCCACATGTCATTGACATTGAGGATGAAACGGGCCATATCCTCCGTCTCCTCAAGGTTCATTCCCGCCATGGGTTCGTCCAGAAGCAATACTTGCGGGCGCATGGCCAGAGCCCTTGCCAATTCAACACGCTTCTGCAGGCCGTAGGGGAGCGTGCCCACCACTTTCTTGCGAATCGCTTCGATTTCCAGGAGATCGATGATGGTCTCCTCGATTTCCTTCCTCAGTTTCAATTCTTCGCGAATGGTCCGCCCGTAATAAAAAATATCTGAAAAGATTCCGGATTTCAGAAAGGTATGCCGTCCCAGTTTGATATTATCCAGAACCGTCATCCCTTTAAAAAGCTCTATGTTCTGAAAGGTTCGCGCAATCCCTTTTCCGGCAATGGCGTGAGTGGGCAGGCTCGTTATATCGTCCCCTTTGTAATAAACGCGGCCTTGTTGAGGGGTATAGAAACGGCTGATGCAGTTCAAAAGGCAGGTTTTCCCGGCACCGTTGGGGCCGATGATGGCCATCAGCTCACCCTTCAACAGACGGGTGCTGACACCGTTTAAGGCCCGAATGCCCCCAAAGGAAAGGCTCAGATTCTCGATCTTGATGACTATCTCGCGACTCAATCCGACTCCATTTCCTGATGGAACCAGGTTGCGTTACAGGTTTTTTGTTAACTTCCGGCAAAACACCGAGCTTCTGCCGAACAAAAGATATATCGATAGTCTAATTTGATTAGCGGATGGAAAGCAGTGCGTATTGTAGGCGAGACGAGAGGCCGGTGTCAAGAATCAAAAATAAGATCCGGGCAATGAGTTTTTCTTGCTTCACATTGAAGACCCCCGCTGTACGGTTTTAGTCCTCGCCTTCAAGCGCTTTCGCCTTTTCGTACAGACGCCGCTTCAGATAGTACTGTTTTGCCCCATTAAGAAACTGCTTGTTGCCGGGGGAAATGTCCAGTGCCTTGAGCAATGCTCTCTCAGCCTCGGCATCTCTGCCCAGATAGTCAAGGAGCAGGCCCAGGTTGTAGTGAACCCTGGCATGCCCCGGCATGCCCCGGGCGGCTTGGCCCAGGAATTTGGCGGCTTCTTCATATTTTGCCACTTCCGCCAAAAGAAGCCCCAGGGAATAGGCCGCCTGGTACTGCCGCGGATGGGCCGCCACCACCTGACGCAGCAGTTCTTCGGCCTTCCCTTTCTCCCCCATTTGGTTATGGAGCATGGCCAGATTGACTTTGGCCGGGTAGAAAAGGTCGTCAATCAGAATGGCGGCCTCATAGTTCTTTATGGCGGCCTCAGGCCGACCCAGGGCCATGTCCAGATTGGCCAGATTGAAACGGGCATAGGCAAAATCGGCGGCATAAGCCATGGCTGATCTGAATTCCGTCAGTGCCCGTTCAAAAGTCCTCCGGTCCGCCTGTTTCAGGTGGGTGGCTGGCTCGCCCGCAAGCCTGCGGCCCGCTTCAATGCGCACCGCTTTCACCGGATCGTAGAGAAGCGGTACCAGTCGTCCGGCCAGATCTTCGGCACTGGTCGCCGGCAAACCGTTGACCGCTGCCTGACGGATCAATGCCTCTTCGTTCATCAGGGCCTGTTCGAATGCACGACGTGTCCTTTCACCGGGATAGGCGGTTAAAAGGGAAAGGGCCGTGGCCCTTACAATGACCGGATAAAGGGGATCTTGGACCATTTTCAACAAAGCTTCCATGGCATCGGGGGATCCCTTTCGCCCGGCCGCCAGAACCGTCCCGTAATGGTGCCTGCGGCCCGGACCGTACCATTTGGTGATGGTTTCATCCGACCATTGGTTCGATTTGTCGAAGTGGCAGCGATGACAGGCATTGGGCACATGAAGGCTGCCGCTGAGATCCGGCCTGGGAATACGAAAGCTGTGGTCCGGCCGATAGTCGATACCCATATAGTGACGACCCGGCATGTGACACGCCACACACTGGGCGCCGGTGCCCACTTCAAAGGCAACGGTGCCGTCTTTGTTGCGAATGGGGTCCCCTACCTCTCCCGCCTTCTTATGAAAGTGATGGGCCTTGGTATCGTACTCGGCCCCGCGATGGCACTGCAAACAGAGACCGTTCCCCTCCTTTACGAGCTTTAAACTGTGCACATCGTGACAGTCGCCGCAGTCCACCTCCCGGTGGTACATCTTGCTCTGGGTAAATGACCCGTATACGTAGACCTCCTCCAGAATCTGGCCGTCCGGATAATACAACCCTTGGCTCAGGCGGCTGGGCAGAAGACTGTCCAGAAGGTCCGGTTCCGAATGGGTATAATCCCCCAAGGCCGCACGCCTTGCGTGGCACGGGGCACACAACTCCACCAGGTCCCTGGAATTGAGCCCGGCGGTTTTGACGGCCAGACCGGCATTTTCCTTTTCCAGGCGACCCATTTCAGGCGTCTGGGCCCATGCCACATGTCTTGAGCCGGGACCGTGGCAAGCTTCGCAGCCGACGTTTATCTCGGACCAGGTGGTTTCGTAAGTGTCCGTTTTCGGGTCATAATTCTTCTTTAGATTGGTGGAATGGCACTCGGCGCACATGCCGTTCCAGTTCTGCCCGGCATTGGTCCAGTAAAGCCAGTCTTTGGGATCGGAAAGATCAGGATAGAGGTGGTACCATTTTTTGTCCCGATCATTCCACGCAAGGGGAAGGCATTGAAGCCGGCCGCCCGGAAAGGGGACCAGGTACTGCTGCAGGGGATACCACCCAAAGGTGTGGGTCACCTGAAAATGTCCCATTTTTCCGTCCGGTCCCGGTGTCTCCACAAAGAACGCTTCACCCTTTTTGTAGAATCGTGACAAGACCCCCCTGTTCTCAAGTACTGCGTCGTTGAAATCGCCCAGAACCGTCAGATCGTTCGCCACATGCATGGCATGATCGTGATGGGACCCCAGCCATTTATCAAACGCGTTCTTGTGGCAATCCCTGCACTTAATGCTACCCACGAACTGAGCCTCTGGTGCAATTGGAGAATCCATTTCAGGTGCGCTGACGGATTTCTCCTTGATCAGATAGAGGGGCAAAGAGAGCACAATCACCAGGGTCGCGACAATGCCGGTTAATTTCCAGAAAAACATCTGCTTATTCATCAGCCATTAACCATGGGCCATGAGCCGGGAAGCATGGGCCCAATCAAGGATACACCACCTGGGCAACATCAAAGCATCCCCGTTTGATCACCCGGCTGATGTCCACCTTGACCACATTGTTTTCAATATGAACCGCATAAATATCAAGGGCCCGGGGTGCCGGCGGCCGGATCACATCCCCCCGGATGTCAAATGCCGATCCATGGCAGGGGCATTCAAACCGGTCCTTATCGGAAAGCCAGGGAACCGTGCACCCCAAATGGGTACATTTTCGTGAAAGGGCCAGAAACCCGCCATCGGATAATCTGGCCAGATAGAATTTCCCCCGTACGAATGCCGTTACCGTATTTGCCGAAAAGCCATCCACCGGACCGGCCGTGAAAACAGGATCTGACGGTTTCCCTTTCCACCGATGGCTTCCCGGCCTAAGAAATGCCACCACCAGCGCAATGATCTCGGCCGCCGCAAGAATCCCTAAACCTGCCCACAGCTTGTTTAGGAAGGATCGCCTGGATGACGCTTTTTGGGGCGGATTGTTCACATTCTCCACACGCGTTTTCCTTTTGGGTTCTATGGCCATGTCAATCTCATGCCGGAGCTCCTGAACCATATGCCCGTGATTGTGAGAATTACAAAAGCGGTTAAGAGAAACACCATGAGCGTTTGAACCGTTTCATTAAGATTTGCCGAAAAAAGACGTTTCATCGTGAAACAAAACCCCAGTACCACGAGAACAATAATGATGATATGGATCCATCCGCTTTCCAAAGACGGCCCGGTATTTGGGCCGGCATTCGGGGAAGCCATGAAATGGGCCTGGATCAGAACCCCGCCAAGGGTCGTTAACACGGCGAATATCACCGCAATCCAGGCCATCTTCCGGCCTTTTATGGAAATCAGCCATATTCCCGCCGGATTCGTTGGATAGTTGAAATAGGGAAGCACAAATACACCGACCAATAGAGCGAGGGGAATGACAAACACGGCGAACAGGGGGTGAAAATGGATGAGCAATTCCTGAATGCCCATGAAATACCAGGGGGCTTTGGTGGGGTTGGGACTCAAGCCGGGATTGGCTTTTTCCTGAAGGGGCGCTTCAAAGAGGATGGAAATGATCAGGACGACTGCAATGGCCGCCAGTGCCACCGTTAACTCGCGAATCAACAGATCGGGAATGGTCGGGACCTTGTCACCTGGATCCTTTGCCGGTTCGCCCGGTTTTCCGGGTATCACAACACCCCCTGCCTTGCGGACACGCCAGAAATGAAACAACATCAAGAAGACGATCAGCACGGGCAGCACCGCCGTGTGAATGGCGTAGAAGTTGGATAGGGTTGCCGGTCCCACTTCCTTCCCCCCCTGAAGGAGTTCCTGGATCCAGGTACCGGCAAAGGGGATGTACTCCAGCATTCCCACACTGATGGTGACCGCCCAGTAAGAGAGTTGGTCCCAGGGAAGGAGGTACCCTGTAAAATTGCTCAACAGCACCAGCAGAAAGAGAGAGAGGCCGACCACCCAGTTGAGCCTTCTTGGGGATTGAAACGCGCCGGTCAAAAACACTCGAAGGAAATGGAGGAACACCACCATCAAAACCAGATTGGCGCTCCAATAATGAATGTTCCGTATGAGCCCCCCAAAAAGAACATCATTTTTGAGATAAAGGACGGATAGATAGGCTTTTTCGGGCGAGGGGAGATAATAGAACTTCAACAGCAAACCGGTTCCCATCAACAGCATCAGCAGAACCGCGGCCATGCCGCCCAATCCCCAGGTATGCGTGAATTTGAGTGTCGATTCCGGAATCCCCCTGGGCCGAAAATGGAGGATGAAAGTTTTCAGGTAGTGTCCGTACGGACTGCGGCCTTTTTTGCCGGGTGTTCCTTTTTCCAGCCCCCCGTTTTGAAGGGACTCTCCCTTTGGCATGGTTATCCTTTGAGCAGGTGATGCCCTTTCCATCATTCTAATTGCTTGTGCTTCGGCCCAATGATGCGCCACCTTTTATTCTATCTAAATCAGAGCTTAAATTGAAACCTTATTTGAAAGATATTGGCTTTCCCGCCATCAATGGGGGGATCATTGCGATCTTTCACCGTGGCATGAACATAATTAAACATGAAACGGATGTTTTTGTTCAGGTACCAGTTGAGACCGGCGGTAAGGTTCATCTCCTTCCCTCCCTGGATGCCCTTGCTGTTTAAATCCACGAAGGAAAAGCGAAGAGCCGTTTCCAGAGCGCCCCAACCCTCTTGTCCAAAATGGAAAGGCGCGTTGGGCGTTATGCCCCTGAAAATGCCCTGAGAACGGTCGTATGACCGGTGTTCACCGGTCAGGACATAGCTCCCGTACGCGTAGAACCCCCAGAATTTCGGATCCCCCACCGATTCCGCGTTCGTGAACAAATGAAACAGCTCCCCCTGAACCGACAAAGGGCCCCGAACCACGGCCGCCTCACAAGCCAGAAGATCCGCCGCCTCCGTATAGAACTGCCCCGTGTTGACGAAAGTGTCTTCGCTGAGGCGTGACTCGGGGTGGGCCCTAAGTTTCAGTTGAGAGTCTTCACGGGTGTCGTCCCGAAACTGATGGCTGTAGGAAAAACCCAGGTGAAGGAGATTGTTGCCGTCATCTTCATACCGGGGAAGGCCGGTCACCCGGAAGGAAACGGCGGAACCAAAGGCATCACTCAAATAGTCGGTGGCATCCGCCACGTCACTGAAGGTCCCTGTAATCAGAAAGTAGCCGGCCGCCCAGGTGAGCCGTTCATTCAGCGCCGTGTTCCGGCACAGGATGCCGATGTTTCGGCCCGGGAAAAACGCTTCCACCGGAAGGGCTGTTTCCATGAACGTCCGATCGGCGTTGCTCATAAACCCTTCCAGTGAGATGGGCTCCTTGGTATGGCCGGCTTTGGCAACTCCGATAAACGGGATCTTTCCATAGCTGATCCAGATGTCCTTGATCTGGCGCACATTCGCAAAGTCCATGTCGTACCGGAATTTCCAGTTTTCAAATAAAGACCCGGACAGACGGACTTTTAATTCCCTGAAATCTCCTTTCCAGCCCGTAAGTTCCGGAAACGCACTTTCAAGCGCATGGTCAGCCCCAATATACCCCCCGTCAACCCTCACCTCTCCGCCGATCTTGATCTTGAGATTGCCTTTCGGGCTTTCCGCACGGAAACCTTCTTTTATGTAATAGTGAAATCCGATGGGGTCATTGAATCCGCTTTCCAGATCCCTTTTAATTCGTTCATTTAAGGGCTGATCAGAATCAAGCGGGAGAATTTCGGCCTGAAGTGGTAGGGCTGGAAACAACAGGAAACAGCACATGGCCATTAGGATTTTGGTGCTGAGTCCTTTTCCATTCTTAGGGTTTCCAACCATGAATCCGCAGGTTGAAGACGGGAACTTTGTAAAAGACGCTTCACCAAATGGGATGAAATATCGCCAAGTCGGGTTTTTTGACATCTGCTAGGAATCTCCAGGAAAGCGGCGCCTACAGAGTAGCCTTTTTTCTAAGATCCTGGAAGCAGGTTTTTCAATTATTGGGAAGCTCCAGTATGACGACCAAGGCCGGGCGGCACTTCTCTCCAGGGGTCATCAGATTTGCCCAATCGGTAGCCCAGGTCAAACATGCGTTTCATTTCCATTTGATTGAATCTTTCATTGCTTGATAATGTGAATTCCTCATGGCCAGCCGGTCCGCGTTCATGGCAGTTTGACGCCGAGATTGCGAAAAAGGCCAATTATGGATGGAAACTTGCCAAATCAGAGACTAAATTGAAACCTTATTTGAAAGATGTTGGCCTTCCCGCCATCAATGGGGGGATCATTGCGATCTTTCACCGTGGCATGGATATAATTGAACATGAAACACGCATGCTCGTTGAGGTACCAGTTGAGCCCTGCGGCAAGGTTCCTCTCTTTCCCTCCCTTTATGCCGCTGCTGTTTAAATCAACGTAGGAAAAGCGAAAGGCTGTTTCCAGAGCGCCCCAACCCTCTTGTCCAAAATGGAAATCCCTGTTGGGCCTTATGCCGCCAAAAATGCCTTTGGACCGGTTATAGGGACGATGTTCGCCGGTCAGGACATATCTTCCGTACACGTAGAAACCCCAGAAGTTGGGATTTCCCACCGACTCCGCTTCAGACAATACCTGAAACAGCTCTCCTTGAACAGAAACGGGTCCTTGAACCAGGGCCGCCTCATAACCGAAAAGATCCGCGGCCTCCGTGAAAAATCTCTCAGTATTGACAAAGGTGTCATCGGTTAAGCGAGATTCGGGGTGGGCCCTAAGTTTCAGTTGAGAGTCCTCGCGGGTGTCATCCCGAAACTGATGGCTGTAGGAAAAACCCAGGTGAAGAAGATTTTTTCCGTCATCTTCATACCGGGGAAGTCCTGTCACCCTTAAGGTAACAGCGGAACCGAAGGCATTGCTCAAATAGTCCGTTGCGCCGGCCACATCGCTGAAAGACCCGGTAATCAGAAAATAGGCCGCTGCCCATGTCATGCGTTCATTGAGTACGGCGTTCTGACACATAATTCCGATGTTCCGGCCAGGCGCAAAGGCTTCAACGGGCAATGCGCTTTCCATAAACGGATTGCCCCCTGAAAGTTCTTCCAAGGCATAAGGCTCTGTCATATGACCGGCTTTCACTTCTCCCAGAAAAGGCAAATCGCCGTAACCGATCCAGATATCCTTAATCTGCCTCACATTGGCAAAGTCCATATCAAAACGATATTTCACTTTTTCAAAAAGCGTTCCCGACAGGCATACTTTCGCTTCACGAAAGTTTCCCGTCCAACCCGTAAGATCCGTGAATTCTCTGCTCAATATGTCATTTGCACCGATATAACCCCCGTCTGCTTTTACGACTCCCCCGATTTTGAGTTTGATGTTGCCTTTTGGGCCCTCCGCATGAAATCCGTCTTTCCAATAGTACCAAATGCCCAGTGGGTCTTTTACCCCGGTTTCCGCGCTTTTTATGAGTTGTTTGTAAAGGGGAAGATCCGTTTCAGAAGATGCGCCGTAAGATATGGAAGCGTTACAAAAGAGCCATAAAAGCAGAATCACTGAACCCAGCCGTGAAAAGCCTTTCATCCGGGTTTGCACGTTTGCCGCCCGTATGACAAACCCGAACCTGCCCCCTTTGCTGATTCTAACGAACAAGGCTCAATCGACCTCCTTTCGCGAGGCGTAGATCTTTCGTTAAAAAATCTCTCTTTATGGTGCTTCTGCTTTCTGAAGTTCCACGCTTTTTAGCATTTACTTCGCCTTTAATCCACAATCGAACCAATCAGAGGAAGAAGATAAACATCAACATCAGTGCAAATGCGATAGGAAATGCCAAACGACACAAAGAATCTATACAGACTGCCAAGTCGATCTTCTTTCTGGAAACAAGAAAAGTGGTAGAAATGGACTGCAGCAAAGCCAGAAAGACCAGCAAAGTAGATCCAAAAATGAATTTATCTAAAATTCTCGGAATTCTGCTTCATGAAAAACCTCCTTAATCAGGAAGCCGCCAACCTTGTATAAATTCGGATCCGATCAGAAGAGCGATCCGCTTGCTTTCTTTCATAAACTGCTTTCTGCCTTCCCATTGATCCTTTCAGTAATGATGCACAGCTACATTCGCAGGTACTTCAGGTCGGGTGAGAGTCTCCATTTGGCGTCAGCGCCACCGGGAAGCATTTGGCCCGGGTCGTCTCCCACTTCCTGCTCTATGAGCAGGTTGAGTTTTTTGTTCATCGTTAGAATGAGGTCACTGTACTTTCTTTTGTCAACCGCCAGGTTTTTCATTTCCAGCGGGTCTTTACTCAGGTCGAACAACTCAACATCGTTGTGGGCAAACAATTGCTCCAAGGTGCGGGGCGTATGATGTTCCAGAGGCGCAAAATAGCGGTTTAACTTGTAGCGACCATCGTAGACGCTACGAATGGCGCCGCGTTTCTTCAAATTGGGCCGAAAACCTTGGGCGGGTAGATCCTGGGGCTTGCCGCCTTCCGCGAAGAATTTGGCGATGTTGTTGAGGAACGCTGCATCAACGTAGGCGAACATGTTGTAGTTGTACAATGCCCCTGGGCGTAGCGCATCGATAGCGGCCGTTTCAGGGCTACCGAGCAGTGCCGTAATGTCCTTTCCAGGGAGCCCTTTAACCTCACTACTCTTTCCCCTGGCTATGCTCACCAGGGTGGCTGCAATATCCACATGAGATGTGACGGCCTTGCATCGTTTATTTCCCTTGTAGGCCGGATGAGAGATGATGAAGGGCACGTTGTTATTCTCGCGATATACGTTGGCTCCCTTACCACTCAAGCCGTGTGCTCCAGTTAATTCACCGTGATCGGAGGTATAAATAACGATTGTATTGTCAGCGAAGCCCAGATTGTCCAGTTCATCAAGAAGTTCGATCAGGTGGCGGTCCGCATCAATAATACAGTTCAGATAATAATAGTTCAGCCGCCGCCAGCGCGCATCCTCATTGGGCACAACGCCCACCAGCGCGCCGCGGGCATCGCGAAACTCCTGATGACACTTTGGTCTGCCGGATGCGCCCATGGCCTCATTCCGGGATTCCGGAAGCTTTACATCCCACTGATGATGGTAGATGGGGTTGTTCGGTTCCCGATTTACTCGCATCATCGTTCTTCCCGATTGCACTGTTTCGCCGGGAAGATCAGTGTTGTAATACATCACGTCGTGGGGATTGATCAGGTTCACTGCTAGAAACCAGGGCTTTTTCTCCTGGCGCAATCGCTCGCCCAGCCCACGCAGCCAGCTTCGGCTCATGGATGTGATCACATCATCATGTAAATAGCCCCCTTCGGTATGCGCAATGATATCACCAATACCGAAGTAATCGGAGAAACCATATGCTTCCATCTCATCAACAAGGAGTTTTTTTGGTGAATGCAGCTTATTGGACGTTTCAAATTCCTTGGATAGGTGCCATTTACCCTTATAGGCGGTGTAGTAGCCCTCTTTACGAAGGAGGTCGCCAATCGTATCAATCTCGGTCGACAAGTTGTCAGTCCAGGGAAAATCGCAGTTATCGAACATGCGACAATTTTGGATATGCTGCCCGGTGTAAAGTACGCCGCGGGAGGGTGTGCACACACAAGAGGCGATCTGGTGGTTTTCAAATCGGATCCCCCGCTTCGCCAGGCGTTCATGCCCGGGCAAGCGATAGTCACTCGGCAACTGACTTGAGGGCATGTAGCGTTCCTGATCCGTCACGATCATTAGAATGTTGTAGGGACCACCGCTGGATGGACTGGCCATCTCCTTACTTCGAGCTTGCACAGAATGGGGGCCAACCACACTCACCCCGGTTCCCAACGCCAGAGTGGCCAACCCAGTCACTTTTATAAAATCTCGACGGGATAGCTGATTTGTTAGCTCTTTTTCCATAACACACCTCATTCTTTATAATTGTTCGATGATTGGCAACCGTTTATGGTGCGATTAATCTGACAGTTGGAAAATATGATTGGTATCTTGAAGTATCCCTGGTCAACAGGTCTAAATTTAGTACCGCAGCCTGTGCACCGATAAAAAAATCCGGCAACGGGATTTTCTTCACGCCTTTTCTTCTTTTGTATTTGAGGAAAGCCTTGCCAGCCAAAAAAAGGGCTTCTTTTGGAATCTCCAGCAGTTCAAATCCAGCTTTGGCAATAGCTCTCTCTAACTCCTCAATTAACTCAAAACCAATTGATATTTCGGAATAAATTATCGAATTAATATATAAGGACGAGAAATAACTGTATTCCTCCAATTTGGATTCAGACCATTCAGCCCAATTCAAGTCGTCTAGAAAAACATCCAAAATGACATTCGAATCGACGAGAATCCCTTTCATTTGTCTCCTCTTGTCAATGCCATTATTTCATCTGTTGTCATTTTTACATTGGCTATCCCTCTAAGCCTCCTGAATCTATATGGTTTTTTAGGTTGGCCAACCCTTTTCACCAAATAGACGCGGCCTTTCTCTTCTATAAAATCAACTTCAACAGCAGGTGTTATTCCCAGTTTTTCACGAATCTCTTGTGGAATAGTGACCTGCCCTTTTGTCGTGACTCTCATGATTGCACCTCCGGTATTGTGTAATACCAGTAATAGTAATACTAATGTTTGTTTGTGTCAATCATGAATCTCCTCCATTGAACAACGGATTGAAACCGACCTTGTCAGGTCGGAGCGATCTTTAAATGCTGGGCATCCCTTATTATCTGGGGTAAATCAGAGGTTGAATTGAAACCTGAGCTGAAAAATGTTAGCCCTTCCACCATCAATCGGTGGTTCCTGGCGATCCGCCGCATACGAATGGACATAATTAAGGTTCATCCGACTAAAGCGTACTTTGTTTTGTGAATAGCCATTATTTTGAGTTTGAAGAATTCCATATCTCTAAAACCATAAGCCTGTTTTTGCATGGTCTTTATTTTGTTGTTGGTCCCTTCAAGAGGTCC
>JANQDY010000158.1 GCA_028278625.1 Thermodesulfobacteriota bacterium
TTTCTATAGCAAAATGTAAGTCGAAAATCAAGGCAAAAGCGATTTTCTTCGCAAGTATTTCAAATGGTTAAATTGGTTTTACTTTTTACAGGACCATCAACTTTCAGCCAAGAAATTTTCATTGTTCATCCTCCTTTATGATGGATCCGTTAATGGTTATCGTCCGGGCCGCTGATCCAATGAAAGAGCAATTTTCGCGCCATTTTGATCTTGCGGGCGTGGTACCCACATAACATACCAATAGTACGGGAAGATTCTTTTCCATCGGTCATGTTTGGCGTGGATAATGGCGAATGGGGATGTGGTCAAAAAATAACCGGCGTGGCAGGATGTGGCGGCGCAGCCGGGCAAAAAGTACCCGGTTGCTTGGTTCAGCCGTACTAAAATGGCTAGTATGCCAAAAGTAATGCTGACACCACCCTTTTCACAGAGTCGCTTCCAATATTTCTTGATTCGGCCCATCATGTCTGATAATATATTGCAAACTCAAGGGGTTATCTTCGCTATCCTCACTATTTTTCAACCAAGGAGGAGCAAAACCATGAAAATGACATTTAAAATAGCGGCGTTGGTTCTGTTCGGAGTGTTGGTTCCCGGGGACGGCGGCGCTCAAATGGAAACCACAATTATTGATCCTTTCGCCGGCACCCATGGAACGGTCTCCTATCCGCCTCCGGCATTCGGTTCATCCGGGGTATATTCGGAGGACGCAAGGACTTTTTTCTGGGCTTTCATCAATGGTCCGAGCCCCGAGGATGTGGCTTCCCTCACGGTGAGCGGACCTTCGGGAACCTTTGATCTGACACCGTACCTCTCCTTTCGGCAAAGGGGGCTCTTGTATTTTCGCGGGGAGGATGCCATTCTTGAAGATGGCGAGTACATCTTCAACCTCACGGATGGTTTCGGAAGAACCGGCACGGTTGCCAGATATTTTACTTACGACGGCACCGTTCCTCAGGTGAATCCGGACACCATGCTCCCCCGAAACGGGGCCTATGTTGGCAACACCTCTCCGACCCTCAGCTTTGACCCGGTCATGGGAGATGATCTCTATTACCAGGTGTTTGTGATGGATTACGGATCCCAGGCCGTTTGGTATTCCAGCCCGCACTCCAAGGCCACCTCCTTCACCGTCCCGGAAGGATTGCTCCAACCCAATACCCCCTACTGGTGGAATGTTCGGGTCTGGGATGGGGATAGCCGGAACCGTACAACGAGCGAGCGCCGGTATTTTTTCACCGGCATAAAAGCAAACCCCGAAATTGCCAATGCCTATGTCCTTTCCTTTCCGTACGGCGCGTATGTGGGGAACTGGCTGGGAGTGACGAATATTCCGGTGGCACCCTGGGAACTGGCGGCCGGTTGGGTTATGGGCCCCGATTCAACCCTGTACGATCTGGACCGGGTGGAGTGCCGGTTTGATACGCCGGCCCTCTATTACAAAACCGCCGTTAAGTCCGAACCAATCCCTGACGGGATGTACGAATTTGGTCTTGTGGATGATGAAGGGAACACCGGCAATGCCCTTCGAAGTTACGCTTATGATCCGGTACCCGGAGTGTCGGAAGATTCACTCAGCCCCCATGACAATGCCTATTTGGATACGGCCAGACCCACCTTCAGCTGGTCTCCGGTGGAAGGAGACAACAGGATCTACGATTACCAGCTTCGTATTCACGATTACACCCAAAGCATCAAATGGTACACCTCCGAGCGAAGCGGGAACACATCGGTAACCATCCCCGAGGGAGTAAATCTTCCCCGGGGCTCCTCATACAAATGGCAGGTTCTGGTCTGGGACAAAGCGCTCAACAACCTCCATCTTTCGTACCCGAGGACTTTCACCATCACGGCTTCAGGCCCGTTCGTTTCCACGGGACCGGCGGAGATGAGCTTTCCCGTGGCCGTTCTTAGAGGAACGGTCAATCCCATGGGTGTGGGCACGAATTACTATTTCGAGTACGGTACAAATCAGTGCTACGGCTTCACCACAACCATAACGTATGCGGGCGCGGGAAACGAGGATATCCCGGCAACGGGCATCACCACCTGCCTGCTGATGGCGGGGACCTACCATTATCGAATCGTGGCCACGGACGCCTGCGGCACGACCCACGGGGATGACAAGACCTTTAGGATAAGAATCAATAGTCGATAAACAAACCGACGGAATGAACCCCTATTGATCCTTTTTTCCATACCGGACACAGGGACCTTGTGGATGATGACCGGGCAAAAAGCTTGGGTATCCGCGGGTATTTGTCCAAACCCCTTGACATGGAAGATCTGTCCCGTACAATTGCGGGACTTCTGGAAGGTTAAACTTCCGGAAACACCAGAGCGGACAATTAAGATTATTTAAAAAACCGGCCTAAAAAGGAACTGGAAAAGAATGCACGATCCCAACTACATTAAGATTACAACCGGTCTGTTCATCATGCTGAACCCCTTTGTTCTGATTCCCGTATTCCTGGGGCTCACGGGTGAAATGACCGGATCTCAGAAGATGAAGGTGGCGTTCACCACCTGCATTGCGGTTTTTGTGATCATGATGATCGCGGTTTTCGGCGGTCACCACGTGCTCTCTTTTTTCGGCATTACCATCAATGACTTTCGCATTGCCGGAGGCCTCCTGATTTTTCTCATGGCCATATCCATGGCCCGCGCCAAAGAGCATGAAAGCGGCATGCGATACAGTGACAAGGAACATGAGGAAGCCAAGAAAAAGACCACCAACATCGCCGTGGTCCCCCTTTCCATCCCTCTGATGGCCGGCCCGGCCGCCATCAGCGTTGCCATCATCGATGCGGAAATGTGCGACGCATTTGCGTCACGGCTGCTGCTTGTGGGCATTATCGCGGGGTTGAGCGCCCTTTTGTGGGTTGCCATGGCCCTGGCGGAGCAGATCGGCCGGTTCCTGGGCCATACGGGTCAGCAGGTGCTCACCCGGGTCATGGGACTCATTCTCCTGGCCATTTCCATCGAATTCCTGGTGGTGGGAATCAAGGGTTCGTTTAAACTGGGGTGAAACCTTGATTTGTAAATCCAATAGCGACTCACCGGAATGCTCATACACTGCTTTGAGATGACGCCGATTGCCGTAGTATTTTGAGACATGAAGTGGAAGGATGTGTCATTTCAAGACATATAGCAACTCCACTGGACTGCGAATTCACCTCTCTCTAGAACAGAAACTCCCGGAACATTAACCAGTTAGTTAAGTTCAACGATTATTCGGCATGAAATATGCTTACCAGATTAGTGGTGTCCTTTTTTGAGAATGGAGGGCTTTATCATGAAATTTCGCGTGGCATGTGTCGTTTCTTTCATAGCACTTCAGTGCTTCGTATTTGGTGCTGTTGGCATGCCTTCTGCTTTTGCCAGCTACATACTCGGTTACAATGAAGACAGCAACAACGGAGAATTCCAGATTTTCGATTTCGATAACAAATCAACGACAAGTTTGAGTTACCTGGGTGATGATTTCACCAGTGGTGGTTACGACTTGGAAAGCCTTACCTATGGGGGGCAGGATGGCACCTACTATGGCATTAAATCATCGAACAATAAGAATAAACCAAGTGAACTCTATTCGTTCAGTTTGGACGGAGATACTGTTACAGGGGCTGCCAGCGGAACTGAGTTTGACGCTTCCAATATTGATGCCGCAGCCTACTTGGAGGGTGTGCTGTACGCATTCGACAATAAGGCGGACGATCTCATTACCATAGATGTTGAAGACGGTTCAAAAAGCAGCAGCAAAAACGTTAGTGGATTGGGAAACAAGAAGATTGAAGGACTCGCATTTAGCAATGACGGTTTGCTGTATGCGAGCGCCACTAAAGGTAATAAAAGCTGGCTCTACAGCATCGACATGGATGCGGGGCAAGCAAATGAGATAGGGAAAATTGCAGATTACGGTCAGATTGAAGCGCTGACATTCATTGATGAGACGCTCTATGGAATTGGCAGCACACGTGGAAACCCCCTCCTTCAAATTGACACTGCCACTGGAATAATTTCCGGAGAGCCCATCGAATGGGGTACCGGGGATGTGGAAGGCATTGCTTCAAGCGGGTCCGGTGCCGCCGTACCTGAACCCGCGACGATTGTTCTGATTGGGTCTGGTTTACTCTGTCTTGCAGGCTCGGGCGCAAGAAGGTTCTTTGGTAAACGGCGCAATCCCCATTGAGTATGTCGCCCCTTTTGACCTTGTCAGTTAGCCTCATCCAAGTCCCCTTGGGCAAATCAAATCCTTCTTCTCGGATTCCAAAATGGAAATTCGGATAGGGGTGTACCATTCCCCAGACCCTACCCTCCTCCGATGATCAATGCAATCTCAAGTTCGTCTCCCTCCCTGACCGTTCTTTTCAGTTCATTGGGATAGGCGCTCTTTCCATTAACATATATGTTCACGTAATGAAGCAATTCCCCGTCTTCGCCAAAGAGAGCCTGGCTCATTTCGGGAAATCTTCCAACGAGCACATCAAAGCATTGACCAACGGTATTTCCCTTCACATGGACCGCCCTTTTCCCGTCAGTGAATCTGTAGTGGGAAGGCGGGATGGTTATCTTCACACCCATGGTCATGGGCCCTTTATGAGAATTCCCGCTACCACCGTGCGCGTGATGAAATTCATCTTCTATTCCCGTTCTCCCTCCCTTGTCGGTTTGCTCTTGCGCCTGCGCTTCCGGGGAAAACCGACACATGAGGGCTTTGCTATTTTGGCCTATGAAGGTACAGTGGGAAATCCGCCCCAGAAACCCTCATCCCAAAAGCCGTCATAGTCTTTCTGAGGGATGTCCGATACCAATCCGTAAGGCTCCAGGGCTTCATATTTCATAAACTCAGGAAGGTGGTCCTGCCCCACTCCCGCACTGATGTTGAAGGCCCGCTCCAGCTTGATGATCTCTTTACCCAAATCCAGAAGGTATTCGGGGCCGTGCTCGGTCCCGAAAATCGCGTTGATCAATCCCACCAGAAGTTCCGGCTTCGCGCCCACCCCACGGGAGACAAACAGACAGCACAGGTTATCGTAATAGGCCATGACCACCTGTACGTTCCGGCTCAGCTCCATCTGGCCCTCGGGTCTCTGGTGGTCTATCTGGCCCCTGTAAGTGGGTGCTGCGGTATGGTCGGCCCCCATTGGGGACATGGCATAGGTAACGCTCATCCCCTTGATCCCTCTCGGTTCATGCGCCGCCATGGACTGGCCCTTGACCACCGGCACCCTTAGGACACCGAACACCTGGCCCGTCACTTTCGCGCCGGAGCCGATAATCCTTCCCAAATCA
Source organism: Thermodesulfobacteriota bacterium (assembly GCA_028278625.1). The sequence goes on from JANQDY010000158.1 coordinate 5,296, forward strand.
GTTCCCTCGGCAATCTCTTTGATGAGGCTTTCCACCCTCTGGGCATCTCCGAATTCAAGCCTTTCCGTTTCCGCCAAAACACCCAGTGCCGCCCCGATTTCAATGGTATCCAAACCGTAATCGTTGCACATCCTTGTGAAAAGGGAGATCTTGTCCAGGTTGAAAATACCCAGATTCGGGCCCAACATCACGGCCGATTCGTATTCCAGGGGCGCCACAAGCTCCTGGCCGAACTCATCCGGAAACACATTTGAACATCTGATGATACAGTTGGACATGCACTTGTGTGTGGCTCTACCCACCCCGCCCCTCTTCTTGATGAGAGCCAGGAATTTTTCTCCGGAGACTTCCTCGGTTTCCCCATGACTTCCTTTGCGAAAGTTGAAGGCAGGGAGTCCCCCTGCGGCATTCAGGCTGGATAACATGCCCATGGTGCCGTATTCGGTATACACCTTAATGCCCTTCTCCTCCAAAATGGCTTTATGTAAGGCTTTTCGGGCCTTGTCCAAAGCGATTTTATCGAATACCGGTGGTTTTTGGGCGCCATCGTTTTCGATAACAATTGCTTTGAGCCCTTTGCTTCCCATAACAGCACCCATACCGCCCCTTGCACAGGCCCTTGAGGTGCCTCCGTCCGTGCCGTTTACGAAAACGCCGGCAGATCCCAGTCTGTATTCCCCCCCCTGCCCTATTGTAACGAGTCCAACGTCCTTTCCGTAGTCACGATACAGTTTTTCGGCGGTTGCGTAGGTACCCAAACCTCTCAACTCGTCTGCCGGTATCAGCCTGGCCCCGTCTTTACGGATATGAAGAACAAAAAGACGTCCCTTCGCGGCAATGCCTTCCACAATGATCCCTTTGATCCCATGGCGAACCAGCATTGTAGCGGCAACGCCACCGCCATTGGCCTCCTTGATACCTCCCGTAAGGGGGCTTTTGCCTCCAACGGACAGGCGCCCGGTAGAGGTGATGCCCAGGCCTGCCAGAGGGCTCGTAGCGATAATCAGCTTATTGTTCGGCCCAAGGGGGTCGCATTTGGGGCCTATCTCATCGTAGGCCAGTCTTGCAATTAACCCCCTATTGCCAAAAAGACGATACGCCTTTCCACACTCTTCCGTATCGATATTCCCGTTGCTCACGTTTACTCGCAGAAGATTCATCCGAGCCTCCCTTTACCCACCATTATGAAAACCCTTTCCGCTAAAATGCCCCTTTTCCATGTTCATCATTTCCTATTTGTTTCTTGCCTCCCGAGCGCATTCCAGAAGCTTCTCGCCCACCTCTCCGGCGATTTCCAGGTACCCCGCCTCAACGGCTTTGGAGGACCTTTTCCATTCCTTATATTCCTCGGGTGTAACAATGTGCCTGACCATGCCGTTCTTTATCGCTATCTCAAAAGACTCTTTGGCATGCTTTTCCGTCCACTTCTCTTTCCTCGCCCTTGTCATGGTTTCCGTGGCGGCATCCGCGATAATACCTTTCACATCTTCCGGAAGGCTCTTCCATTTGTCAAGATTGATAACGATCACAAATGAAGCAAACCAATTGGGGATACCGATTGTGTATTTTGTCACCTCGTACAGTTTGTATCCGGCCATGCCGTAGGTAGAGGTGAAAAGACCATCCACGGTACCTCTTTGAAGGGCCAAGAAGATTTCCGAAGCGCTCATGAACATGGGTGACCCCCCGGTTGCTTCCGCAAAAATCGCCGGGATCTTCCCGTACACCCTTAGCTTGAAGCCCTTCAGGTTGGGCTTGTCAACCGGTTTCGATTTTGTCAGGATGACAATGGGGCCGTTGTTCAACATTCCGAGAAGCTTCAGATTCCTTTTTTCAAACTCCCGGGCCAATATCTCGCCGGCTTTTCCTTCAAAGGTTCTCCAGAAATGCTCTTCATCGTCGAAAATCAGTGGTAGTGAAAAGAGCGCACAGCTCGGCACGAGACTCAACCACTGGGAATTCACCGTAATCCCCATGTCCGCGGAGCCTTTCGGCACGGCGGTTGTCATGTCTTTGTCTTTGAAAAGCTGGCCGGATGGAAAAAATTCCACCTTCACCTTCCCGGCGCCCTTCTTATTGATAATTTCGCAAAAGACTTCCGGTCCTTTTACCTCTTGGGGGGCGTGTTTGAAAGCCCAAGGCACATATCCGGAGGCATACCGTAACAGGATTTCTTTGGCAGATACACCCGATACGTTCATGAATACCATGCAAAGAGAAATCACCAAACCCATCAAACCCGCACATCTTTTCTTATTCATTTTCCATTCCCCTTTCTTCATTGTTCATGTTTCAAGTCACCCTCAGGTTTCAACCATGTGCTTTGTTTTTTCCCTCCTTTCCTTTCGGTTCCGTAAAGAGGTCTGTTTACGCCTCCCTATTCATAATCCCAGTCATAGGCCTTTTCATAGATCCCGATAACCTCTTGAGCGGTTACGCGTCTTGGATTATTCCGAAGCAACCTCTCCATCTTCATGACATCCCCGGCGAATCGCGGAAAAGCCCCTTTATCCACTCCCATATCTTTCAGATTCCTTGTCATCCCAACGGTCTTCAGTAGTTTTTTAACGGCAACCAAACTCTTGTAAGCGGCCTCTTCCATTGACAGGTTCTCCACCTGCTCCCCCAGTGCCATTGCGATTCTCCCGAATCTCTCAGTGCAGGCGGGGATATTGAACGCCATTGTATGAAGGACGAAAATACCGTTTGATTCACCATGTGAAAGCGCTATTCCCGCGCCTTCAACCGGGTACCCAAGAGTATGATTCAAATGCGCTCCGGCACCGCTTGCAAAGGCCAATGTGGCGCAAAGAGCACCCAGCATTTGTCCATATCGGGCTTCCACGTTGGTCCCCTGATGGACGGCGACGGGAAGATGCTCCTTGATAAGCCTCATGGCCTCGAGGGCAAAAAGGTCGGTGAGGGGAAATGACCCGTAGGTGGTCACGTTTCGAACATTCGGCGCCATATATTTGTAATTGATGGCGGTAAAGGACTCGATGGCGTGGCACAGTGCATCGATTCCCGTATGAGCGGTGACCGTGGGTGGCATGCTAAGGGTCAGCAGCGGATCTTCGATTGCCATCACGGGGCGCATGTGATCATCGGCAAAGACCTGTTTCAGTCGCGTTTCATAATCGGTCAGGACCGCACCATAGCTCATCTCCGAACCTGTTCCGGCCGTGGTCGGCACCGCAATAATCGGCATCAAAGGCCCCGGCACCTTTGATTCGCCATAATAGTCCTTGAGCTCCCCGCCATGGGTCAGGATAATGGCGACAACCTTGGCCAGATCCATATTGCTCCCGCCGCCCAGACCGACAACCCCTTGGACATCTTTCCCTTTGGCATAGTCAATGGCTTTCAAGGCAGCATCCACGGATGGCTCGGGCTCTCCGCAGTCGACCACTTCAAAAGCGATTTTCTCTTCATGCAAGGACCTTTCAACTTTCTCAACAATCCCGGCTTCCCCCAAAACCTTATCGGTTACGATCAGGATCTTCCGGGAACCGGTTTTCGCGATCAGTTTTCCGGCATCCTGGATTGCGTTGTTCCCGAAATAGATTTCGGGCTTCACCGCGAATCTCCAGTAATCCCTCATAATGTTCATGACATTCTCCTTTCCTCCCATGTTGCTCCAGGAACAAAACTTCGCAAATTCATGAGAGAACAACCACCATAGTCCAGACTATTTCGTGAGAAACGTGACGAGAACCGGAGCGGCAATAAACAACACGATACTGAACATGAGAATCACAACAAATGGGACAACGCCTGCCACAACATTCCTCAGGTTGTCCTTGGCCACGCCCATGATCACATAGAGGTTCAGGCCCACGGGCGGCGTTATGGCGGCGAGTTCCATATTGATGGTCAATATGATCCCGAACCAGATGGGGTCAAACCCCAACTTGGCGATCAGGGGAAAGAGAACCGGAAGGGTTATCAACATGACCGATATGATTTCCAGGAAACATCCCAAAAACAACAGCAGGATGTTGATCATAATGAGAACCAGATATCGATTGACAAGGATCTCTCCGCCGGGATCGATGATGGCGCTCACCAACTGATCGGGCATCCTCAAAAGCGTAATGAGATGGCCAAAAATAAGGGCCCCGGCGACGATGATCATAAGCATGGAATTGGTTTTTACCGTGTCCAACACCACATCCAGGAAAACACGGACGCTGAATCTCTTGTAGAAAGCAATCCAGACGATAAAACTATAAACCAAGGCAACCCCCGCCGCTTCGGTGGGCGTAAAATACCCGGAATAGATGCCCCCCAGGATGATGACAGGCGCCAGCAATCCCCAAATGCCCTTTCTCAGCTGTCCAAATCGTTCGCTCCACGATGCCGGCTCAAGGACCGTTACCGCCGATTTCCCGTATTTGTGAATCCAGAAAAGATAGAGACAGAAGAGGAATGAAATAATGACCCCGGGAACCACTCCGGCGATGAAAAGCGCACCCACGGACTGTGATGTAATCATGCTGTAGATGATCAGGGGTATGCTGGGCGGAATCAGTATCCCCAGTGTTCCGCCCGCAGCCAGTGTGCCCAACACAAGATTGTTGTCATATCCTCTTTTTCTCATTTCAGGGATGGAAACGAGCCCTATGGTAGCTGCCGTTGCCGCACTTGATCCGGTTATGGCCGCGAAGAACGCGCATGCAAAGACGGCGGCTATGGCCAACCCTCCCGGCAGATGCCTCAACCATTTGCTGGCAAGATCGAACAGGTCCTCGGACAGACCTGAATTCATGAAGATATGCCCGGTCATGATAAAGAGGGGAACCGCTAGCAGGACAAAGGATTCCAGAGAACTCCAGACCACAATGGGCACCTGGGGCAACCCGATCTCGGCGCCCATAACGAGAAACAGACCGTAAGCACCCAAGATTCCGAGGGTTATGAACACGGGCATCCCAATCAAAAGCAACGCTATGAGGGAAAAGGCCAGAACAAGGAAAAAGTAAACCTTGTCCACATCGGCAAGGAAGATCGCCGCAAAGGTGGCAACCCCGATGGCCAAGGTAAGGGCCAGGGCCACCCCATTTGCCACCTTGGTATCCCTTTCGGCCTTTTCTCTTTGTTTGGTTTCCGAAGGGAAGAGAAGATCCTTTGTCATGTGAATGAAGAGGAGAAGAACACCTACGGGTATTGAAACCTGAGTGATCCAGAGCGGTGTCCCCAACACTGACGGCGTTTTTTCGTCTCTGATGAATGAAGTAACGGCAATGTCCAGTCCTTTCCAGAAGAGGATGGAGCAGTATACGGTTCCGGCCGCGAAATAGACAAAATTGAGAATTCTTGCCGTCCTCCCGGTGACATATTGTATCAGAATGTCCACCCTCACATGGGCTTCCTCCTTCAAAGCATAATTCAATCCGAGCAGGCTTCCCCATAGGAAAAGAATCGTACTGATCTCAAAGGACCAGACCGTAGGATACCCCATTGTCCTTACAACGATTTCGTAGAACACGATCAAACCCATGAGCAAAAGCATGAACCCGCTCAGCAGACCGCAAACATGGGCAACATTGTCTGCAATGGAGCAGCACAAATTTGTTGTTTCCGCCCCGTTTCTTGCATGCAGATGTTTTCGGAGGGCCTCGAGTCTGCCGATCTTGGGTGCGCGTGCAACAGAATAGGCATCCTTGCTTTGAGCAATCCCTGCCATGTCGATCTTTTCACCGGATGAGGATAAGACTTCCATACCTTCTCTTGATCCCTTTCTCTTTAAGCCCTGATGTTGTGTTCGATCTCTTCTTGATAAAAAGGATGGTCATGGCGCAACGTTTCGATCAACTGGACAGGAGTTCCCAGAATGAACCGAGATCTTCTTCGTTTTCAAGATTAACGACCTTGTCAATGATTGCATCCCTTTGTTGGTCCTCAAACACCGGGCCAACAAGTCCCTGGAATTTCTGAATCAATTCCCGCCAGTTCAAGGGATTTTCCGGATCCCCTTTCGGATATTCGATTTCGCAATCATATGTCATTTGAGTCTTCGTATGTATCCGGATCGTTGCAGGCCATTTCTCGGGGTATTTCTCGTCTAAAGAGGGATCATTGCGGCAGACGATACGATTCATCATCTCCTTGATCCGGTCCGATCTCAGATTCTCTTCCACGTATTCATCCAAGGATGCCTTCCCACACACGATGGCGACGGCGGCCCCGAAGGGCATGCTGAACTGGGCGTCAACGATGGAAGACGGCGCCCATTTCATTTCACCTGGTTCAACCACAATAGGCATTGCCGTACTCAACATTCCCAGGATCACTTGAGCAATATCGTCCGGTTTGATCCGGTTTTCCCTCATCAGGGTCAAAATACCGTCAATGGGACCCTGATTGTAACGACAGCATGCATGAGGTTTGATGCTTGTATTCATAATTTTGTAGGGATCGGCCCAGCGATCAAAAAGCTTGGTCACCTGGGCATTGCCGGAATAGGCATTCAGAAACCCATTTCTTCCTTCGATGATTTTTTGGGGCCCCAAAAAGCCTTCTCCAGACAAGGCCGCACCAACGATTCCGGAATGGGCGGCCCATCCGGGATGGAGCCTCTTTGTCCAGGCACCGTTTGCCAGAAATTCCATGGAGCCCGCGGCCTGGCTTCCAGCGATTCCCAGGGCATTTGTCAGTTCCTCTTCTCTCTGTCCTAGAACCCTCCCCGCCGCCATGGCAGCCCCGAAGACCCCACAGGTCCCGGTGGGATGAAAACCTTGGGCATAATGGGCGGTGGGATTGAGGCAGACCCCCAACCTGATCATGGTTTCGTAGCCCGCCACAATGCCTTCCATCAACCGTGGGCCCGAGCATTGGGACATGTGTGCCGCCCCGAAGGCTGCCGGCATGACGGCCACGGCGGGATGAAGCGACGCTTCATTGACCACGTCATCCAATTCCAGTGAGTGGGCCGCCGTCCCATTGGCCATGGCGGCAAAGGAAGGCAACGTCTTTTTGTCCGTACCGATCACAATGGCACCCGTTTCCGATGGCGCCAGTTTCGTGATCATCCGTTGCATCGATTTGTTCGAATCACTCAAAGATCCCCTCGCCGCAACCCCTATAAAGTCCAGGACCAGATATTTGACGCGGTCCACCAAGGCCGCATCCATTTCATCCAATTTGATTTGTGCGCATCTTCGGACCAGTTCTTTTGTCTCCGTCAATTCAGACCTCCCCATAGCAAAACGTCTTTTTCAAAAGGTGTCAGCCCGAGGGCCTTTATGCCAGCTTCACCCGCCTGAGTTTTTAAACCTATCTTCCTTCTCTGCTTCAGGGAACCTGACCTGTCACCATCGAACCCGCAAGGAGTTCACCGAGATCATGGATTTCCGGGTCATTGCTTTGCGAATCTCCCCTGATGCCGTCCTTCAGCATCCCCATACAGAAAGGGCATGCCGTGACCAATATGTCCGCTGATGAATCCCGAACCTGTCCGGCTCGCACTACGTTGATCCTTTTCTTACGAGGAACACCTTCTTCGTTTGCCCAAGCGCCACCCCCACCACCACCGCAGCAGAAACTGGCGGCTCTCGAAAACGGCATTTCCATGAACCTCTGAGGAGACAGAAGCCGGATCATTTCTCTGGGCGGATCATAAACACCGTTGTATCTTCCAAGATAACAGGGATCATGATAGGTGAGGTTCTTATCCGTCGGAATTTTTCCCGGTCTTAGCCGATCTTCTCTTATCAAACGGTGCAGGTATTGCGTGTGGTGATATACCGTGAAACCGCCCCCAAACTGTTGATATTCATGCTTTAAGGTATTGTAGCAATGAGGACAATTCGTAACGATTGCGTCGAAGTGGTGAGCGGATAGCCGTTCAATGTTGTCTCTGGCCACACGCTCGAAGAGATACTCATTGCCGATTTTTCTGGCCGGCTCTCCGCAGCATCGTTCTGCGTTGCCCAGGATGTTCACGCGGATGCCCGCCTTCCTGAACAGACGCACAAGGCTTCTTGCGATGATCCAGTTTGACTCCAACAAGGCGGTGGTACATCCCACCCAGTACAGAATTTCGAAAGGTTCACCAGGAGAAGCGATTTCTATCCGGGGATCCTCGCACCATTCAGTGCGCGATACGGTTGTACCGCTGTAGGGGTGCCCTCTTGATTCTATGCTGTTGACGGGGCCATGGAGTGTTTTAGGGAACGATGCCTTTTCCATGACTTCGAACCTTCTCATTTCCACAAACTTGGGGATATGTTCCACGAAGACCGGACAGGCCTCCATGCATGCCCTGCAAGTCCTGCAAAACCATATGGTATCATCCTCCAGCACGGCACCCACAACCGGCTCCTTGATCACGGACTCGTATTCGTCTTCCCGGATCCCGCTCCTTCCAACGCTCTTTTCCCACAGGCGATGGATGACATCTCGTGGCGAAAAGTCCTGGCCCGCCGAAAAGACCGGGCACACCTCTTGACAGCGACCACATTCCATACAGGCATCCAGATCCAGAAGTTGTTTCCATGAGAAATCAGACAGTGTCTCAGCACCCAGCTTCTCGCTGTTTTCGAGATCAATGGGTCCCACGGTGATCCCTTTGGGAGAGAGGCTTCGAAAAAATATGTTTGGCGGGGCCAACAGAAGATGCCTCAATTTCAGAAACGGCAGGGCCGCCAAAAGCACGAGAACCATCAAGAGATGAAACCACCAGATGCCCAGGTGAAGTCTCCTTTGAAAGGGAACGCTCATGTCCTGAAATATTTGGCCCACCAAATACCCGAGCGGGGACCATTTGCCCAATGGATCATTGGTCGCGGATATTCTCAGCCCTTCCAGGAAAAACCCACTCAGAACGATGACAATAAGAAACGAAATGGACAACAGACCCATGGACATTCCGTCATACCTTCGGGGCCGCCCTACCAGGCGCAGAAGCGCAATGAGTATCAAACAAAAAAGGACCAAACCGCCGGCCACATCCAGGGATAGACACTGGAAGTAGAGATAGATTCTTCCCTTTATCAAATCGAGGCCAAAATCCGCTTTCAACAGGACCAGAATGGTTCCCGCAAAAAGAACGGACAAACCAAAAAAAAGCCCAGAATGAAGAATACCCATGGAGGGATAGGACAACAAACGTCTGTGTCCGAACACCTCGGCCAGAGTGGAACGTAAGCGAATCCACAATTGGTTGAAGCGATCTTCCTCCTTTCCCATGATCCAGATACGGACCCGTTTGGCCATTCCCAATGCGAATAGAAAAGCAGCGGCCAAGAGCAGGACATACATGTAAGTGCCACCGCCGATGTTCCAAAATATCTCTTGAGAAGGGGTCATCGCTTTCTTTTACGCGGAGCGCTACTTACTCACGCATCCTCTTTTCTTGCCATTAGAATGGGGAGAATCTTCCTGTAATCCTCTACGATGCCAAAATGGGCCGTTCGAAAGATCGGAGCATCCCGATCCGTATTGATGGCCACAATGCACCTGCTTCTTGACATTCCCGCCAGGTGTTGGCTTGCCCCTGAAATACCGATTGCGAAATAGAGGTCCGGCGCCACTATCTTGCCTGTCTGGCCCACTTGATTGGAAGGCGGTGCCCAGCCCGAATCCACCGCCGCCCTTGAAGCGCCGGCCGCGCCACCCAACAAAGCCGCCAATTCCTCAAGGGCCCTATACTCCTGCTTTCCCCCTACGCCCCGCCCTCCGGACACAATAATGGACGCATCTTCCAGGCTGATGCCTGAACTTCTCTCTTGAATAAAAGAGACTTCTCTTGCTGAGGGTGACGGAACGGGCGAATCCAAAGAGAGATTCACGATCTCCGCCTCACTCGATCCGTCCCTCTCTTTGATTTCAAAGCAGTGTGCCCTTATGGTAACGATTTGCTTCTCCCGCGCCCGATAGTGCGCCAGCGCCTTTCCACCATAAACCGGTTTGTGAATTCGGAGACTTCCATCCCTTTTGTCCACCCGAAGATCAATACATTCGGTGATGATGCCGCCACCAAACCGGTGTGCCACCCCAGGCGCCACTTGCTGGCCAAAAGAGTCGCCGGGAAACACAGCCAGAACAGGCGTAATAAGACGACAGACCATTTCCACGGCCATGATATGGTATTGGAGTGGGAAGGTCCCTTCTTCCGGCTCGTCGAATTTGTATATTCTCCTGATCCCTTGGGCCGCCAGTTGTTCAAGGGGGACCTTTTCGGATCGGTTTGCAAAGAAAACGCAGCTCAGGAAAGCATTCAGCGGAACGGCAACTCCATGGGCGGCAGCCACAACTTCGAGATTTGCTTTCGAGAGTGTTTCAGGCCCAGGACTCAGACATGTCAGTAGTTCTTTCATTTCACTCACTCCACCAATTTCCTCAAAGCACTTTCTTCTCTCTTAGCCTCTCCAAAAGAACATCCACCTTTTCTTCGGGTTCCTCCCCCGGGATAAATTGACAGACATTGTCATAAACGGGGATATACAGGTCCTCCATACTCAGAAAGGCGTGATGGGTGTAGACTTCTTGATTGCTGATGGCCAACTCCTCCAAGGTCACTTTGCCCATGGATTTCTTGTGAGCCTTCATGACATCTCTAATTTTGGCGATCCGGATCAGGTTTGACTCATCATTGGTTACGCTCACAAGAACGGGCATCGCGGTTTCAAGGTACTGGACGCCACCTTCCAAAACCCTTCGGAGCTTCAGATGCTCGCCCAAACCCTCCACATGGGACACGAACCCCAGCGCTTCAATGCCCAGTTCCTCCGCGAGTAGAAATGGGACCAATCCCGCATCCGAATCTCCTGCCTGCCGACCGCACAGAACAAGATCAAATGGAGAGGATTTCCCAATGGCGGCAGCCAGGACTTTTGCCGTGGCAACCGAATCAACCTCACGTTTTCCTTCCTTGATGACATGGAGACACGCATCCGCCCGAAGGCCCAGGCACTTCCTAAGCGAATCTTCCGCCTCCTCGGTCCCGAAAGAAACCGCCGTGATATGAACCTGATCATTCCCGTCCTTCAGTTGAAGCGCAACCTCCAGAGCATTGGCGCTATATGGGTCCAACACTTGGGGGTGTTTGCCCATGACAGCCTGTTTGGCTTTTGGGTCGATTTCAAACAAGCTGGGAGGTAATTCCGGGTCTAGAATGTGTTTCACGCATACGAATACTTTCATGATGGTTCCTCACAATCAGCAATATGACGTCACTATATGGCCCCGATTTTCCTGAACCGGACGATGTCTCTTTCCGCGTAATGTAGATAGTCTCTCAAAATCCCGTCCGTATCAGCACCGTGGGGAGCACCTGCTTCCCTCTTCTGCAGAACGCCTCCAATCTTGATGGGAGAGGCCATCTCCTTGATTTTCCCAAAGAGGGGATGATCCACCTCAATGACCATTTCTCTCGCCTTTACCTGGGGCTCACTGAATACCTCCTCGAATCGATTGATCGGACCGCAAGGAACGTTATGTTTCTTCAGAAGTCTGATCCACTCGTCCGTTGTCTTTTCCAGGAAAACCTCCTCCAAGAGGGGGATCAGTATCGCTTTGTTTTCATACCGATTCTTGAGTGAACCAAATCGAGGATCTTCCTGTAGATCAGGCCGATCCATGGCCTGACAAAGATTGTTGTAGAAAACGTCCTTCTGACACATCACCACGATATGGCCGTTCTTGGTCTGAAAGCTTTGAGAAGGCACTACCGTGGGATGGGCGGAATCCGCCATTCTCTTCGGCTGAAATCCCTTGTTCAGGTGCCATACCGCCAGATATGACAGCAGCGAAACGGCTGTATCAAAGAGGCTCAGGTCCACGTCGCATCCAATGCCGTTTCTGTTTGCGGAATATACCCCGATCATTATGGAAAGAGCCGCAACCAGACCGGTGGCATAATCCACCATCGAAAGCCCTGATTTTGCGGGCGGCCCCTCCGGCTCACCCGTAAGGCTCATCCACCCGGCCAGCCCCTGGATCAGGTAATCATACCCGGGCTCTTTGGCCCTGGGGCCCGTGTTTCCGAAGCCTGAAAGGGAAACGCATACGATTTTGGGATTGACGTCTTTCAAGGCGCTGTAGACAAGCCCCATTTTTTCAGGTTTGTCACCGCGCATGGTGCAAAAAACAACATCAGATACGCTCACAAGGTTGTGAAGGATCTCTCTCGCTTCCGGCACGCGCAAGTTCAAGGTCATGCTTCTTTTATTCCTGTTGAATGTCTGGAAAAAGAGGCTGTCTTGATCAACGGCATAAGGAACAATGTATCTTGAGATATCCCCTTTTGTGACCGGATCTTCGATTTTGATGACTTCCGCACCAAGATCAGCCAGGTGCAACGTCCCATAAGGCCCTGCACCATATTGTGAAAATGCTATGATTCTCAAACCTTCCAGCGGCAACATCCCATTTAACTCCTCATTTTGTTCCCAAAGGCAAACACGCTCCAAGACCGTTTGGATGCCATGCCAAATGATTCACGGACACAACCGGTCACTCTCATATCTTGTATTCCATGAGGAGTTGCCTCGCGATGATGATACGTTGGAGTTCATTGGTCCCCTCCCCTATGGCCATCAACGGCGCATCGCGAAAATAGCGTTCAACATCAAACTCCTTTATGTACCCGTAACCGCCATGTATCCGCATGGCTTCCAAGGTGACCTCCAGCCCTATTTCAGTGGCAAATAGCTTGGCGATGCCGGCCTCTTTGTCGGATCTTTCACCGCGATCCTTTTTCATTGCGGCGTTTAATACAAGAAGGCGCGCGGCTTCGATTTTGGTGGCCATATCCGCGAGCTTCAGTTGGATCGCCTGATGCTGGCAGATGGGCTTTCCGAATTGAACCCTTTGCTGGGAATAGGCGATGGCGTCTTCGAAAGCAGCTACCGCCAGGCCCAACCCTCTCGCAGCCACGTTGATTCTCCCCACTTCCATTGCACTCAGGAGATGATAGAAGCCCTTTCCCTCTTCCCCTCCCACCAAATTCTCCCTGGGGACCCTGTAATTATCAAAATAGAGTTCACAGGTCTTCAAGCCCTTGTAGCCGAGCTTTTCCAAATCCCTGACAACGTTAAAGCCCGGCCCCTTTTCCGCGATGAAAAGACTGATACCACGGTGACGGGGTTGCGCTCCCTTGTCTGTCTTGACCAGAAGAGCGAATGTGTTGCCGTGACGGGCATTGGTTATGAACATCTTTGTCCCATTGATGATGTAGCCATCCCCGTCTCTGGTTGCCGTGGTTTCGATGCTTTTCAGATCTGTCCCGGCGTTTGGCTCGGTCAAAGCGACACCCCCCCGCTTTTCGCCCGTGGAAAAGAGGGGAAGGAACCGGTCTTTCTGTTCCTTGGTTCCGTAGTTGGCGACGATGTAGGCCATGATGAGATGGCTATTGATGATGCCGCCAACACTCATCCAGACCTTTGAAATCTCTTCGATAATGAGCGCATAGGTTGTGAGATCGATTCCCGCGCCGCCATATTCATCAGGAATGAGAAATCCGAAGAATCCGAGTTCTTTCATCCTCTCCACGATCTCAAAGGGATATTCATCTTTATGGTCAAGCTCTCTTGCAACCGGCTTGACCTCCCTCCTCACAAATTCCTGAACAGTAGCAATCAAGTGTTTCTGTTCCGGCGCAAGTTCAAATAAGCCCATTTTTTCCTCCCATTAGGAACAGCGTCTTTTCCATCTCTTTCGCGGGTCTTCTCTCAGTTGATGAAAACGGATCTGAGCAACCCACCGATCTCCTCGGGCCTATCCAGCACGTACGCATCCGCCGATTTAAGTGCCTTGACCTTGCCCTCGGCGGTTCCCCGATTCCCTTCGATAATGGCGCCCGCATGGGAAAACCGCATTCCCGACGGCAAACCGCGACCGGCGATATAGGCAATGAGCGGTTTCTTATATTTCCCTTCACGGATGATTTCCGCCGCCTCTTCTTCCATGACGCCCCCGATCTCGCCATAATAGACCACCCCATCGGTTTCGTCGTCTTCCTGGAAAAGGGGAAGGAGTTCCGAAAGGGTTGTACCCAGCACCTGTTCGGAACCCAAATTGACGGCAGTGCTGATGCCAAATCCTGCTTTACAGACATTGTAAGCCAAGGTCGTTGTTTGTCCGCCACTTCTCGAAATGACGCCAATTCGTCCCGGCTTAAATGCGAGTTCGGCCAGGTCTTCGGGGGATCCGAAAATGCCAAGAGATCCTTTTCCGGGAGATACCAGACCCGCAGAACCGGGACCCAAAAGACGTACACCCGCCTTTTGACACAAGGCGATGCATTCGATGGCATCGTGCAAAGGGACCCTTTCCACTTCCATGAGAACGGTTTTGAAATCAAAACGGAGAGTTTCAACCAGCGCCTTTTGAGCGGCAGGACCCGGAACCAGAATCACGGTGGAATCGATGGGGCCGTGCTGTTGCCATGCCTCCTTTACCGTGTCGAAAACCGGAACGCCCCATACGCTCTGTCCACCTCTTCCAGGGGTTACACCCACCACCAGATTGGTGTCCGCGTCAAGCATGTTTCTGGCAATGAACTGACCAAACCTGCCGGTAATCCCCTGTATCATGACCCTGGTTCCGCTCTTTATTAGAATGGACAAAGTCCCTCCCCCCTAGGCTCTCTTTTTCTCTTTGCGGTACTTGTGGAGACCGGGAAAATCCACCTCAATTCGAATTGCGTTCTTTCCGGCAATCATACAGGCATATTCCCATGACAAAGATTCGTTGGAGATCTTTTTAGCGTCCTCCGGACGAACAGCCAGCACCGGACGATTGTCCTCAATTCGAAGCACCCCTCGATCGTACATTCTGTCTGCCTTGACGCAGGCAAAACCGCATGAAGGATTTGAAGTGGAACGGACTGCCGGTTCACAGCGCGTGTAATCAATGGACGTCTTCGTGCATCGCGTGTAGAATATTAATTTCTTCTTTTTCATAGATTGGGGCCTTCTCCCTTCAAGACTCACTCATGCCGCTTTCTTCCAGGTACTCATCCATCAACGCTTCGAGTCTTTGCCCAAGAAAGTCCGAAGCGTATATGTAATCAATGCCGTAGAGCTCGAGTCTTATGTTTAGATCCGAAAGGCCCGCTTTCATGATGGCCATGGCCTCGGTTTCCTTGTTTCCGGCCAGCAGGATCACCACGGGAAAACCCGGCCGCGATGCGAGTTCTTCCCTCAATGCTTTAACAATGGCAAAGGCATGATACCATTGCTCTTGGTTGGCCAGACACGCACCGAGAACCGTGTATGCCGAGATTGGCAGGGAAAAAATGGCCTTGATCACCTTGTATATTTTGCTTGCCGGGGGGTCGCCGCTGGTATCGGCATAGTTGGCGATTTTGATGCCGCGGTTGATGAGTGCGGCGGCCCCTAACATGGACCCGCCGCCACCGATACCGTGAAAGCCCACATACTTCTCTGTTTCATCGAATTTGGTGACCATCTGCGCAAAATATCCGGTGCCCCGATAATCTCCATCCTCGATATGATCCCATGCCAGTTCTTCCAACCGGGTGGCTTCCCTTTCCATGTCTCTGGGGATCTTTATGTGGAATTCCGGATGTCTGAAGACCGAATTGTCATCAATGGTGACATGGCAATCGGCGGCATAGAGTTTTCCTTCGTCAGTCAGGATAACGGGATTTATCTCCGCGTTTGAGGCGTCGTTTTCTCTGAACAGGTTGTAAAGCCCCATCAAGGTTTCTGAAAATTGCGGTTGAATATCCTCCCCCATGGAGGTCTTGCTCAATAGATCCCTGAGTTCATAGGGCCGCAGACCCGCCAGGGGATCGATGGGCAAACGGAAGACCTGTCTTGGATGCTTTGCGGCGATCTCCTCGATGCCCGTCCCTCCCTGGGTGCCAATAACCAGCACCGGCGATTTCACGCCCACCGAAGGATCTATGCTAATCCCCGCATAGTACTCTTTGGTCACCGTCAACATCTCCTCCACCAGGATCTTTTTCACCAACAGGCCCTTGACCTCTGACCCCAGGAGATCTCGCGCTGCCTCGTAAGCACCCCTGTGGCTATTGGCGAACTTCACACCTCCTGCGGCAAAGCGCCCCGTGGTCAACACCTGGGCCTTGATGGCTACCGGTTTTCCAATCCCCTCGGCAATCTCTCTGGCCGCTCCGGGTGTCTCCGCCATTCTGCCTTCCGGAATATTCACGCCTGATTTCTTGAGCAGGCTTTTGCCCTGGTACTCGAAGATCCTTGCCATTTCCCTCCCTCACCACAAAAGACCGAATCCTTTCCGAAGTATCGGAAGTCGATCCTTTCCCGTTGGTCGCCTAATACTTCAGCAAAATGCGTGCCGTACCGGATAGGATAGCGATTTACATAGTAGAATAAGGATGTTAAATTGATTTACGGTTCTGAGATGAAAAGAGAGAAGGGTTTCTAATCTGGATTAATTTTGAACACCTGTTTAGTTATTAAACAACTCTTGGGAATCCCGTTTTTTTTGGTTTTCATCCCCTCAGTTTGCGATAGAGTGTCGCCCTGCTGATGCCGAGGGACCTGGCGGCCTGGCTTTTGTTACCATTCGATTTTTCCAGGATTTCCTGGGCAATCTGTCTTTCAATACTTGTCAGCTTCTGGCCATCGAAGTTCTCGCTGCCATACCAGCCCCCACTCCCTTTGGCCGGGAAGAAGCCCTCTAATTGCGCTTTGCCAAGTCGCCGGGCATCGCCCAGCCGGGCCAGAGAGTACTGTATGGCATTCTTCAATTCCCTTATGTTTCCCGGCCAATCATATTGCATGAGCATTTCGCTGTATTTCGGGGACACATCCGGTACATCTATTTGAAAAAAAAGGGAGAATTCAACAAGGAAGTTTCGGGTCAATTCTTGGATATCTTCTTTCCTTTCCCGTAATGGAGGTAAGACAATCTTGAATACATTGAGCCTGTAAAACAGATCCGCTCTGAATAGATTCTTTTGTATCAGATCAAAAAGGTTTTTATTGGTGGCCGCAACGATCTTTACATCAAATGAAATGGGCTGTCTGCCTCCGACCCTTTCGATGGCTCGTGTCTCAATGGCCCTCAGCATCTTGGCTTGCATGGAGGGGGACATTTCGCCGATCTCATCAAGAAAAAGGGTGCCGCTGTTGGCGAGTTCAAATTTGCCGATGTGGGTGCGCTCGGCTCCCGTAAACGCCCCTTTTTCATGACCGAAAAGGGTGGATTCCAGGAGATCGTGTGGAATTGCGGCACAGTTGATCACCACAAAAGGATTTCTTTTTCTCGGGCTTTCATTATGAATACTCTGTGCAATGACCTCCTTTCCGGAGCCGCTTTCGCCTTCTATGATCACGCAGGCGTCCGTTCTGGAAGCCACCCTTATCATATCCTTTATCTCCAGCATCTTCCTGCTTGATCCGACCATCTTGGAAGTATCGTATTTCGGTTTGTCACCGGCCAGATTCTGAAATGCTTCGGTAAGCTGTCTCACGTTCTTTATTTGAATGATCACACCGAGGGCCTTTCCCCGATCCTTTTTCATTGTTTTGATATTGGCCAGGTACATTCGATCTCCGATTTGGCAATCTATTTCCCTCGCCACTTGTTTTTTGGAGTTCAGCGCCTGGATCACGACCTGCTCAACGCCTTTCAAGCTTTTCACATTACCAAGGTCCAATTTCTCCTTTGGCAGCCCTTTGATGTTCAAGATACCTCGGGCCACTGAATTGTGTTCTACGATTTTCATCTCCCGGTTCAAGACAATAACGCCGTCTTCCAGAGCGTTCATGGCCACCTGAAGGGAATTTGCCAGAACAAACTGGTCCTGCCTCGCCTCGTCCAGTTCTATAAGGTTCTTAATCGCCGTTGTCGCCGCAACCGTAACCGCCAGGGTATGTGAATTAGGAAGCGTGTTGGCACCGGTTACTCCCAGAACTCCGATGAGAGAATGGTTCCGGGGAGAAAAGATGGGCGCATAGGCCCCCGAAACATAATGCAGGAGGGAAGAGAAGTGCTCACAGCCCGTTATTTGAATCGGTTTCAACAGATCCTTGACCAATGAAAAACCACAGGTCCCCACATGCTTTTCTTCAAAACATATGCCTTCCCGAATCTTATATCTTCTTGAGCGCTGAAAATCTGCTCTTTGTCCGATACGAAGAAGATGATAGCCCCCTGAATCGTAGAGAACCACCAGGTATCTCGTTTTCTCAAGGGCATTGTAAATGCTCTCCATAATCGGCCGTGCCATGTCGACCAGCCGTTTATGCTTCTTTATCCGATTCTGATCAGTGATTTCCGGTTAGGTATTTGCATAAAATTCTGAAATATTTTTGTTATTTGAGTAGGTTGGCTCATAATTTGGAGCGGTCTCTCTCTTAATCATC
>JANQDY010000166.1 GCA_028278625.1 Thermodesulfobacteriota bacterium
GGGGAAATGAAAACCAGTTTGCCTCTGGGCCAGGCCCCTTCTTCCTTGGTTTTGGAGATGCCCAGGATGGCATCCAGAATGGGTAGCACGAAGATTTTGTTATCCCATCCGAACATGTGTGATATTTCATCCAGAATATAGTCGCGTACCGCATGGGTCGCGTATTCCCGCAGCAGATATCCGGATGTGGCGGAGTAGTAGGGCCCTTCAATGGTGAAATCCATGGAAAGGAGAAAGGCCGAATGCTCAAGCCAACGCTCCGTGGGACCGATGGAACAAATATCCGGATGATGTTCGGTGAACCACATCTGATAATCGATGGACCGGGTTCTGGCACCGCTGCTGATGAGCCCCGAGAGTTCAAGATTTTTTTCCGGAAAAATCTGCCCCAGGTTCATGCGGTCTTTTGTGGCGGAGTTCTTTGAGCGCCACGTCTGGCTATCCAGATAGATTTCCTTGAGCATGGGCTCGTGGCCCCTCAGAAGGTCCTGGGGATCATATATTCGAACGGGATCATCCACCTTTTCCACATAAATGACGGCGGCGCGGCTGGGGCCGGAAAAACTGCTAAGGCCCTGCCGCAAACCGTCCAAAATGTGGAACAGACAGAGGTTCTTTGAAGAATCGGTCAGCATGGGGGAAAGCTATTATATGAGATGCCAATAGTCAACGAGTTTGTCCAAGGGAAATGTCGGCCGTCCTGATGGAGATCTATTGGCTTGCCGTTGAATTCTGAGAATCCTGTGGGCTACGTCACCACGAGATTTTCCGCTTCCGTTTTTTGGTGTCATGCAAGATTGCTGACGACATTGACAACCAGGCCGATCACCAGCGCAACGAAAATAAACGAAATGATGGAGTGGAGGAGGGTTAGGCGGCGCATTGTGACTCCGGATATGGTAACATCGGATGTTTGGTAACACATGGCAATGGTAAAGGAATAGTACATGAAATCCCAGTAATCCACCAGTTTGCCGCCCGGAAACTCCAGTCCTTTCTTAAAGTCTCCAGCTGATCCTCCATCCACTTCATCGTAGTAAAGGCGGGCATAGTGCAGCGCAAAAAACGTATGCAAAGCAAACCAAGCAGAAAAGATGGCCACTGTGCAGAGGCCCAAATGAAAATTGGCGGGTTCCGCCTTCCAGTTCTCCCCATCATTCAGCATAAATGCAACGGCCACCATGGACCCCGCACACATGATCACTGTAAAGCCCAACGTCACCACGTTGCTGGGTTCCTGATTCTGGGCGCGATGAAGGGTGTATTCAGCGGTGGCTCTTTTCATCATGACGAGAATCAGTGTCAACAGAAAGAGAAGTCCCAGATCCCAGGAAAGGAGCAACCGGATTTCAAATTTAGTCTCCTCGGGAGACATCACATAGGTCGCCAGGCCCACAAGAAAAGCAAGGGCAAGCCGAATTCTGGGATCCACGAAAATGGCATAGACCTTGGAGGCGTTAGGTTCCACGGAATGGCACCTCATTGTCTAGGGATTCTTATCAAGCAGCTGCTGAGGGTCTGGATCAGGGATTTCCGGTTTGAGGGTTTTGACGCGTAGAATGTGAAGGGTGACACCTAAACCCACCAATACCAAAACAACCCTCAAAAGGATGCCGGACGTCAGAAATATAATGGAAATACCCAGAGAAACCCACATGAAAGTAATGGCACGGAGCTTGGTGCGGGCAGGAAGGCCCCTCCCTTCGCGATAATCCTTCACCACCCGTCCCAGGGCCCCAAAATTAACAAGCCAGGTGTAAAGCCTGGGAGAGCCTCTAAAGTAACAGAAAGCGGCCAGAAGAAAGAGTGGCACCGTGGGCAGAAGCGGCAGAAAAATCCCCAGAATGCCAATCCCAACAAACAGGCTTCCCGCCAAAGTCCAAAGCTTCCGAACGGTACGGCTTTTAACCGGTCGTTCAAGGGTTTTTTGCACGGAGTTCTCGGAGGGGGCAACAAAACTTTGGCTTTTACGGGACGCTGCACCAGGTTTCGGGAGAAAATCATCCAACAGGTGAATGATCGACGTCTTATCAATTAACAGGGGCTCATAGCGAATGATAAGGCTGCTGCTGAAGCGATTGGTAGAGATACTTTCGATACCGCTTCGGCCTTCCAGATGCTGTTTCAACCGGTCCAGTGAAACCCTGTTGTTTATGGCCGGCGGTACGGCGAGGCGAAGTCGCCCGGCAATGTCATGTTTGATAATGTAATCAGGCTTTTTTACCATTTGCTTTTGCCTTGCAGAAAGCCGCGAGCACCAAAAGGGGAATTCCGGGACACAATGGCAGAAGAATTCCCACCGACCCGGCACCACCTAAAATCCTGGCTGCTTTGTTCCACATTGCTTTATCCATCCCGGAATCGACCTCCCCGGCATTCGTCTCTACGACTTCCGCCAGATCAAGGGTCATCAACGCGACTGCTTCAGGAATCAGGCGGTCAAGTGTTCCTAAAAGGTCGGCCCGCTTAAGCCTTTGTGAATCATGGAAAATCGTCACGCTGCCACTGTAATGGTTTGTCCTGACACGGATGACACCGGGTGTTTCGGAGATTAATCCTTCTAGGATTTCAATCACCTTCCGGTTGGAAATCATAACGGGCACCGTCACACGGAGACGACCGGGTATGGCGTGCTGGATGCTGAAGTCAATTGGCGTGGGCATTTGTTATCTCTAAAATAAGCTGCCGCGGGACTCATATGGCGAACAAGAGGGAAGTGCCGATTTCGGCAGCCATCATTTTCCATATGTCAATAGCGACTTCTCCCATGGAAGAGAGGCTGCTGTGCATGGTCTGCATCCCTTCCGACCCTTTTTGGATTTCACCATGGACTTTGTGCAGTTGGTTTTTTTGAATCAGCGTTGCGATCTTTTCATTGTTGAACATTATTTCCATGGCGATCTTTGTGCCGGTGTGTCCTTCAAGGGGAATGATGTGCTGCCATATGAGAGCCTTCAACACCCTTGAAAGGTGCATGCGGACATATTCATGACGGTCCGTTGGAAAAAACTCGAAAAGCTTTCGGATGGCCCATGCCACGCTGCCGAAGCTGACGGTGGTTGTTAGCACCAGGTGGCTTTCAGCAGCGGTCATTGCCATTGTCAGGGTTTCGGGACCGTCAATCTCCGTAAAATAGATAACGTCCATGTCGCTTCGCATGGCTGACTGAATCCCATTGGCGTAGTCTTCCAGGTGAAGCCCCACTTCCCGCTGAAAAACAAGGGATGATTTTGATTTGTGGGAGAAGCGGATCGGGTTTTCGATGGTAATGATGCTTTTGTTTGAATTGCTGTTGATATGATCAACGATGGAAGCGATGGTGACCGATTTGGCGCAATTGGCCTTGCCGGTAATGAGAACCAACCCCCGGTCAAGGGCCGGGATTTTTTTAAGTGATTCTATGGGTCCGATGTCACCCAAGAGAGGGATATCAAAAGGAATCAATCGACATGCAGCGCCGATGCCTTCTTCCGTGTCGTAAACAAGTATCTGGATTGTACCGACTGCATCGGTTTCAAAGGTCAATTCAAGTTCCTGCCGGGCTTCAAATTCTTTTTGTTTTTCAGGGGGGAGGCCATCGTATAAGAATGCTTCAATTTTGTTTGCCGTAAGGACCGGGTGTTCATTCATCCTTGCAAGTTTGCCGTGGATCTTGAGGACAGGAAGCTCCCCCGGTGCCAGATAGACATCCGATGCCTGTTTTTTCCTTGCCTGTATGAAGAGCGCTTCCAGTTTTGATCCCCTCTTGCCGAGCGGTGAATGTTTTGATTTCTTCATGAATCCTCCTCTGCCTTTTGCCGGCGGCTCAACACCCGGTTTTAAATGGCGATATGTAATATTCCAGAAGCTCCTTCTCGAAAGCGGAGACAATCCCTTCATCTATCCTGGATTCTTTTTTTAAATTATCCAGCGCTTGATGCATGGTCTGCATGCCTGTTTTTTGTGCCGCGGCCATGGCCGGGCGGAGCAAATGCATTTGGCCTTCACGGCCGATGAGCCTGGCTAACACCGGGTCATTCAGTAGAAACTCCGCAGCCGGGACAAATCCTGGGGAATCCTTCAAGGGAAAAAGATGCTGCCACAGGGCACCGCGCAACACCCGGGCCAGAATGAGCCTTCGGTATCCGCGCTTTTTTGGGGAGCATGAATAGATGATACGGGAAATGATCTCCGCGACGCCGCCATTTGACGCCACCGTCAATAGGACAAGCAGTCCCTCGGTGGCGGCGATAAGGGCGGGAGGAATGGCCTTTTCAAGGGGCAACCCGTCAATGGCCAAGACATCCACGGTTTTCAGGAAACCGCCGAATGCACTTTCCCGGAACAATTCTCCGTCAGTATCCGCTTGAATGCGCTCCATAAGAGATCCGTTCTTGGGGTATTGGTACTCCATTGCCGTTTCGACGGTCACAATGGATTTTTCCGACGTCTGGCCTATGGTCTCTATGAGAGATGCGAGGGTCGTGGTTTTGCCGGAACCTGCCCGACCGATGACCAGTATGAGCCCGCTTTTGTTTGAGACAAGGTCTTTCAGGCGGAGCGGCAATCCAAGTTCTTCAAAATCCGGAATGGTCAAAGGGAGCAAACGACAGACAACCAGTGGGCCGTAACGTCCGTTGGAAGCGGCCAGCCGAAAACGTCCAATGCCATTCACAACATGGTGAGTGATCAGCTCCCCGGTTTTCTTGAATTTGGAGAGTTTCTCAGCTGAAAGCAGCCGGCCCAGGAATTCTTCAATTTTCCCCTTACTCAGTCTGTCAACATCAGCCAGGGGAATTAAGTTTCCGTTTTTCTTTAAGTGCGGGGGAGATCCAACGTTAAAATAGATGTCAGTGGCTTTTTCCCTGCGTGCAATCCTGAAGTATTCGTCTAGCTTCGCCATGATCAAGTCAGGTTTTCTCTAAGCCGTCTGTATCTTTTGGCGGGTCATCAAGTCAGGCAAAATCAGTGATTCCGTCTTTCGGTTGACGTTTTTCCGATTGGCCGGAGGGCGCTTCCTCAAGCAGCTTGGGAGGATCGGTGACATCCGTTTTTGCGAGCAAATGGTCAGCCCTGGGCTCGCCTTTTCCGTGGTCATGTTTCAAGATGTGAAAGGATGTGATGCCAAAGGTCACGAGCACGAGCCATGTGGGGGTCGGTATGCCGGGAGCCAGAAGTAACAAACCGATACCGCTGGCAAAAG
>JANQDY010000168.1 GCA_028278625.1 Thermodesulfobacteriota bacterium
CCCGGAATAATCGGGCGTGACCACCTCCTTTCGCTTCCGGGCTCGTAAATTTTGTCAAGTATATGCAATGGACCATCACGCGTCAAGGCAGTTTGCCCGGGTGGTCCAGGGTATTTCAGGGGAAGCGTATTTCAGCCGGGCTGAAGATCTCCCCATTCATATTGAAGGATGGTCACCAGGACCATGGCCGCGGTCTCAGCCCTCAAAATCCGGCTACCCATTGACACCGGCACAAAACCTGCTTCCAGAGCCTTCAGCGCTTCTTTACGGGCAAATCCCCCTTCAGGGCCGACCATCCCCACAACCTCGCTGGCCGGCCCATGGCTCTCGAGCAACCCTTTGAGGTCCCGGGACCGCTCTTTTTCCCAAAGAATCACTTTAAGCCCGGAGATTTCGCCCGCCAGCGCCAGCTGTTCTTCAAAAGGGGCGGGCAGCCCGATCTCAGCCGACCTGTCCCTTTTGCATTGCTTTGCCGCATTCCGGGCGATTTCTTTCCAGCGATACTGTTTTTTCGAGCGTCTTTCCCCGTTCAGATGGACAACGCTTCGTTCGCTGAAAAAGGGTAGAATCCGGGTAACCCCCAGTTCAGAGGTTTTCCGGATCAGATCGTCCATGGAAGTTGACTTGATCACGGCCTGGCACAGGGTGATTTCCAGCGATGCCGGTGACATTCTGCCGAGGGATTTCTTGATTTCGATGTTTACGGCGTCACTGGAAACGGACCGGATTTCACCCACAAAACGATCCCCTTTCCCGTCCAACAGCATCAATTCATCCCCTTTCCCCATTCTCAGCACTCTCAAGACGTGGTGGGCCTCACGGCCTTTAACGATGCACATGCCGCCTCTGATTTCGAGCCCCTCCACCAGAAAGCGCCTTAAAGAAGTCTCACTCACCATGTTTCTCTAGAACCATGCAGGCCCATTCTTCTTCGTAAAGCGTCTCTTTTATGGAAAAACCGGATGCAGGGAGCGCCTCCGCCATCTTTTTCACCTGGTCCCTCAAAATCCCCGAGGCCACAAGGTTTCCGCCCTTTTTGACCAGCCGGAAAAAGCATGGCATGAGTCGGAGCAGTTCGTTCAAGATGAGATTGGCACACACCAGGGAAAACCTTTTGGTGATCCCCTCCACGCCCTGTGTGGACAACGCTATGGCTTCCGACACCTTATTCAATCGCATGTTTCGTCTGGCCCATCTGATCGCTTCGGGATCCAGGTCAACGGCCTCGATTTGCCCGAAACCGAGCTTCGCCCCATAGATGGCCAGGATGCCGCTCCCCGTACCCACATCCAGAAACGTTGTCTCCCCTGCACCTTCCCCGGCACTTACATGGAATTCCATGGCCCTGAGGCACATCTTGGTGGTGGCGTGTTGCCCGGTTCCAAAGGCCGGACCGGGATCAATCAGGATGACATGTCTTTCTTTTGCTTTTTGCCGTTCTTTCTCCCAGACGGGAAGGATCATCAGGTGTTCCGAGATTCTCACCGGGCCAAAGAAACGCCGCCAGTTATTATGCCAGTCCCGGTGCGCCAGTTTACTCAATCTGAAACTGGAAGGAGGGAGATGGGGATGGAGCAATGACAAGTGATCGAGATAGGTTAAGACCAGATCCTGGATTATTTCCGGGCTTTTCTCAAGGGGCAGATACGCTTTGAGGGTCCGGCTGCCGAAATCCTCCAAAACCACACCCGTGGCCCCCATGTCAAAAAAAAAGGCGCTCAGAGGATCATGGAGCTCTGGCGCCGCGCAGATGGCAATTTCAAACCACCCATGGTTCTCGGTGTGGGAAACGGCCAAAGGATTCTCCGTTTATGGCCCCAACCTCAGAACAGAGGTTGGGACGTCGGTTCTCAGGCTTTTTCAAAAACGTAATTGAGCTGGCCGTTTGACAATGTGTTGGCCCGCGTGGTCATTTCCATGCCCACCTCGATTTCATTGTCGGGAATGCCGTCGGCAATCCTGCCAAAGACCTTGTAATCGCCATAGTCCAAAACGGCGATGGCGTAGGGCAGGTCATCGCCAAATCCGATGGGCGCATACTCCAGCTTGCTGTAGGTAATGAGTTTTCCCCTTCCGGACACTTGGAACCATTCCATTTGGCTGGAGAGGCACTTGGCACAATCGGCCCGGGGCGGAAAATAGACCGCATCACATTCCGTGCACTTTGTCCCCATGACCTTTCCCTCTTCCAGGTAACTGACAAAGTCATTGACTTTGGTAATGGCGGTAAAGCTCACGGTTCCGAATTTGCTGAATCGATCGTCTATTTCTCGTTTCTTTCCCATGATATTACCTCCCGAAAATGCTGACGTTTCCGTAAAGCCCCACGCCACCGATATTGTGAACCAGTCCGATCTCGGGATCTTTGACCTGTATGTCCCCGGCCTCGCCCCTCAGTTGCAGCACGACGGTCCTGATCTGGGAACCGCCGGTGGCGCCGATGGGATGCCCTTTGGACAAGAGACCACCATCCACATTGACCGGAATGCTCCCCTCTTTGTATGTCTCCTTGGCCCGGATCAGCTCTTTTCCCTGTCCCGGCTCTGCAAAACCCAGGTTTTCGTAAGCCATCATTTCGGCGATGGTGAAACAGTCATGCACTTCCGCCACATCCACGTCTTTGGCGGTTATGCCTGCCATTTTGTAGGCCTGCTCCGCCGATTCCCTGGCCACCGTCAGCCCGGAAAAGAGATCCCTTCCCGCCAGGTTGACGGTCGTGGACGCCGAACCCAGCCCGATGATCCAGACCGGCTTCTTGGAGAAGGCCTTTGCCTTTTCTTCGTTGGCAACGATAACGCATGAACTGCCGTCCGCATTGGCGCAGCAGTCCCCGACCCTGAGCGGTGACGCCACCGGCCCTGACATGGGGCTGTTGGGATCCGAGAGCATTTCGAATTTCACCGGTTTGCGGTACACCGCTTTGTCATTCAGCTGGCCGTAGGTGGCGGCCTTCACGCGAATAAGCGCCAGATCCTCGGGAGTTGTCCCGTATTCCGCCATGTGCCGTTTGGCATACATGGCATAGTATGCAGGCATCATGGTGCCGAAAGTGCTCTCCCACTGAATATCCGCCCCCCGGCCCATCCGTTCCTGACTTTCCGCTGAAGATATCTCCGACATCTTCTGAAACCCCACCACGGCCACAACATCGTGAAGGCCTGATTCCACCAGCGCATAGGCATATCTCAACCCCATGCTGCTGGAAGAACACAGGCTTTCCAGATAGCAGGTTGGCTGGGGCGTGAGTCCCAGGTATTCCGCAAAAACCCCTGCCGGGGACCTCTGTTTGTCGTATTCCGGAGCGGAACAGATAATGGACGCGTCGATGTCCTTCGTGGAAATCTGCGCGTCATTCAGGGCATCCTTGAATCCCTCAAAGGCAAGCTCCCTGATGGATCCGGGATAGCCGCGCACAAAAGCGCTCTGGCCAACTCCGATGACTCCTACTTTACCCATTTTAGCCTCCAAATCATATGCTTGATGGAAACCACGCTGAATCAGCGGTGGTTAGTGGTTACCACTCTTTATCCCAAATTCGAGAGAGTCGGATTATAGGGAATCCTCTCTCATGGGTCAAGGGGAAAGCCGATGCCGGATTATCGTCGCTTCCCCGGCCCGTAATAGAGCGCCAGAATCGCCCCCAGCAGGATCAGACCTCCGGTCAGAGAAATGCCCAAAGCGAACTCCCCGACATCACCCATCATGCCGATTCCCATGGGAATGGCACCGCTCCCAATAAAAAAGCTTATCGGTACGGTCATGGAAACGGCGATATTTCTCGTATTGGCGGGACCGATGGACGAGAGGGCGGCAAAACCCGGGGGAAAGAAGCAGACCGCCGCAATCGGTTGGAGGAAAACCATCGCCACGAGCCATGACCCCGTCATGGCACCCAGCAGAACCGTCATCAGGCCCGTCAACAAAAAAACACCGCTCATTGTCCACTGGGGACCGGTCCGGTCTGTTATCCATCCGGCCAGAAACGCCATAAACATGCCTGATATGCGTGAGAGTGCCACCAATGTGTTGGCCCAGTTCCGCTCAAGGCCGTGGTGCACCACAAGAAAAAGGGGCAGCATGGTATAAATTCCCATGGTGGCACAAATCCCCAGACAGAACAGAACCATCATGATCCAAAAAGACGTTTCTCGAAACAGGGTTTTGAGCGAGCGGAAATTCAGCGCCTCGCCACGAAACTCTCCCCCTTTTCCGAACACCAGAAACAATATTCCAAAAAGAAAAGAGCAACCGCCCAGAAAAAGCAGCACTCCTTTCCAGGAAAACCAGACCATCAGCCCTTCCGCCAGCAGGGGCGCCGCGAAAAAGCCCAAATTGGGGGCCAGTTCATGGGTGGCGATGGCTTTTCCCCAATGCTTTGCACTGACCATTGCGGTCAACGATGCAATGCCTGAAGGGAGATACAGACCTGAAGCCAGCCCGAGTGCCAGCAAACCGCACCGAAGGGTCCAGAGGCCGTGGCTCAAGGCAATGGCTGTTAGAAAAACACCGCCAACGGTTGCCGAAAGGACGATGGTCTTCTTGTGCTCAAGGCGGCTTGTGATAAAACCTGAACCGAGAAGCCCGATGGCATACCCCATTGTCACAAAAAGAAACAGGGACGCCGCCTCGACGTGGGCCAATGCCAGGTCTTTCCGAATACTCGGCAGCAAGGGGGCAAAAACGATTCTGGACGTGAAATTCAGGAAAAAGATATTGGTCAGAAAAAGGATTGGTCCCAAAGACGAAATGAATCTCTCCTGCCCTAATCCTTCCCGTGCCCGAGAATTTTCCGAATGAGCCGCTGCCATATCTTCCTTTGCCCGTTTGGGGCTTTCAATAATTTACGAGAGTTTTTTGGCGTGGGCCATCTACCGCCTTGAAATGGTCTTGCCGTTCTGGTAAACCTGGGGCGGTATTGTTTTGGCTGCTTCAGTCAATTTCCAAGGATTGACTCCCATGAAATCCTTTCAAAACAAATGGCCTTTTAAAAACGGGAAATCCCCCGAACTGAAAACCCTTAACGTTCTGGCATCAAAAGGGCTCGGACCGGTATGGCATTTCAATATCAATTTCTGGCTTTTCCTTGCCATTTTGGCCGCGCTGGCAATCTACATTCTCTTTTCTTTCTTCTTGGTGGCACAGTTTTTTGGTGATCGCCAGCAAAAAGACCTTCTGACAAAACTTGAGAAGGACTTTCACGCGACCCAGAAAGCCCTCTATCAGGCCAAACAGCGCTTGAAGTTTCTGGAGGATTACATTGATCCTTCAAAAATACCGACCGAAGGCACAAAAGTTGCCGGCAGCGCAGAATCCCTGACTGCCCAAGACAAGGCGTCAATCGTCCGCAACGACGAATTCTCGAAGGGCCCGGGCCCAGGAACCGAAAATGCCGTGTTCACCATAAAAGACATGGACATGAATATGGGAGGCAGCAGTCTGTCCGTTTCTTTCAAACTTGCCCGGACCGCGCCCGGAGGCAGCCCCGCCAGAGGGTATGTTTTCATCATTGCCGTTGACCGATCCACGGACCCGCCGCGAGTGTGGCCATCACCCAAAGCAGAAATGGAAAACGGCATGCCAGCGAATCCAAAAAAAGGTCAGGCCTATAAGATCCGGAATTTCCGTCGCATTCGTACGCGATGGAACTTCAAGTCCTCGGACAGCATCCCCTCGGAAATAAGGATCGTGGTTTACGATAGGTCAGGGGGCCTTCTGTTGAATGAAAAATACCATATCAAAAAGAAACCGTAACCCGTTTGGGCATCATCCGGCAGCCTCGGTCAAGGCACATACTCAAGGCTGATCCTATCATCCCATGGATCCGCCATTTTGACCTTGACTTTAATTTCCTGCCCCTTTGAAAAAATGATGCCGTCCTGACGTCTGAAATCCGTCACCATCAGGAAATCGATGAGGACAATCCTGTATTTGTTCTTGAGTTCATCCAGTACCAGAGCCTTAAAGGTCCTGCCCCGGCTCATCCTGAGATACTTCAATGTCCAATAGCGCAGACGGTTTCTTTGGATGCGTCCCAGAATTCTGACCAAAGGTTCCACGGCGATCCGGGTTTCTTCCAGTTCTTCCTCAGTGTAAAGCGGTGCGCTTTCGCTAAGATAACTGGTCAGCTGCCGCTGCACAACCAGGTCAAGATATCGGCGGATGGGAGAAGTGGCCTGCGTGTAAACCTCCACTCCCAGACCGCTGTGGAGACTCGGTTTGGTGCTGACTTGAAGGGGGCTCAGTTTTCTTCGCTGTTGAAACACATAATAAGTATACCCTTTTTCATCCAGGGGCAGCTTTTCCGACGGCGACGGCTGGGCCCTGAACAGCACGGGAATGTCATGTTCTTGGCAATAGGCTGCCGCCAGCTCATTGTAGAAGATCATAAGTTCGGCAACAATGATTCGCGATGGTGAATCCTGCGGTACCAGTTCCAGCTTCACCCCACCCGTGGCATCCGTCTCGACTTCCAGTTCAGGCAGCGAAAGATTCATGGCCCCTCGAGCCACCCTTTTTTGCCGAAGCATCTCCGCCAGACGGTGAAGATATTGAAACTGCTCCTTGTCCAGAAGATTTTCATTGACATGGGCATAGGTCAACTGTCTTTTTACGCGAATCATGCTCGCACAGAAACGGTACCGCAGCAGGGCCCCTTCCCGGTCGAATCTAGCAATCATGGAAATTGCAGGGCGATCGCACCCTTGTTTCAGGCTTAACAGATTCTGGGACAGATCCTTGGGAATCATGGGAATCTGCCTTCTGGGCATGTACAATGAGGAACCCCGCTCCTTGGCAGCGGCATCAATGGGGTCATTTTTCCGGATGACGGATCCCACGTCCGCAATGTGAACCCCGACTCTCAACTCACCGTCAAGGATTTCCAGGCTGATGGCGTCATCAAAATCCCTGGTTTTGGGTCCGTCGATGGTCATGACGGGAAGAGACGTCAGATCTTCGCGATCCCGTTTTTTAAAACCGGATGCCGCCAGGCGCGCCGAAGCCTCCAGTTGCTTGGCCGTAAAATCCGTATCCACCCCCGATCTCAGCAAATCCAGGGGTTCGTCTTCCTCCCATTCACCGAGATTTATCAACAACGTTCTGGCGTGCCTGATATCTCCGATGCCTGCATTGGACAGCAGCTCTTTTGCCTGCTTGGACTCATCGGCCTCGGACCCGTAAAGGGCCAATTGAACCAGAAGATGAATGATATCCTTCCGGCATTCCGGCGCCTGGACTGCTTTCCCTTCAAAGACGTCTTTAAGCCATCTGCCACCCTGCTCAAGCCATTGTGCCCTCTCTTGAGCTTCCTTTTCCTGCTGAATGATCTGTTCAACCCGCTCCTCTTTGTTGGGCAGAAAGAGCCCGTTCTTCATTTTGAAATAGAGTTTGTTTTCAAAGAGCGCCCGCACCACGGCGGAGGAATGATCTTCCGTGGCGTCCTCCCCGAAAGCCAGCTGCGCCAGATAGCGGTGATCGTAGACTTCGTCCTCATCACGAACCAACTCCCATATTTCTTTGACGTCAATCTCTTCTTTCAGCCCTATGCGCAGGTTCTCTATTTCTTGAAGTTTCCTCAGCAGCTGATCCCTTGGTTGCGTCACATCGATGCGGACCCCTGAAACGAGCAGGGTCCTTTTCGGGGAAAGATTCACTTCCCTGTTCGCGGGCGTGAGCAGGTGAAGCCGGTTTCCTTTGTCCTGCAGACAGGCAGCACAGATGAATCGGCTCTGATCTATATATTCAACAATACTCCCAACGGCCATATTCCAATGCCTTATTGACGCTTTTTAAGAAAGTTCGAGGATTACTAACAGGTGGAAGGCTTTCTGTCAACTGATCACGGAAAAATGGTTTTCTTTGGGACGCCACGGATCTTGATGGTTTCACCAACGATTTACCCCGATTGATTTCATCAAATGCTTCTGCTAAAATATCACCATTTGATTAAGTATGGAGTAAACCATGGAGACCGCTCTTTATGACCGCCGGGCCGCCAGATTCGTCCAACAGTTGCAGGCCATCCCCGAGGCGAAATGCGATTCGGCCTGGATCATCAAGCCTGAAAACAGGCGCTACCTTTCAGGCTACACCGCGGAGGATACCCAGCTCACTGAATCGAGCGGTTCGCTACTGATTACCGATAAGGCCCGCCTTCTGATAACCGACTCCCGTTATACCCTGGCCGCTGAAAATGAGGCGCCCTCATTTACGGTATACACGCTCAAAAAAAACTTTACGGAGGACATCCCTGATTTTACCCGAGACCTCCATCTTGACACCCTGGGCTTCGAAGAAGACTATCTGACATGGGATTCTCACCGGAAAACGGCAGAAAAACTAGCCGAACTTTCACCCCCCGTTACGTTGAAACCGTTAAATGGGATTGTGGATCATATGCGTGAAATCAAGGAGGAACGGGAGGTTCAGGCACTTGAAAAGTCCGCCCGCATGATTTCGAGCATTTTGGATGAGGCCATTTCGTTCTTGAAGCCGGGCATGACCGAAAAGGAGGTCGCCTGGAAAATCGAGTGTCTTTCAAAGGATGCCGGTGCCGAAGGTTTGTCATTCCCTTCAATCGTTGCATCAGGCCCCAACAGTGCTCTCCCCCATGCGGTGCCGGCGAACCGGAGAATTCGATCCGGAGAACCGATTATTCTGGACGCGGGGGTCCGGCTTAATGGCTATTGTTCAGACATCACGCGAACGGTATTTCTGGGTGAACCGGATGACACATTCAAAACCGTTTACCGCACTGTATTACAGGCTCAGCGGGCAGCCATAAAACAAATCCGCCCTTCCGGTCTAAGCACCCTGGTGGATGCCGCCGCCAGAAGCATCATTTCGGATGCCGGATTCGGAGCGTACTTCGGACACGGTCTGGGCCATGGCGTTGGATTGGCCACCCATGAAGGCCCCAGACTTGGCCCCAGAAATGCCGTTGAACTGCACACCGGCAATGTTTTCACCGTTGAGCCGGGCATCTACCTTCCCGGGAGGGGCGGGGTACGCCTTGAGGAAATGGTGGTCCTGGAAGAGGAAGGGCCGAGGATTCTTACGAACAACCGTCATTTCTATGATTTCTGAAAGATGCCGCACCATGACCCGTGCCACCCATGCAAGGGGGCAAAGGGGGCCTGGAAAAAGGGAGGTTCGGCCGGTGTATGACCTCATAGACGAATTCACCACCTATCTCAGGGTTGAGCGGGGTCTCGCTGAAAACACCATTTATGCCTATAGCGGGGACCTGTTGAGATTCATGGCCTACTTGGAAGGCCGAAATATTGCGCCTGAAGCGGTTTCCCGGCATACCATTCGAGATTATCTGGGAAGCCTCACCCTCCAGCTTTCCAAAAGATCAATGGCCCGCAACATCTCCTCCGTCAAGACCTTCTATCGTTTTCTTGTTTCAGAAGGTAGAATGAAAGAGAGTCCCGCCAGGCTGCTGGAAACGCCGCGCATTCGGCAAAAGCTGCCGGATATTTTGAGCCTGGATGAAGTTGATCGACTCCTTCTTCAGCCGGATGTTACAAAGCCCCTGGGGCTACGCGACGGGGCGATGCTGGAACTCCTTTACGCCACCGGACTGCGGGTGTCGGAACTTGTCCGCCTGAGATTGCTGGATGTTAACCTGGAAGCGGGTTTTGTCAAAACCCTTGGGAAAGGGTCCAAGGAACGAATGGTGCCTTTTGGTGAAAAAGCACTTCAGGCCATCAAAACATATCTGACAGACGGACGACCCGCCCTGCTCAAGAAGGGGCATCCACCTTTTCTCTTTTTGAATTTCAGGGGGCAGCCGCTCACTCGACAGGGATTCTGGAAAATCATCAAGAACCATGGTATCATGGCAGGAATTAAGAAGAATATAAAACCACATGGATTGCGGCATTCCTTTGCCAGCCATCTCCTTGAGGCCGGCGCGGATCTGCGTTCCGTTCAATTGATGCTGGGCCATGCTGATATCACTACCACCCAGATCTATACCCACGTAACCAGGGAACGTCTCAAGGAGTTGCACGGAAAATGCCATCCAAGACCTTGAAGCAGCTTTTTCAAGGATCATGGCAGCGATGGTCAGAAATGATTGGAAACGGGTTTTGCCGGTAAGCCGATTCAGATCCGGAAGATAGCATGGGAAAAGTCATCGATCTTGATAACAGGCGCAAAGGACCTTCACACCCTTTGACTGCGGCCGGCCCCTGGCGGTTTCGAAAAGGGCTATGGCGAACAAGCCATTTTATTCAGATGCGAATGGGTCTGGCCGAATCCCTGAAATACGACCCGGATGGGTTGGCCACGCTTCCCCCCCATTTTACGCTTCACGGGGGTATGTCCTTTACCATTCGATCCATGTATTTTAACCGCATGAACGAAGAAAGAATGCGGGAAATCTATTATCTGGTGGGGCTTACGGACTGTATGATCAATCAAGTCCACCCAATCCTGAGAACCGATCTTTTGAGGGACATGTATAAGAAAGTGTTCGCCTTAAAAAAAGCGCTGAAAGTTCATTGGCACGGCAATCTTGACCAGGTTCTCCTTCCCCTTGACGTGGAGTTTTTCGATGATATTTCCTACCGCACTTCTCTTGGCAAAGCAAAAACCATGAAGGAATTGTACGAGGCTATCCGGGAAGGAACCGACGAAATGTTTGATATTCTTTCACTGGAGTACGCATTTTTCATTCCTTGGACAGGAGGGTAGTTTTGGAAAAGCATTATCGATCCGATGACATAGAAACCTCCGAAGCCTTCTTGGGAACCATTTTTGACGGCATCAGCGAAGAGATCATGGTTGTGGATCAAAACGGTGTGATTCATGACGTCAACCAGGTCTTTCTGGATGAACGGGGACTCTCAAAAGGCGCTGTTCTGGGAAAAAAATGTTATCAAATCAGAAAGCTCTCTGGAACCCAGTGCGGCCTGAAGGATCGAGACTGCCCCCTTCAGAAAGCGTTGAAGACCGGCAAAAAGGTGGAAGTCACCTACCGCCGCGGCTCAAAAGGAACGTATTTTGAAGCGTTGCAGCGCATCATGTACCCGATTACCAACCGAAAGACCGGCAAAAAGTATTTTGTCGAAATTTCCCAGGATGTTACTGAATACCGCAACCTTCTGACCCGGTTGAGGGCATCGGAAAGAAGAATGCGGGGCATTCTTGATACGGCCACGGATGCCATCATCAGCATAAACGAGAGCCACCAGATCGTGCTGTTCAACAACGCGGCCGAACGGATTTTTGGCTACAAAAGAGAAGAGGTTCTGGAAAAGGATCTGAGCCTGTTAATCCCTCCCAAATATGGGGATCATGCCACCTTTGTGAGATCCTTCTTAGAGACAAAAGAACCAAAACTGGTTGGAAAGACCCAGAACCTGACCGCTTTTCGCAAGAGCGGTGAAGAATTTCCCATAGAATTGGGATTAAGCTCTCAGGAAATGGATGACGCCTTCATTTTTACCGCCATTATTCGGGATATATCCGACCAGAAGAAGATGGAGGAAAGACTTCTCCGTTCCGAACGGCTTGCCGCAGTTGGAACAACCGTTGCCCATGTGGTGCATGAAATCAAAAGCCCATTGATGATTATTGGGGGGTTCAGTCATCAAATCCGCACCAGTCTTGAAGATGAAATCGCCGTCAAGAAACTGGATATGATCCTGGATGAAGTCAGTCGGTTGGAAAGGCTGGTTGCCAGCCTGGGAGACTTCACAAAAGTCTATAATCTGGTGACACGTTCCGCCGACATCAACTCCGTAATTCAGGACGTATTGAAAATCCTAAAAGGGGTTTATCCTCCCGAAAAATATCCCATGAAGGCTGAATTGGCGCCGGATCTGGCCGAAATCCAGTGTGACCCTGACAAACTGAAACAGGTGGTTATCAATATTATCACAAACGGCGTTGAAGCCATGGAGGAATCCGGAAGTATTTCCATAAAAACGATAGGATACTCCGATGGTGTTGAAATTCAAATTCAGGATGAAGGCATCGGCATCAGCGATGAAGATATTCTTCGCATTTTTGAACCCTTTTACACGACGAGAGACCGGGGCTCGGGACTGGGCCTGGCAATATCCTATAAGATTATTGAAGCCCATGGAGGAGAACTGTGGGTGGAGAGTGTCAAGGGAAAGGGAACGACCTTCTTTGTGCGCATACCGCACCAATGAAAAACTTTGCAGTTTTTTCATTGACACCCATCCAAGGAAATACTATTATTACCAGATTGCCGCGGGGTGGAGCAGTCTGGTAGCTCGTCGGGCTCATAACCCGAAGGTCGGTGGTTCGAATCCGCCCCCCGCTACCAACAAGAACGCAAGGGCTTACGGAATTTCCGCGAGCCCTTTTTTGTTGGCTTGTTTTTCGTTTTCCCACCATATTTCCCACCCACAGGGAAAAAATGGACCCTTCATCCACCAAAAACCACTCTTGCCCTAAGGCGCCTAATTTTCATTTTCGTCAATTTTCGTGGGATTTGCGCCACTACAGAGGCTGTTCCAGAAGACGTACAGTCGGAGGGTGATAACAAAAATGAGGGTCGAGCGCTTTTCATTCGTAAGGCAGCTGACAAGGTTTTGACAGCGCCGATTCCTCTGGGTATAATCTCAATTTATCTGTATCGACAGGCGTTGAGAGATGGAATCAACCTCAGCGCTCGTTCAAATCTTCTGGTTTTATAATATCACAACTTTTCTT
The DNA here is from genome assembly GCA_028278625.1 of Thermodesulfobacteriota bacterium. The sequence goes on from JANQDY010000168.1 coordinate 12,694, forward strand.
GAGGTTTCCGATAGTTGCATTTTGATAGCGGTGTTTTTTTAATAACCTTTTGAAATTGAATTTGATTTACAACTTGAATATGATGGTTCTTTTCAAAACACTTTCTCAAATAAAAGGTGTATCGTCTCACTGGGATAAATGTATTGAGTCATGAAAATTTTTATGGATCTGTACTGGGGGAATTCGAATGAAGAAGTTGGTTTATTGTGGGACACTGTTTCTGTTTTTCATGGTTGCAGTCAATTCACACGCTGAAATGAAAATGACCCCGAACGGGATTACATTTCCTGACAGTTCAACTCAAATAAAAGCTGTATCCGGAGGTGGTGTTGGTGCACCGCTTAACCTTAGTGGCAGTTTCAATACTGGAGATTTTGCAGAAAATCCTAACGGATCTGTTATTAGTGGTGTAAACGCTTATGCTGGCGATTATTCAAGCTTTGGCGGGTATTTTTCTTCCGATAGCCCACTAGGTTTCGGGGTTTACGGCTATGCCAGCAGTTCTGAATGGGAAACTAACTTTGGCGGATATTTTGTAGCAAACGGTGTGGTTGGTATAGGTGTTACCGGCAAAGCCGATGGTTCTTTCGGTTACGGTATTAGAGGCGCTGCCGGCGGTTCTTCAGGCCGTGCTGTTCATGGTTATGCTTCTCATAGTGGAGATGCAACGAACTATGGTGGATATTTTGAAGCGGACGGTCAAAAAGGCAGGGGAGTTTACGGCGCAGCTAAGAATGATGGCGTTGTAATTAATTATGGAGGATATTTTGAAGCCGCCGGTCATCAAGGAAGGGGTGTTTACAGTGAGGCTCCCGGTATCCAAGGTAAGGGCGTTTACGGATATGCTTCCAATACCCAGGGAGTTGGAGTTCAGGGCTATGGAGGGCTTTGGGATTTTTATGCAGTAGGTCCGGGCACTAATTATGGACCTTTTACCGGCGCCCATGAGGTTAGATTTTCGGAGGATATGCCAGAAATCATTCCTGGGCTTATCGTTTCCACAACGGGTAAGACAGAAGCAAGAAAGAATAAGCGTGGTAAAATATCTTTATCCTCCACGCTTCCAACGGTGACGCTATCCACCAAGGCAAACGATAAAGCTGTATTCGGAGTCATTGTTTCGGATGGCCCCCTTCCAAAGGATCATTGGTATGAAGCCCAGGAAGGAGAGAATTTTGGGATTATAAATGCCCTTGGCGAAGGCAGGGTCTGGGTTACCAACCGCAACGGGGATATAGAAAATGGGGACTATATCACTACATCCGAAATCCCTGGCTATGGTCAAATGCAGGATGATGATATTTTACACTCTTACACCCTTGGCAAGGCAATCGAAGCTGTCGACTGGGAGCGGATTTCTGAGACGGTAGAGCACGGTGGGGAGACCTTCAAAATATATCTCATCGCGATTGTTTACACGAGTGGATAGATACAAATGGTTCGTTTAATATGGGGGGACGAGAAAAGTCAAAGGTGAAAATTTGGTGTCAGGATCGCCCTGTCATCAAAATAAAAAATCGTCGGGTGGCTTAGAAGCTCAGGGTCACCACCTCCCCTCCACATTATCTCAATTAATCTGCCTTACCTGTAAGACTTCCGTCTGTGACATAGGCAACTTTTTTGGTGTTTGGATTTAGTTTTAACGCTATGCCGAGGGTGGATTTGATGTCAATTGATTGCTTCCCAATCAAGAAAGGAAAAGAACGGGGGCCTAATTTCTGCCTGCGCGGGATAAGGGAAATCCCTGGCCGGAAGGCGCCACCACCGGAAACTGGGGACGTTTGAAAACACGCTCGGCCAGTTCCGGGACCACATCATCCACATAGTTTGCGAGCTCAGTTGTCTTCACGAATCCGTCTTTGTCCAGGTCAGCCTTCCCTTTAAGGCCGTCGATCACAACCCAGGTGAACAGCCCGTGGCCTTTATAGCCTTCCACGGCTTCCTGGGCGGAGGTGGCGGCTGAAAGGATGGTGGAACCCACCGCACGGCTCAGCACCTTCATGGCGGTGGACTCGCTCATACCCCGGGTCAGCATGGCAACGTGAATGGCGTCCCCCAGGGCCTGAGCGGAGCAGGTATCCAGGATGATCAGTTTTTTCGTTGTGGGTATATTGGCAATGAGCATTTTGAGCAGATTCTGATCCATGGCCGTCTGCCGCAGCTTTCGTGTGGAAGTGGCACCGGTATCGGATGTCAACAGATAATATTTGCCCTCATCAACGGTCCCGTGACTGGCCACAAAAAAGACAAAAAGATCCTGGGGATTAAGACCGCGCATCTCTTCCAGAGCGCCAACAATGGCTGCCCGGGTCGTCTGTTCACGGCCGGTGAGCCGTTTCACGGAAATGCTGCTGAACAACCCCTTCCCTACCAGTTTCAGGGTTTTTGCCATGAGATCCGCATCGGCTTCCGGGTATTGGAGATTAAGTCGGGGATTTCTGAATTCCTGAATCCCGATCACCAGTGCGTGAAGTGCTGGCGCGGAAGACGGCTTAAAAGAGGCCTTCATCCGGTGAAGGACCGGTTGACTGCTAAGGCTGCCGTCGGCATTGAAAGCAATTGCTTTAATCCGGTTTTCTCCCGACTGCAAACGGACGTTGATGGTCCGTCGCCGGGTCTTTTTCGAAACCGCCTGAATGCCCCGATTTCCTTCAAGGGCAACGGCGGAACCGTTCAGGTAGATCCGCACATCCCCGATGCCGCCTCCCATGTCTTTGATTTCAAGGGTAATAGGAATGATTTTTCTGTCTGTTTTTGAAGGGGCATCCACAATCCGTATGGTTGGGGACGGTTTTGCCGCGGACATTTTCGGGAAACTGTCGAGAGACCCGCCGGACATGGCCAGAGCCACCAAATCCGGCCGGTAGAAGGCTTCGAAATACCGGTCCGTATTGATGATCTCCGTCCCCCTGACAAAATGGATATAAGGGCGGTAGTTGCCGGAACCGCTGAAATATCCTTCCGGCGTAATGGCAATGCTGGAGCCGGGGAGCGGGTAGATGGTTGCCAGGAGCTTTCCTGTTCTAAGACTCCAGACGTGTATCATGTTGTCCCAACCACCGGTGAACACCCGGCCGTCATGGATTTGTACCCCGGTGACCGCTTCGGAGTGTCCTTTGAGCTCCATCAGGAACGCGCCGGTCAACAGATTCCAAAGGCGGATCGATTCGTATGAAGACGAGACGATTCGGCCTTCACCCGCCGCAATACCCAGAATATTCGTCTTGTGTCCCACAAGCCTGTGAAGAAGTTCTCCTGTTTTCGCTTCAAAGATGTATACGGGCTGAGAGCGGTCACTGCCGATTCGAGAGTAGGTGTCGAACTGTCCCGCCACCACTCTCCCCTTGGAAACGGCCAGATCTTTTACTTCTTCTCTTTCGCCTTTGGGAACCCGCATCTCCAGAACCGGTGTTCCCGTCGAAACGTCCTGGACCCTTATCCGTCCGGAGGTAGTTCCGCAGAAGAGCCGGTTGTCAGCTTCCGCCAGTGAAAGCACCCAGCCTTTCGTCTTCCGCTTGCGCAGCAGCTTTCCCGTACCCGCATTCCACACGGAGAACATCCCGCCAGTATCACCCAGGAAGATTCGGCCCCTTGCCATAATCATGGCTTCGGACCAACCGGTGCTGAGCGGCTTGATGGCTCTGATTTCACGGGCCGTATTCAGGTCCCATACTTTGAGCATGTGGTCTTCGCCGCCGCTCACCGATGCCAGTTTTCCGCGGTCGATGCTCACAAAATTCACATATCCCCTGTGTCCCTGAACCGCTTGAAGCTGGTTGCCGCTTTTTAGATCCCACAACCGGATCATCCCCATCTGGAATCCGGCCACCAGCCGCCCTTCTCCAACGGCAAGACTTTTGATGCCGTCGTCCGGAGAGCCGCGAATGACCCGGATCGGCTTTTTCGTTTTCAGATCCCAGACATAAATGTCATTATTTGCGATTCCCGCAAAAACTTTTCCATGGGAAATGGCAACCGTGGCAGGCGTGCCGGGCATGCTTTTTCCTTTTCGGCTTTTAAGCTCGGTGATTCGCCTGCCGTTCTTCAAATTCCACAGGTACACATGTGTACTGTCTGATCCCGTGACAAACACGCCGGGCCCCATGGCAACGCTTTCCGAGTAGGTCTTGTTGCTGCGGATCAGCTGATCATTGGCAAGATTCCAGACCCTTATGCCGTTCATGGACGCCGTAACCATCCTGTTTCCTTTGATTTCCATGCCGTATAAGTTGTTACCCTTTCCAACAGGGTACCTCGCAAGCCTTTTTCCCCTGAAGTCGCGTTTTAGCAGATAGTCATCCCCTTTGCTGGCGGAATATACGGCCTTATGGGTCACCTTTAGAATTGAAACCGGCCGGGGCTTGTCTTTCTTTTCTTCATTGTAACCCTTAAAAGACACGACATGTTTCCCGGACTCAATCTCAAAAAGATGAAGCATCCCTTTCTGATCGGCAACCACCAGATATGGATCATTCATGTCAAAGGTCTGAACCTTTTCTTTCAAGGGATAACGCTTGATCAGTTTTCCTGTTTCCAGGTCCCAGACCCTGATTTCTCTCCAGGACATTCCAAAAAGGCGGTTTTTACGAATCGCCACTTTGTAAACGATGCCGCCTGCATGAATCTTTCGGATGAGCCTGCCCGTTGCAACGTCCCACACCCGGATGGTACGGTCCACGCCCCCGCTCACCAGAAGGTTCTTTGTTGCAGCCAGCGATTTTGTGAATTTCTTGTGGCCCACATTGACCACCGGCCGTACCGCAACTTCAGCTTCAACGGTGCCGGAAAGATATATGATGCATGCGGCCATGAACAGCAGATTACCGATGATGACACGAAACCGGCGGAAACGAGTCTGGCCGGATGTCACCATACGATTGAAAATGAGGATACTTTCTTTACCTTTCATATGAACGGGTACTCCACCGCCAAATGCCAGGTTACGGGGATTTGCGTGCCAAAATTACAAATATCATTTTCGGGCTTTTTTTTAAATATTAATACTATTTAAAACTGCAAAAGAAGGGCGGGTTTCCAGCAAATCCCTTGCTGCATCGTTCAGAGGGATAAACTGTTCAATACCACCTTTGGGGTCCGCTATCCGGTATAGAAGACCATTCTCATCAGGTTTTACCATTGAAACTCCCTCATCAGCAAAAAAGAGCGCTGTTTTCCTTTCATGCCCGGTGATCGTCTGGCAGCCATTAACCATACGAATTCTCTTGACATCAGCAGGTTTTTCTCACTAAATTGCAGACTGAAACTTTTTCCATTACTGAACCTCTAATTGGCTGCCGAGGTCCCGGAATGTAACGCCAAACACATGCTCGTGGCGCCGCCAGGTTTTTGCCTTTTGGCAGCACAGCAATTTTTAAAAAGAAAGCCAAACACATCGTGAGATGGGGACGGAAAGCCACGGGTCTTGGTGTTTCCCGTTAAGCATCTTTAGGGCTTCTTGCGCCACAAAGACAGCCGGGCTGCCGATTGTGACATCGTAAAAGTCACATCATCGGTAGTCCGGTTTTTTTGTGCCCTACGGCCAAAAAGAAATGTGGCACTCGTTCTGTTTTTTTATCAATTCACCCTTTAGGGGCGAATCCTTCGGTTGGTCGGACGCCAAAGAGAAACAAAAAGGAGGATACGGTTTTGGGAAACCTGATAAATTCATTCTTGCGCTTTAAATTGTCTGTCATTTTTTTCTTTGGTTTTCAGGCAGTGTTTTTTCTGTGCTGTTCAACCCCTGCCATGGCCTACGTCCTCTCGGATTCGGGCCAGATATACTGCTATGATGAATACGGCAATGTCATCGGTTGTCCCGCGCCCGGCAACCCTTTTTCAGGGCAGGATGCTTCCTATTCAGGGGCCCCGGCCGGTTTCTATTTTGAAAAGGATGCCACTGACAAACGGGTGTTCGACGACAACACGGGTCTTGTGTGGCAGCGAAGCGACACACACAACAATGCAGGGGGATATACCTGGGATGAGGCCGTTCAATATTGCAGGGATTTAGGCCTGGCTGCTTTCGAGGGTCATTTCGGCTGGCGTTTGCCGACCCCCATGGAATTGATAACGCTTATTGACTACGGTACCGCTGATCCCGCCGTAGACCGCACCTTTTTTGGCACGTGCAAGTCGGGAACCTATTGGACAAACACTCCGTCCCCGGAAACGCCGGACACGGAGGCATGGGTGGTGTCATTTTTGTATGGCGGTTCAAACGCCTACGGTGACAAGGGGAGGAAATTCTATGTGCGGTGCGTTGCACCTGATGCGCCCTTGCCCTATGGCGGTTTTGCGGTAAGTACTACCAATGCAAGGGTGTTTGATCTGGCCACCGGGCTCGTGTGGCAACGGAGCCCCGACGGGATAAAGAGAAACTGGGAGGAAGCTTTGGCCTACTGCGAAGACCTGGTGATTGACAACTATGAAGACTGGCGGTTACCCAATATTCGTGAACTGCTGAGTATTGTGGATCGCGATCGCAGGGATCCTTCTTTTGATCCCACTTTTTTAGGTGGTAGCGACCTCTACTATTCCAGCACAAGCTTTATTTTCAACCCCATCGAATCATATTACGTTTGGGTCGTCGATTTCATCTATGGCAATCCGACATATGTGCACAAGGGAATCAATGTTGATTATCTGGTCAGATGCGTAAGGGGTTCCGATGAAACGTCCTCGGTTGCATATGTTGAAAAAAAGGGCAACTGCAATGGGAAATCCCCCTGTTACACCTCGATTCAAGCGGCCATAGATGCCACGGATTTCGTCGCTGTCATTAGGATCGCCGAGGGAACATACACCGAATCGATTACCCTCAACACCGTGAAACGAATGACGCTCCAGGGCGGTTGGGACACCACATTCACGTCTCAAACGGCCAATACGACCATCCTCAAAGCACCGAAAGTATCAAATGGTTCATTGATCCTCCAGATGTTGTGCGTCAGGCCCTGATCAGGCGGTATTGATCTTTTTGGTAACCATTCTTAAGTTTTTGTATCTCTAGTTCAAGCGGGTAAGCGCACTGGTGTAACGACCACAGTCGGAGCGCCTTTTTTGTTCACACATCCTTGAGAGTTGAAATGACGACATCTGGCCATCGTAAAAGCAGATTCTTCCTTTTGTCCTTTTGTCTGGCGGTTATTTGCCTCCCTTTTATTGTTTCATCCAACGCATGGTCTGCCACGGCCTCCGTCAAGGTGGTGCAGTCGGAGATGAGCTACGCCCCGGGAGGCAGCTATCCCGTTCTATTTCATGTTCAAATTCAATTTCCGTGGTTTCTGCATGGCCCCGTCAAATCTTCGGAAAACCCCCATCCAACGGAGTTTCGATTTGCAGAAAGCGGGGATATCCGGATCAACAACATCCAATTTCCTCCCACCGCTGAAAAGAAGTTCTCCTTCACGGACAAAACCGTCGATGTTTTCGTGGGCAAAATCGTTGTAAAGGCGGATCTCCAGGTGGATGGCGGCGCCCCCAAAGGAAAGCAGATCATCAAAGGGGCGCTTGCTTTTCAGGCCTGTTCAACCGATGCGTGCCTGCCGCCCGAGACAGTTTCCTTTACCTTTCCCGTAACCGTGACAGGCCCTGAACCGAAAAACCGGGCACAAAAGCCTTCCGAATCCGGGCTATCGCCATCGGCCGACCCCGATATCACTTCAGAAAAGAACAGAGGAGGATGGCAAATGGGTGCGGGCCTCTGGCTCGCCCTGATGGGCATTTTTTTAGGGGGACTTGCCCTGAATCTGACCCCCTGCATCTACCCCCTCATCCCCATCACCGTCTCTTATTTCGGAGGTCAGGGGGGGAAAATGGCAGGCAACACGCTGATCCACGGTCTCTTCTATATCCTGGGGCTGGCCATCACCAATTCGGTTTTGGGTGTGGCCGCTGCGCTGTCCGGGGGAATGCTGGGTTCCGCGCTCCAGAGCCCCATCGTTCTCGTCATCGTGGCGGCGATTCTCGTGGCCCTGGCGTTCAGCTTCTTCGGCTTCTGGGAATTGCGTATACCGGCAGGATTTACAAAGATTGCGGCCAAAAACTTCGGCGGCTATTTCGGTACCCTTTTCATGGGTCTGACCCTGGGCATTGTGGCGGCACCCTGCCTCGGCCCGTTCATTCTGGGACTGCTCACCTATGTGGGCCAGAGAGGAGATCCGTTTCTCGGGTTCCTCTATTTTTTCGTATTGAGTGTCGGCATGGGCCTCCCTCTGGCCGTGTTGGCGATTTTTTCAAAGGCCGTGGACAAATTGCCCATGTCGGGTACCTGGATGATCTGGATCCGGAAGGCCCTTGGTTGGGTTTTGGTGGGAATGGCCGGATATCTGTTATTGCCGGTCATCCCCGGAAACGTTTCCCGAACCATGCTCTTTGCCCTGGTGGCTGCGGCGGCCGGTCTTCATCTGGGATGGTTGGACCGTGAAGGAAAGGATCAACGGTCATTCTTCATTATCAAAAGGATTGTGGGGATCGGATGCATCACCGCGGCCTTTTTGCTCTGGTTTATCCCTTTAGGCGATCGTCACGGCCCGGGCGTTCAATGGCAAGCCTACTCCCCGGAACACCTGGCGGCCGCCGCCGAAAAAGGAAAGCCCGTGATGCTTGATTTCTATGCGGATTGGTGCAGCCCCTGCCGGGCCCTGGAAGCAAATGTGTTCACGAATCCCCAAGTACGGCAACTGAGTGAGGAATTCGTGAATCTAAGGATCGACTTAACCACACGGCATCCCCAGCAGGAAATGCTTCTAAGGGAGTACCACATTCGCGGCGTGCCCACCGTTTTGTTCTTTAACAGGAAAGGAGAAGAGGAAAAGCCATTGCGCATCGAGGCATACGTCAACAGCCGGCAAATGATAAACCGAATGAAACAGGCGTTGAAAGAATGAGTCATTGGTCAACGCCCCCGGAGAGAAACCGTAGATCCCTCTTTCCTTTCTGCTCGTCCACAAAATAGAAAAGGAGACCGCCGATGATGAAGAAAAAGGCGATGGAGGCGATACTGACCCTGGAGGCCGTTTGACTCTGGTAGCCCAAAGACCGGATGAAGAGGCCCGTGCCTCCCATCAGGGCCGGGCCGATGATGGCTGAAAACTTTCCCACCATATTATAAAAACCGAAATATTCCGCAGACTTGTCCACCGGTATCAATCGGGCGTAATAGGAACGGCTGAGTGCCTGAATGCCTCCCTGAACCAGCCCCACGATAACAGCCAGCATGTAAAACTCCATAACTTTGTCTATGAAAGCACCCCAGATGGATACAAACAAATACACGGAAATGGCCAGAAAAATGGCGGGCTTCGTACCGAATTTTTTGCCCAGAAAGCCAAAGCCGATGGCAGACGGAAACCCGACAAACTGCGTGATGAGAAGGGCTGAAATCAAGTCTTTTGTCTCAAACCCGATGGATATGCCATAATCCACCGCCATTCGAATAACCGTGTTGACCCCGTCGATATAGAGCCAGTAGGCCAGGAGAAAAAGGGAGATGGTTTTCAAGTGCCGAACCTCCCTGAACGTTTCCAGAAGCTGCCGAAATCCGGCTCTTACAGGCTCGATTCTCTTTGAAGGCGCGGTATCCGCCTTTTGTTCCGGAACGAACAGGAAGATGGGAATGGAAAAGAGCGCCCACCAGATGCCCACCGTCAGGAATGAAAACCGCACCGCTTCGGCCGCGTTTTTAAATCCGAATGTCTCGGGAGCAAGCGTCATCCACACATTGACGGCAAATAGGATGCCCCCTCCCAGGTACCCGAGTGAAAATCCCAGGGAGGAGACCATGTCCACCCGATCTTCGGTGGTAATACCGGTGATCAGGGAATCATAGAAAATGTTTCCCCCTGAAAAACCGACGGTGGCCAGTACATAGAAAAGGGTTGCCAATGGCCAGTTTCCCTGGCTCACCAGATAGAGCCCCGTGGTCATAAGGATGCCCATCACCGCAAAGAAGAGCAGGAACCTTTTGCGGGCACTTCCCCGGTCCGCAATGGCGCCCAGGACCGGTGCCGAGATCGCCACAACGATTCCCGCAAGAGAGTTTCCCAATCCCAGCCTGGCGGTACTGACGGTGGCATCCGTACCCAGACTCCAGTACTGTTTAAAAAAGACCGGGAAGAACCCGGCCATGACGGTGGTGGCGAATGCGGAATTCGCCCAATCGTACATGGCCCATCCGAAAACCGCTCTTCTGGCATTCTGTTTCATGGGAACAGCCTATCCTGAAATCCCTGCTTTGGCAAGCAGTCATTTGGAAACCATAAGCCATTTTTTTCTTGACATAAAAACACGATTTTGTATAGGTTCCCCTAACAAAAAAACCTTGGGGTAAGTGTAGCTTCCGGCCTGGTTTACCCGGCAGGTGTTACTCACATTGGTCATGGATCTAGACAATTTTCTTTCGGAAAACCGCTCCACCATTATCAAAAAATGGCAGGAAGCCATTATCAAAACCTACCCTAAGGAGACTCAAAAATTTCTTAAAAGAGAAAAGAGCCAGTTCGCCAATCCGGTGGGGCTGATCATTACCAAAGACGTCGAAGTACTTTTCGATGAATTGGTCAAGGGTAAAGATGCGGAAAAGATCTTTTCTTCCCTTGATAAGATTATCAGGGTCAGGGCCGTACAGGATTTCAAACCTTCTCACGCAGTGGGATTTGTCCTGCAGTTGAAAAGCATTGTGAGGGAAACGCTCGGTGAAGGCGATCTGCATGGGCTGCATCCATTTGAGGAGAGGGTTGATGCAACCGCGCTTCTGGCTTTCGACATTTACTCACAGTGTCGCCAGCAGCTTTACGACATCCGCGTCAGAGAAGTCAGAAACGAGTATGGCCGATTGCTGGAAAGGGCCAATCTCATCAAGGAGATTCCGGAGCAGCAACCGGAAATCTGATTTGGCAATACTGGGTCAGTTTTTGATTTTTGAAAAAATGAGGTAATTGTCTATGAATTTCGTATTGAGTCTTGTGGTGGCATCCATAGGAGTGCTTGTGGTGGTTTTGATCCCCTTGATCGGCGTGGGGGCGTGGGACCTGACGACGCTTTTTGGGGTTGTCATCCCCTATGCGGCCCTGGCCACATTTGTGGTGGGCATCATTCTGCGCGTCGTGAATTGGGGGCGCACACCGGTTCCTTACCGGATACCCACCACCGCCGGCCAGATGTGGTCCTTCCCCTGGATCAAAAGCAATCCCGTCGACAATCCAAAAGGGACGGGCGGCGTATGGGTAAGAATGATCTTTGAGATTCTCACCTTCAGATCTCTTTTCAGAAACACCCGCCTTGAATACCGGCGTGTGGAAGGCGTCCCCAAGATCGACTATGAATGGGAAAAATGGTTGTGGCTGGCCGCCATTCTGTTTCATTATTCATTCCTGGTAATATTTCTGCGCCACTTCCGTTTCTTCATGGAGCCGATTCCCTTCTTCGTGCCGATTCTTGAAAGCCTCGACGGCTTCATGCAATTGGGTGTGGCCCCTTTCGACGGTTTCGGGCTTCCCGGCGTCTACCTTACCGACATGCTGCTCATGACCGCCGTCACCTGGCTCCTGTTGAGAAGAATCCTGTACTCCCAAATGCGTTACCTCTCCCTTCCGGCCGACTATTTTCCGTTGATGCTGATTCTGACCCTTGGATTCTCAGGCATGTTGATGCGCTACCTTTTCCGGGTGGATATCACCAAGGTCAAGGAATTGGTCATCGGGCTGTTTAAGTTTCAGCCCGTTGTGCCCGACGGCATTGGCGTCCTGTTTTATATTCATCTCTTTTGCCTGTGTGTTTTGATCGCTTATTTTCCATTCAGCAAGCTCATGCATTTGGGAGGCATCTTCTTAAGCCCCACCAGGAATCTATCCAATAACAACCGTTATATCAGGCACGTAAACCCTTGGAATTACCCTGTCAAATTTCATACCTATGCCGAATATGAGGATGAGTTCCGAGAGGCGATGATCGAAGCCGGCATCCCAGTGGAAAAAGGGCTGGATGAAGCCACCGAAGGAGGAGAAAAGGAGTAACCATGGCAACGACCCCTAAACCAGTAGAAACCGCGGATATTGATCATGCCCGCCCCCTGTTTGAGTGGGGCTGGCTGGATACATTCTCTGAGATCAAACCCGGCATTCATTGCTACGGCGCCAAACCCAAGAACCTGAACGCTGTTGGAATGCCTTATGCAAAAGAGTGGAACCCCACGGACGAGGACTGGCAGTTGCCGGAGAACTGGAAGAGCATCCTGCTGGAGGGACTCCGGGAGCGGCTCGACAAATACCGCACCTTGAAGGTTTTCATGGACATTTGTGTGCGGTGCGGCGCCTGTGCCGATAAGTGTCATTTTTTCATCGGATCGGGCGATCCCAAGAACATGCCCGTCATGCGCGCCGAACTGCTGCGGTCCATCTATCGCGGGGAATTCACCACTGCCGGCAAACTCCTGGGAAAGTTTGCCGGAGGCCGCAAAATGACGGTGGATGCCTTGAAAGAGCTGTGGTATTACCTCTACCAGTGTACCGAATGCCGCCGTTGCTCACTCTTTTGCCCCTACGGCATCGATACGGCGGAAATTACCATTCTTGGGCGGGAATTGACCAACCTCCTGGGATTGAACATCGACTGGATCGCAGGCCCCGTGGCCAACTGCAGCCGCACCGGCAATCATCTGGGCATTCAGCCCCACGCTTTTGTGGACATGATCGATTTCTTCGTGGATGAAATCGAAGAGGTCACCGGCGTTCGAGTGGAGCCGGATTTTAACCGGAAAGGGGCTGAGATTCTCTTCCTCACCCCATCGGGCGATGTCTTTGCCGATCCCGGCACCTATACGGCCATGGGATATCTCATGCTATTCCACTATTTAAAGGACATGGGGCTGGATATCACCTGGAGCACCTACGCGTCGGAAGGGGGGAATTTCGGTTTTTTCACCTCCCACGAAATGGCCAAGAAGCTGAATGCCAAGATGTACCACGAGGCCAAACGGTTGGGCGTCAAATACATTATCGGCGGTGAATGCGGGCACATGTGGCGGGTGTTGAATCAGTACATGGATACCTGGAACGGCCCCGCCGATTTTTTGGAGGTGCCCAAGTCCCCCATTACCGGAACCGTATTTGAAAATGCCAAAACCACCAAAATGATCCACCTTGTTGAATTCACGGCGGATCTTATCCATCATAACAAGTTAAAACTGGATCCCAGCCGCAATGACAACAAAATCGTAACGTGGCATGACTCCTGTAACACTTCAAGAGGTATGGGATTTTTTGAGGAACCACGGTACGTACTCAATAGCGTCTGCAACCATTTCTATGATATGCCTCTTGAAACCATTCGGGAGCAGACGTTCTGCTGCGGCAGCGGTTCGGGCCTGAATGCCGGTGAAGACATGGAGCTTCGGATGCGAGGCGGTCTTCCCAGAGCCAACGCGGTCCGGCACGTTCATGAAAAACACGGTGCAAACATGCTGGCCTGCATCTGCGCCATCGACCGCGCGGTTCTCACGGCTTCCATGGAGTACTGGGTGCCGGAGGTGGAAGTCACCGGTCTCCATGAGCTGGTGGCCAATGCCCTGATACTGGATGGAGAGAAGGATCGCACCACTGACTTGCGTCAGGAACCGTTGCCTGGAATGGAGGAGGATGAAGAGGATGTATGATGGAGGCAAGATTATCATTGGCCTGATTATTGGTATCGGTCTGTTCCTGTCCCCTTTCTTTTATAATGCGGGGTCTTCCGCCAAAGCGCCTGATCCGCAATTGACGGAAAAGGCAAAGGAAGCCAAAGTGTGCGTGGCATCAACCCGTTATATGCGGGAGTCACATTTTTCCCTCTTGGACGAATGGCGTCACACGGTTGTAAGGGACGGAGAACGTTATTACAAAGCAGCCGATGGCAAGATCTTTTACAAGAGCCTGCAGGTCACTTGCATGGACTGCCATTCGGACAAAACCAAATTCTGTGACCAATGTCACAACTATTTGAGCGTTAATCCTTATTGCTGGGATTGTCATATCGCGCCGGAGGAGAAAAAGTAATGGGGGTAGACAGAAGAGAATTCCTGAAGATAGCCGGCTATGCCGCCCTGTTCGGACTCGGGGGGAAAGCGGCCATTGACATCCTCGCTCCGGGGGAACTGGAAGCCTCTACCATAGGCATTCCCGTGACCGAGGGTACGCGCTATGCCATGGTTATCGATATGCGGAAATGCATCGCGAAACAGGACAAGGGCGGCTGTGAAGAATGTATCTTGGCCTGCAATCGCGAGCACAATGTTCCGGACTGGGGGAACCCAAAGCATGCCATAAAGTGGATCTGGCAGGACAAATACGAACATGTGTTTCCCGACCATCCCAACGAATTCGTAGATGAGGGTGTCAAAGGAAAACCGTTCCTTCTCCTGTGCAACCACTGCTACAATCCTCCCTGTGTCCGGGTCTGCCCCACAAAGGCGACCTTTAAGCGTGAATCCGACGGTATTGTCTCAATGGATATGCACCGCTGCATCGGCTGCAGGTTTTGTATGGCCGCCTGCCCCTACGGGTCCAGGAGTTTTAACTGGGGCAACCCGCGAAAGGCCCCCAAAAAGCTCAATCCCGATTATCCAACCAACAAGGCGTATCCTGAGAGGTCAAAAGGGGTTGTTGAAAAATGCAACTTCTGCACCGAATTGATTTCCAAAGGCGAGCAGCCAAAGTGTGTGCAGGCCTGCGATATCATCAAAGTCCATGCCTTGCATTTTGGCGATCTCGGAAACTCTGACTCCAACGTCAGAGAACTGCTGCGAAAGCATTATTCGATAAGAAGGAAACCCGCTTTGGGTACCGGACCGAACGTATTTTACATTATATGAGGTAGGTTATGCTTGACAGAGCATTAAAAGGAACAACAGCGTATTGGTCATGGCTCGTTTTTCTGCTGGTTTTGATCGGCATCGGGGCGGCATGTTGGTTTTATCAGTTCTTTGAGGGATTGCGAATCACCGGGCTCAGCCGGGACGTGTCATGGGGTCTCTATATCGGGCAACTCACCTATTTTGTGGGTGTGGCCGCGGGTGGTGTGATGGTGGTACTCCCCTACTACCTTCATGACTACAAGGCATTCGGACGGATCACCATATTGGGTGAATTTCTTGCCATTGCATCCATCGTCATGTGCGGCTTGTTCGTGTTTGTCGATCTCGGCAACCCCGTCAGAATGCTGAACATCATTTTTTATCCGACGCCCAATTCCATCCTTTTTTGGGATATGATTGTTTTAAATACTTACATGCTGCTGAATCTCATCGTCGGCTGGAACGTACTGGCCGCCGAGCGGAAAGGGGTCAAATATCAGAAATGGGTCAAGGTGCTGGCATACATTTCCATCCCTTGGGCCTTCAGCATTCATACGGTAACGGCTTTTCTCTATGCGGGTCTCCCCGGAAGGCATTTCTGGCTGACCGCTATCATGGCTGCACGGTTTCTGGCCTCCGCTTTCTGCGCGGGACCGGCGCTCCTGATCCTCCTTTGTCTGATCGTCCGCAAGGTATCCAAATTCGATCCGGGCAAAGAACAGATTCGGACCCTGGCGGGTATCGTCACCTATGCCATGATTCTGAACGTTTTCTTCTTTTTGCTGGAGTGCTTTACGGCCTTCTACAGCCAGATACCCGGGCACATGCATGCCATTGAATTCCTTTTCCATGGTCTCGACGGAAACGGACAGCTGGCGCCCTGGATGTGGACCGCAACCGGCTTTGCCATTGTTGCCCTGGTGCTCCTCATCGTGCCGGCCACCCGGCGAAAGGAAGATACTTTGGCGGTGGCCTGTATCGCCGTCATCGTCGCCACCTGGATCGACAAAGGGCTCGGCCTGATCATCGGTGGTTTTACACCCACCATGTTTGACACCGTCACGCCCTACTGGCCCACCACGCCGGAAATTCTGATCACCATCGGCGTTTTAGCGGTTGGGTTTTTCGTGTTGACCATTCTTTATAAAATTGCCGTTTCCATCAAGAATGAGGTGGCCGCCTAGGAAGGGCTTTAAGTAAACGTGCTCTGCAGGAAAAGGCTTGACACAAAAATGAGACTCTGTTAGGTAAGCCGCGATCAATGGAATTTTTTTTAATAAATGTCTTAATATAAATCAGGAGGTTACATCAGATGGGTTATGAAGTGGTCGTTGACAAGGACAAATGTGAAGGTTGTGAAGAATGCATCGAAGTCTGTCCCGTGGACGTTTACGAGATGGTGGATGAGAAATCAGAACCGGTGAACGCCGAGGAATGCCTGGGCTGTGAAAGCTGTATAGAAGTGTGTGAACACGAGGCGATCACCATCACGGAAGTATAAGGCGTTTAACTTTCCAACCAAAACGCCGCATGGGAGCCGTCCGGTTCCCATGCGTCGTTTTTCTGTTTTCTGGCGCCACCTCGTTTTGCGAAACAAAAAGGCCGTCTTTCCCATAACGGGGAAGACGGCCGGTAATTGTTGAGAAGCTTCATGTGCGTGAGGGGTTGCCGCATTTACTTCTTGACATGGCAATCATTACACTTCTTGAAAGGTCCCTTCTTCTCTTTCTTGTGACAATTCTTACAGTTTTTGTGGTAAGCATTCTGAAGCTTCATGACTTTCATGCCATCCATCGTGGTTTTCTTTTTGGGGTCATGGCATTCGGAACATTTCTGGACTTTGTCCCCTTCCTTGAATACGTTCTTGCCGTCCTTGTACACGTGGTGGCAATCGGCACAGGCTATTTTATAGTCCACAGCATGCTTCTTGTGATCCAAAGGCACGGGACGTTTTTTGTCCTTCTTATATCCCTTGTTCTCGATCACTACGTTGTCGGGAGCCTTCGTATCGGACGCAATAAGGGTTCCCACGGACAAAAAGACCACAGCGGTCAGAATTGTCGTCAAAAGAATACAGAATCTCCTGGTCATTCAGGTTTCACCTCCTTCCTCCATTATTTTCCCTTGCTCTGATGCCGCGTGACAATGTGCTTCAAAGCCAAGCAGATCAAAAAAGTATAGTAAAACTTCACCGTCACTGTCAAGGCATTCTCCGAAATCATTTGTTTTTCATCACCATAACCATAGGGAATCTCATGGTTTCTGTGCTTCAGACAAGGCCGCCATCTGGCGTAGTAGCTTCAGGGATGCCATGGCTTCCGCCTCGTCCACGCGGTGAATGGCAAACCCCGCGTGGACGATCAGGTAATCGCCGATTTTCACGTCCTGAAGCAGAAGAAGACTGACATCCCTCTGAGTCCCGTCCATATCAACGGTTCCCATCTGGTCTTCAATGCGGATCAATTTGGCCGGTATGGCAAGACACATACGATCATCTCCGACTCATCCGTCTCTAAATCTTTGGAATACCGGGCGTTTCATCTCCATCCCGATTATTTAGGGCCTTTTGGGTATCCGTTTTCGTGTGCAGGGATCCAATGCCCATATGGCCCAGTTCAATGATCACCATTTCAACCATGGCAGACAACTTGTTTCTGACCGTAGCCGTCATCTCGAGCCCAACGGTTTTGATATCCTCTGGTTCAATGCCGATGATCACGGTTTCGGGACTCTTGTCCAGGGCCTGGCAAAAGGTAAGGGCCTCCAGGAGATCCACCTGGTGAAGCGAGTTCTTGGCCAAAACCCTCTTTGGAATGTCTTCCCCTTCCAGGCGGTACAGGGTCCCCGGCGGCTGACCGTTTCGAACCGCGTCCACCACGATCAGGACGTCCGCTTGCGAAATGGTTCCCAGAAGGTTCATCCCCAAAACCCCCCCGTCCACGATTCTCACGTTTTCGGGGAATTCATACTGTTGGTTCAAGGCCTCGGCAACCCGGACACCCACGCCTTCATCCGTAAAGAGGATGTTCCCCACGCCCATGATGATAATCTGTTTCTGCGCCACCAAACTTACCCAAGTCATTTAAAGAATGCGTAAACCCCGAAAAGACGCCCATGAGTGTCACCGGGATGCGGTCTTCACTATATCCACAAAGGGGTGATCATTCAAGGACTTTGTTCCTGACCGCTCGTATTGCGTCTGGCTTCCGCCAGATAGCAGTCGGTCATGGTCTGCAAACGGTCACACAAAATGGTCATCAGGTTAAAAAAGAACCGGTGGGCCGTCGGTGGATAGAGCCATTGCAATCGTTTGATCATTCGCTCGTTAATTTGAAGCAGTTCCGAGGAGGTTGTGGCGATGACGGTCGCGGACCTTTCGCAGGACCGGATCATCCCCATCTCACCCACCACGTCCCCGGTCCGCAATGTGGCAAGGACCTGCTTGGAGCCTTTCGCGCCGGCGTCGGATTCCTGGCCTGTTCCGCCCAAAACCTCCAGCTCTCCCGAGATGATCGCATACATGGAGTCGCTAACTTCTCCCTTCCTCATGATGGTGCTGCCGGCCTCATACTTCCTCAGGTTTCCGGCCATCAATATATAATGAACCTGCGTGCGGGACAGTCCTCTGAAAAGCGGGATGCCTTCCTGGGGATCCTTGCCCAGTTTCACCCTGATCAAATCCCAGATGGTCACCAGTTCCACATGCACCATGAGAGACGGCAGAAGGATTAAGTCTGCCACCAGGGCCGACGCCATGGTCACCACCATCAAAAGACCAAACACCGCCGTGGGCTTGAAACTGGAAAAGAGCAGCACTGAAAACCCCAGACTGATGGTGATGGTGGTATAGACAATCGGCTTTCCCACATGCAAAACCGTATCCCGCAGGGCCCGTTTCTTGTCCAAGTCTTTTTTGAATTCATGGTTATAACCCACGAGATAGTGAATGGTGTCATCCACGGCCAGGCCGATGGCCACACCGGCGATGAGGCTGGTGGCCATGGAAAGCGGTATTCCCAGCCAGCCCATGAGGCCAAACCCGACCAGAATGGGAAAACAGTTGGGGAGGATGCCGATGATGCCCACCTTGAAAGACATAAAGAGCAGAAACATGATGGCAAAGACCAGCACCATGGTCAGAAACAGACTCTTGATCTGGCCGTCCGTGATTAGCCGGCTGCTGTGGGAAATCACAATGCCGATGCCGGTGACCTGAAAGGAAAACCCGGATGGCAGGTTCTCGGCCAGATAAGCTTCGATACTTTTCTGAGCGTTCATGAAATCATCAGAGCTTGAGAGATGGGTCCGCAAAACGATGTTGGTCTCGGAAAAGCTTTCATTCATGAAACGCCCCAGCATATCCATGCCGAGCATGGTTTTGAAGCTGTTGATGAGCATGCGGACCTCAAAACCTTCCTCGGGCAGGGCATAGCGTTCCTCCTGATGCTGGTTCGTGGCGTAATTGACCAGTTTGAGATAATCACAAAAGGAAATGGACTTATCAACGCCCGGAAGGGTTGCTAGAAACGATTGTATCCGGGCGATCATCTTCAGATGTTCCGGATCTTCAAAATAGTCGTCCTGATGACTGTTGATGACCACATTTATTGGAAAGCTTCCCGCCATATCACGGTAGATATCCTTGAAGTTTCTCGAAATGGTGGTGCTCTCCTTAAAAAAATCCATGGGATTGGTTTCAACCTGGATTCGCCAAATGCCCAATATTCCCAAGATTGAGATCAATGCGATCAACCCCAGTGCCGGTTTCTGATGCGCCAGATTGATCCGGATGATCCCCTTAAGCAGTCGATCCAGCAGACTTTCCTTTGCCGGTGCACTTGAACGGCCGGTGCCACGTTCAAACGGGAGCAGGGCCATGAAAGCCGGAAGGAAGGTGAGGAAAATGAACAGCATGGACAGAATACCAAAGCATGAAAAAAGGGCGAAAAAACGGATTTCCATAATCCGGTTGATCAAAAGGGAGCCGAGCCCGATGGTGGTGGTGGTGACCGCCAGGAAGGTGGGAAAACCAAGCTGCCCAAAACAGGCAAGCGACGCTTCACTGGGAGTTTTTTGGGTCCGGACCGCCAACCTGTACTCGGGAAATATATACATGCAGTAGGCCGTCCCCACGGCGATGAGGAAAATCGGCACGATCATGATGAGCAAGGACAAAGGCGTGCCGGTCCACGCCATGAGGCCGAAGGTCCAGATCAGGGCAATGAGCACCGACCCCGCGGGAATCAGTACACCGCGAAGATTTCGCAAAAGGAGAAACAGCGCTATTGCGATGAGCAGAAATGTGATGGGCGGCAGGCGCAAAAAATCCTGCTCGGTGAAATGCGTTAGCGCCATGGAGACCACGGGCAAGCCGATCTGATAGACGGGACCCCCTGTTTCTCCCTTTTCAATCAGTGCTTGAACAGCATCGATAATGGGATCTTTGTGTTTGGTATCCGCAAGTATGAGGGATATGATGGTGGTTTTACCGTCTTTCGAGATAATATTCTTCTGGAGAAGCGTAACCGGTGCGATCGCCCCTTTGAAATCCGCAAGGCTCCATTTCCCGGTAATGTCCATGGCCTTTTTAATACCGGGAAGACTGATGACCCGCCTGACCCCATCGATCTTCTTCAGTTCGCCGGCCAGGCGTTCAATGGCGGAAAAGGTCCTGGGATCAAAGGCATCGGCAGTCCGTGCGACCACCAGAATAACCTCTTCGCATCCAAAGGTTTTCTTAAAGGCCTCGTATTTTTTGGTCTCGGGCAGATCTTCAATGGTGAGATCGTAAATGGAGGTTTCAAACCGCAGCTTCGGAATCTGCCAGGCAAAAAGGATGGTTAAGAGAATAATTGGAATAATGATTCGCCAGGGATGATGAACCACATATTGGAGCCACGATTTTAGCAACGACGTTCTGGGCAAAGAAGATTTGGGGCGTTCGGCCATATGAGGTCTGAGACCTTTGAAAAGGTCTGTTTTCAAAGGTCTCGGTATTCTTGTGAACAGACGGGCTTAACCGCCGCCCAAAGAATAGGCGGCGGTATTGCTCCTTGGGGTCGTTATACGGCTCTGATCTTATAGACCTGGTTGGAATCAGGATCAATCACGTGCACGCCGCAGGCGATACAGGGATCAAAGGAATGAACCGTCCTTAGGATTTCCAAAGGCCTTTTAGGATCGGCCACCGGGGTCCCGATGAGGGCCTCTTCGACCGGACCCAGTTTCCCTTTTTCACACCGGGGTCCCAGATTCCAGGTGGAGGGCACCACATACTGGTAATTCTTGATCTTTTTGTCTTCGATCTCAATCCAGTGACCCAAGGAACCCCGGGCCACGTCGTTTAGGCCGCACCCTTTCCCTTTATCGGGCATCTCCCACTTGGCACAGGTGGCGGCATCGCCCGATTTCAGGTTTTCCACCAATTCCATGATCCACCCTTCCATGGCGTTTCCGATGACCAGGGTTTCAAGGCCGCGGGCAGCCGTACGCCCCAGGGTGGAAAAGAGGGCTGTCGCCGGGATGTTCAGTTTCTTCAAAGTGCTGTCCACCACGTCTACAAAGGGTTTCTTGCCGTATGCATAGGCCACCAGGACCCTTGCCAGGGGACCCACCTCGCAGGCCTCACCTTCGTAGCGAGGCGCCTTGGACCAGGAATACTGGCCGTTGGTGTCATATTTGGGATCGGCCTTTATGGGATCGGTAACCCCGTCATAGGGATGAAGGGCCTTGCCCTTCTCATACCAGGACCGGTCGATGTGTTCGGTCACCTTTGAGGCATCCGCCATTTTGACACCCTTGAGATCCCGTTTCATGATGACACCGCGGGGCAGAAAGAGGCTTTCGGGCTCTTTGTCACTCATGGGGAGATCTCCCCAGCACAGGAAATTGGAGGTTCCGCCAATGCTGCCCCAGTCCTTGTAAAAGGATGCAATGGCCACTAGGTCAGGGATGTAGACATTGCGTACAAAATCCTGGGCCTGTTTCCAGATGTAGAGGAATTCCGCTATGCGGTCGGGGGTCAAGTCCGCCACACTGGTGACACCGCCCACGGCCAGCCCCTGAAGGTGGGGGTTCTTGGCCCCGAAAATGGCGTGCATGCGGACAATTTTGGCCTGGATGCGAAGGGCTTCAATATAGTGTGCGGCCGCCATGAGGTTGGCTTCAGGCGGAAGCTTGTATGCCGGGCTTCCCCAGTAACCGTTGGCAAAAAGGCCCAGCTGACCGCTATCCACGAAGGTTTTGATGCGCTGCTGCACTTCCTTGAAGTAGGCGGTACCCCCATGGGGATCATTGCTCACATTGTCGGAGAGGGCCGCGGTCTTTTTGGGATCGGCTTTAAGCGCATCCACCACGTCCACAAAATCGAGGGCGTGCAGTTGATAGAAATGGGTGATATGGTCCTGCTGGAACTGCGCACCGTGGAGCAGGTTTCGCATGATGCGGGCATTTTTGGGAATGGTCACGCCAACGGCGTCTTCCACGGCCCGCATGGACGACAGGTAATGCACGTAGGTACAGACGCCGCAAGAACGCTGTACAAAAAGAGGCGCATCCCGGGGGTCTCTCCCTTTCAATATGATTTCAATGCCCCGGAACATCTGAGCGGAGCTCCAGGCATTCACCACTTTTCCGCCTGAGACTTCACACTCAATTCTCAAATGGCCTTCTATTCGAGTAATCGGATCGACGATAATTCTCTTGCCCATATTTTCTCCTCTCTTTTCTTAAGAGTCTCTTTTCATTCAGAACTCGTTGGCCGTTCCGGTTAGCCTTTTTCTTCAAAGAACGGAGTCATGGTGTCCCAAAATGCGGGTTCGCTGCAGCCGATACAGGGATGCCCCGCCTCAACGGGCCAACTGGTCCCGTCGTTGTATTTGGCAGTGGCGCAATTGTTGTAGGTGTCCGGACCTTTGCACCCCATTTCAAACAGGCAGTATCCCATTTTTGCTTCTTCGGAACCGAATGCCGTCACAAACTCCCCGTTTTCGTAATGGGACCTTCTGGGACAGGTATCGTGAATGGTTTTGCCATAGGCAAAGAGGGGTCTCCCCAGGTCATCGAGGGCGGGCAGTTTACCGAGCAACAGGTAATTGACGATGGTTCCCACCAGGTTGATGGGGTTGGGGGGGCAACCGGGAATGTTGACCGTTTTGATGCCCAGGGCATCCCCGACGCTCTTAAATCCGCCGGGGTTGGGCTTGGCCGCCTGAATGCCGCCGAAAGAGGAGCAGGTGCCGATGCAGACCGTGGCAACGGCGTTGGGCACGATTTGTTTGCCGATATCCAGAAAAGTACGACCGGCGATCTTTCCGTAGCCGCCGTTATACTTGGTGCCGATGGCCCCTTCCACCACGCAGATGTATTTTCCCTTGTATTTCTTGGCGGCTGCGTGAAGGGCATCTTCAGCCTGATGTCCCGACGCGACCATGATGGTTTCATGGTAGGCAATGTCCAGGATTTCAAGGACCAGTTCATCGATCCAGGGGTACATGGTTCGGATGGCCGCCTCGGAGCAGCCGGTGCATTCCGCAAAGTGGAGCCATATCACCGGTGGCCGCTGTTTCGGGGCCGCAAAAACCTCCGCAACCTGGGGTACAAAGGAAGAAGAAAGCCCTATGGTGGCTGTAACCACACCACAGTACTTCATGAAATCCCTTCGTGAGATTCCTTTCTTTTCCAACCTTTCGTAGAATTCCTTTTCCTCTTTCATTCGGCGCCTCCTCATGTGGGTTGATGAAAATTTCCCTGACCAAACCTTCCGTTAATGCCGCTAATAGAGCATTATTTTGGACCCAACCATTGTTGTCAAGGGTTTTTGCTGAAATACCGTGCCGTTTTAAGAGATATACTAAAAAAAGAGGCCTTCCTTTCGGAAGGCCCCTTGGTTGAGCGCTTATTTCAAGTTATTTCGGTCATTAGGCGTCCAGCTTTTGCATCAGTTCCGCAGATACCTCCTGCAAGGGGTTTTTGCCGTCCAGATCGACGATTTTGGGAACGCCATTGTTCTCGTCGGAGACCTTTTTGTAATAGAGAAGGCCGGCCATGGTTCCGGTCTCCGTGTCATAATAGATGTTATGCCGCTGATCAATGGCGGCCTCGTCCTGATCGTCCGAGCGGGTTTTCAAGTCTCCTCCGCAGACCCGGCATTTGTCATCCGCCGGTTTTATGGCGTCGATGAAGATGTTGTTGGGATGATTGTTGTCATTGCCGCAGAGCCTGCGGCCCATGATTCGGTCTTTGGCGATCTGGCGATCCAGTTTCATATCGATAACGATATCGAGGGTGATGCCTGCTTCCTTGAGTGCCTTGTCCAGTTCCTGCGCCTGGGTGAGATTTCTTGGAAATCCGTCCAGAAGCCAGCCGTCTTTGCAGTCATCCTGTTTCAGCCGATCCAGAATCATGGGGATGGTAATGCTGTCGGGCACCAGTTCACCCCGGTCGATATACCCTTTGGCCTCTTTTCCCAGATCGGTTCCTTTAGAAATATTCTCTCTGAAAATCACGCCCGTTTCAATATGCGGAATACCATACTTGTCTTTGACGATGGCACCCTGGGTACCTTTGCCACTTCCATTGGGCCCAAAAAACAGTATTTTCATATTTCTTCTCCTTCATTTTTATTTTTTCACCGAAAATAGGTCAAAACCGCCCTTTCTGTCAAGGGATTCGGTGGAAATCACTGGGATTGTCCCAGAAAATCGGGCAGCAGTTCGTGACCCTCCGGATAGTGAATTCCCGATGCTTTGGCAAACTGTTCCGTGAACCGGCCTTCGGCGCTTTCCGCCGCCAGCTCTTCTTTGTCGGCCCACGCAAAAAGGGTGGGATCACTGCTGTGGGTTTTGGTGGAAATGGGTGTAAAATGGTCGGCAGCCACCAGCACACGATACCCGTCAAATCTCTCCATCCCTTCTAGAACGTTTCCCACCACTTTTTCGTCAAAAGCCTCGATGGCTTGAATCTTTTTGGAAACGCTCCCCTCATGGCTGGCCTCGTCGGGGGCTTCAACATGGACGAACATGAAATCCAGCTCATCCAGGGCCTTTAGCGTTTCTTCTGCTTTTCCGGTGTAGTTGGTATCCAGGTAACCGGTGGCCCCTTCCACGAAAATGGTTTCGAGCCCCGCATAAACACCGATGCCTTTAAGCAGGTCCACCGCTGAAATAACGCCGCCGCGCATTTTAAACCGTTCTTCAAAGAGCGGCAGGTTCAGGGCCTTTCCCTGTCCCCAAAGCCAGATGGAATTGGCCGGAAGCAGCCCCTTCTTTTCCCTCAGGAGATTAACGGGGTGCCCCTCCAGAACCGGCCATGAAGCCCGCATGATATCCACCAGCCCGTCCCCGGTACGGCTCAGGTATTCGGCCATGTTCCGGTCCTGCACATCGTGGGGGGGTAAGGTCTGTGCATCTTCGGGGCCCCCGTCCCATACCAGAAGGTGGCGATAGGCCACACCGGCGTAAAGCCGGACCCCCGGCTTTTTCAGATCTTTTTTGAGGTCCGACACCAGTATTTCCGATTCTTCCGTTGTAATCCCCCCGGCACTGTTGCTCACAACAATGATTTCGCGATCCGATTTCTTATCCAGTGTCACCAGGTTCATGCGAAAGGCCACGTCACTCTCCCTCAGGCGAACACCCATGCTCGCCGCCTCAAATGGGCCCCGCCCCGTATGGTAAACCGTCGGGTCATAACCCAGAAGGGAAAGGTTGGCGGTATCGCTTCCCGGTTCAAGGCCCTTCGGGATGGTGTTGACCCGTCCGGCCCGACAGGCTGCAATCCGATCCATATTGGGCGTTTTGGCCACCTCCAGCGGTGTTTTTCCGTCCAGTTGCGGGAGCGGATAATCCCCCATGCCGTCTCCAATGAGCACCACGTATTTCATCTTGCCAGACATCACAGATCACTCCCCTCCACACGAATCACAACCGTTTTATCCGTCACCACATCGAGCCGGTCAATCAACTGAATGGCATTCTGGGCCTGGCTTTCACGGGCTTCATGGGTCAGCATGACAATGGGAACCGAGCCCTTTCGGTCCCGCCCTTTCTGAATCACCGAACTGATGCTGATGCCGTTTTGCGCCAGTATACCCGAAATGGTGGAGAGAACCCCTGGCGTATCCAACGCCGATACCCTGAAATAGTAGGAGGTTACCAGATCCGCCATGGGCTGAACGGAGACGGCGCTTTCAGGGGGCCGCACATGGCCCAATGGGGGCACCATGCCCCGTTTCTCCATCACCAGATCCCTTGCCAGGCTGATGATGTCCGACGCAACGGCACTGCCCGTGGGCTTTCGGCCGGCACCAAGGCCGTAATAGAGCGTGGGACCCACAAAATCCCCTTCCAGGAAGATGGCGTTGAAGGCTTCATGGACATTTGCCAGGATGTGGTTTTTCGGTATCATGACCGGATGAACGCGGGCCTCCAGCTGATCTCCCAGATCCTTGGCAATGGCCAGAAGTTTGATGCGGTACCCGAACTCCCGCGCAAATCGTATATCGTCGGGGGTAATGGCAACGATACCTTCCCGGAACACATGATCAAAATCGATGGCGCCGCCAAACGCGATGGACATCATAATGGCCAGCTTGTGGGCCGCATCGGTGCCATCCACATCCAGCGTCGGAGGATCTTCGGCAAAGCCCAAGGCCACGGCATCGGCCACGGCTGTCTCAAATGACAGGTTTTCCCGGGCCATCTTGGTGAGAATGTAGTTTGAGGTGCCGTTCAAAATGCCCATGCAGGCCTGAATCCGATTGCCGGAAAGCCCGGTTTTCAAGGCTCCGATAATGGGGATACCGCCGCCCACGCTGGCTTCAAAAGCCA
This sequence comes from Thermodesulfobacteriota bacterium, assembly GCA_028278625.1. The sequence goes on from JANQDY010000168.1 coordinate 39,349, forward strand.
AGGTGACACCATGACGCTCGGCCGCACGGTAGATTTCCCATCCAAATTCCGCCAGGAGCGCCTTGTTGGCGGTGACCACGTGTTTGCCGCTTTCCATGGCTTTTAAAATGAATTCCCTGGCCTTATTGAGCCCCCCCATCAATTCAACAACCACGTCGATTTCAGGATCCTGGATGATATCCATGGCATCGGTGGTGAGAATATCTTTTTCCGGTTTTTCCGGGACGCCCCGATCCGTGTAAATATCAAGGTCCGCAATTCTCCGGACATTGACCCCGGCACCGACCCGGCTGGTGATAAGCTCCCGGTTGGTGACCAACACCTCATAGGTCCCCGAACCCACGGTTCCAAACCCAATGATCCCAACATTAATCTGCTTCATGTGATCCTCTTGTGTAAAAGCTGTTTTAGAAAGGCCGTTTGCTCAAGCCCACTACTTTACAGGAAAACGAGAACAAAAAGCAAAGCGAAAATGCCGCTCATTCACGTTCGGTGCATCCCGGGCCCCTGTGTACAGCGTCTTTTTCTTGTGCCCACGGAGGGTGTTGGTGGGGAGTTTGGATGTTAAATCTTCAGGTATCCCAGATCCGATGATATCTCGTCGCAGGTTGCCACCACCTGCTGAACGGTTTCTTCGAAATCCTTCTCTCGATTGCTTTTGACCATGGGAAAGGCAACACCCAGAGAGGCAATGACCTGCCTGGAGTAATCCCTTACCGGCCCGGCAATGCCCATGACCCCTTCCACGGCCTCTCCCCTTTCCAGGACGAACCCGTTCTTCCGGATCTCTTCCATCCGAATGCTGAAAGCGTCCTCATCCGTAATGGAATAGACCGTGTGTTTTTGAAGAGGGGTCTTCATGAGGGTTTCCTTGATATGCCCGGGGTCCAGATATGCCATCAACACCATACCCAGCATGCCGTAATGAAGGGGCCGTCGCCAGCCGACGTCGGAAGCAATGCGTATCATTTCATTTCCTTCCCGTTTATCCACATAGACCAGCTGGTCGTCCATTCTGGTGCCCAGCAGCACGGTGCCCCCCGTGAGAGATTGAAGGCGCGTTATGGGGTGGGCCGCAACCTTTCTTAAGGAGAATGACGAAAAAACAATCCCCCCCAGCTCAAACAGGCGCATGCCGAGCTGATATCGTTTGGAATCGGGAATCTGCCGGAGATATCCTCGGTTTGTAAGATTGGAAATCAAACGCTTGGCCGTTGTCAGGTTTAAGCCGGCTTTCTCGGCAATCTCGGACAATCCCTGTTCCCGCTCCTGAAAGGAAAAAGCGTCAAGTATGTCCAAGGCCCTTTCAAGGGCCTGCACCCTGTAAATCGGTTCATCCTTCTTTTTCTTCATTTTTCTATTTCAAAAATGATATGATATATGTTATACGAATTCACGCTATGGACGTTCAAGGCTCTTAATGAGGGTCCCTGCTCGCGTTTCACATCCATGGATTCGAAGCCTGGAACTTCCATATCATGAAACTATCTTCTATTCTTTAATGCGATATCCATCTGACTGTCAATCAAAAAATATATGTCGCCGTTTTGTGAATGGTATGAAGATTTGTTTTTTCACGGCAGTTTATTGCACCGACCAAACAAATACCAAGATCTTGAAGATGCCTTTGCGCCGGCGCAAAGGCCACCCGTAATTGCGTTGGCCGCTTCATTTTCTCTTGACAGGATTTATTCGCAATGCTAAACATTTTTTGAAAATTACTTGCATATTGCGAAAGTGCGAATGTCTATGATCCGGTGCCTGAAACAAGACACCCGGGCGCCATTATTAGTGTTGTTAATTTGTAACCTTAAACATTCACAATGAGGAGGTTTCGAAATGGCAAAAAGACTGGGGTTGGCAATTGTAATCGTAACGGTCATGACATTGGTTTGTTTCATCGGGGAGCGGCGGTCCAG
>JANQDY010000172.1 GCA_028278625.1 Thermodesulfobacteriota bacterium
TGGTTAAACGATGCAAATTTGAATTTGGTTTTTTCATGAATATTCCAGAAATTCTTATATCTGTGTGACGGTTAAGCGCTACGCGAAAATCGGTGTTAAGTGAAAAGAACGATTACAAGAATCTTTACTTATCGAATAACCTGAGGTTTCAAACTCCCATTGCGGATTTAGAATTCAGCTACAAGACGGAGTCCAAAAATCCAGCCATTGGGGCTGTCATTGACCTTCATGGAATCTTTCATGTACTGGATATCTCCGGTTACGGCAAAGATGTCGGTCAGGGCAAATCTGCCATAGATCTCGAATATGTCCGTATGATCCACATCCAGGTTTCCCCCCCTCAGGTGGCCGTAACCGATCCCGATATTGTCATCCGCGCGGCCCCAGAGGTTGCCGTTGATGTTCAAACCCCCGGAATAGATGGCCGTGTAATCGACGGCAGCCGCATCGTTCTGCCACCCGAAGCGGACCCACGCCCCCAGAATCTCCCCCAGTTGTTGGTCAAAGGAGATCAGGGCGCAACGCAATGGTTCTTTTTTCGTCTCTTCCACATTGCTGAAATCACTGCTCGTGGTGGCCAAAATGAGCCGGTAGTTTCCTTCGCCCAGCCCAAAGTCCGGGTTGTACCCGATCTGCATGCCAAAGAAATTGTACGGTTCATCCAACTCGCCTTCTTCCCCATTGGAACCGATTGCCATTGCCACGCCTCTCACTGAAAAACCGCTGATGTCCCATTCAATGGCGCCACCATAGTCGTAAGAGGGCAAAAAGGCATTTGGACCATTCACCAGGGCCTCGTTCATAAACTGGGTGTACTCATCGTTGGCAAAGGCGTTTTCATCCATATAGTCGGTGGCATCGATGATGCCGGCCGTGAGTCCGAGGGAATGGTCATCGGTGAATTGGAAGGTGTGCTTATACCAGGCCGTCAGCAGGTAACTGCGATTCCGTCCGTTGATGTCCTTGTAGTCATCCTGGGCGTTTCCCCCCCACGGGGCAAGGATAAATGGAGACTTCCCGTCCCCGGCCAGACCGTTTCCCGCCCCAAACCCGAATTTGGCGAAGAATTCGTCGTTTTCCGTGGGTGTGAAACTGACTTCAGGTTCAAAAAGCAGGATTCCCCTTCCGTCGTTTTGATAATCTGGGGCATCGCTGACGCTTTGTTGCTGGAAGATACCCGCGACCACGCCGCCAATTGAAAGCATGTCGTTGATCTCATAGCCGTGCCCATGAGATACCGAGAAAAGAAGCCCCAGGATTGCCGGCAAAAACGTTAATCCCATTGGTTTTTTCATTGTTGATTCCCTCTTTTGCTCAAAAAAGCTACGCTGCTTCGCCAGGGGCTTCGGAAAATGATGGGGGAAGGGCCTTATGGTTTGCGCCTTTTGTGAGATGAACCATCTGCTCAGCACCATCTGTAATCCTTTTACCGGCACCGGTAACCAGTGCAACAAGATTTTCAACCATCCTTTTCATTTCTTCGGATTGTGCGCTCAATTCCTCTGACGCGCTTGCCGACTCTTCCGCATTAGCGGCGTTTTGCTGGACAACCTTGTCCATCTCCACCACCGCCTTGTTGATCTGTTCGATCCCTTGGGCGTGCTCATTGGATGCGGCAGCGATTTCTCCCACCAGTTCTCCGATTTTGCCGGCACTTTCCGCAACCTGCGCAAATGCTTCGCTGGTCCCGTGAACCAGATCCGATCCGCCGTTGACTTTTGTCACGGTCCCTTCTATCAGATCAGCGGTGTTTTTGGCGGCATCCGCCGCGCGCATGGCAAGGTTTCTCACTTCGTCCGCCACAACAGCGAACCCGGCGCCTGCCTCTCCGGCCCTGGCCGCCCAACTGCCGCGTTTAAGGCCAACAGATTGGTTTGAAAAGCAATGTCATCAATGGTTTTGATGATCTTGGATGTTTCGTCGCTGGCTGCGGTGATGTCCCGCATGGAAACGGTCAGATCCCCCATGGATTTCATTGCCTGCCCAACCACCCGGTTGGTTTCTTTCATGAGGTTGTCCGCTCCAAGGGCGTTTCCGGCGTTCTGTTTTCTCATCCCATAACCTGATCCGAAATCGCTATATAAACAGTCAAATATCTGACACCGGTTATCTCAAGCTGTTCAACTCAATTCCCTGATTCCCGTTCTTTTTTCCCCCGTTGCGAGATTCTTTATTGACTGCTTTGTTTGCTTTTGTTTTTCTGAATTCCTCATCAAATGGCGCAAGAACAGCGAATCAAAGGACCTATCTCTTGAAAATCGATGCTTGCCCCTTTTCCAATCCATGACAGTTGGGGAACAAGAACTCCCATCGCTCTTGCACGTGGATAATACAAATAGCGTGCCAAAGGAGCAAGGCTCCCAACTTTTGAATAATTGGAAGTAATTTCCAGTTGAAATATAGCAAAAGGGTAAGGTTTAAGTATAAATGAAACGGAAGAATGGTCAAAAGGCAAGACAATGAACCGCAGTCCGGAACAAACGGACCGCATCCGAAAAAATCGGACAGGCTGATCCGCTGGAAATAAGGCCTGCAAATAGGTCTGATACATCCGTTGAGGAGTAGACTGTTTGAGAGGCGCAAATCACCGCCATCCTCTTGCACGGCGGTTTTGTGCCCTGGATTCTGTTCCATGATCTTCGTGTAGCCAGGTTCAAGGAAATGTTGTAGAATGGAATCATGCGATACCGAGACCTCACCTTGGTCAACATCTCGCCACTGTTTTTCTCGCTTCCATCTACTGTCTCATTGTCGGCAAATCCAGGTGGTCCCCATTCTTCGGGCAATCCATAAAGGAGAGAATAGGCACATCCATTTTAAGCTGATTTCCATTTAGGAGGTTGAATCAAATGAAGACGGCAATCGTGGTTCTAATGTTGATTCTCCCTGTTGCAGCGGCGGATGCCCAGATCTCCTATTGGACGGAATCGGCCACGGTCAAAATACGCCCCTCGGACCTCCCTAACACGACACGATCCGTCAATATAAAAGCGGCAAGGAATGAATATGAATCCTTTCAGGTGGCAGTTCAAGGGACCGAAGCCCTCACCATAACGGATATATCGGTTACCGATCTGACACAGAATTCACTCACATTCTCAAAAGACAACATAAAGATATATCGTGAGGGCTACATTGAAATTGTCACCCCTTCCAATCTTGAAGGGAGCACCGGTCCTTGGCCGGACCCCTTGATCCCCAAGAAGGATGTTTTCTTTAACGAAACCAGAAATGCCTTTCCCGTCACAGTGCCGGCGGGCCGGAATCAGGCGTTCTGGTTTGATATCTTCATTCCCCTCTCCACCGGGAGCGGCACGTATACCGGTGAATTGACCGTTACCGCAAAAGACCACCCGCCCATAGACATCCCTTTGACGCTAACCGTCTGGGGGTTTAGAATCCCCGCCACATCAAGCCTGATCAGCGCCTTCGGGTTTGACGGTTGGGACTTTCAACTGGGTCACTTCGGCGATTTAGAGCATTATGATCAGACTGTGCCCCTGAGCCGGCTTTATGCCCAGGCGGGCCTCATGAACCGCTTGACCCTCAGCAGCGTCACAAAAGAAGACTGGTCCATATTGTGGCCGGAACCCCCCAACATTGATTGGACGGAATTCGACGCCAACTGGGGACCGTTCTTCGATGGCATGGATTTGCCATTCGGACCCAAAAATGCCCGGTTCACATCCCTTGAGACGGTTAATTCGGGGGACACTGACCCGGAAAGAATCGCTTTCTGGCAGAGCTTTAGTTCCCATTTCAAGGAAAACGGATGGTTTCATCTCTTGGTGAACTACACCTGGGATGAACCCAATGATGCAGGGGATTTCGCGGAAATCAAACGGATCTCTCATCTCGTCCACCAGGCCGACCCGGAATTGCGAACCCTGGTTACCACGGATATTCAACAGGGAGAGACCCATGACATCGTCGATGATGTGGATGTCTGGGTCCCTCTCATCAATTTCATGGACAACAAGCCGGGAGAGACCTGCTGGCAATCGCCATACGCCGGCAACCAGCGGGATCTCTACACCCCCTTGATCACAGCCGGAGATGAACTCTGGTGGTATCAGTCGTGCATGAGTCACGGGTGCGACGGCTCTGATTCATCCTCTCCCTGCTATACCGGCTGGCCCAGCTACATGATCGATATCCCCGCCATCTACAACCGCATCATGGAATGGGAGAGTTTTAAATACGCAGTATCCGGAGAGCTCTATTTTGAGGTCACATGGGCCTACAAGGGCATATCCGGCAATAAGGACGCCTGGAACAATCAGTATTATTTCGGTGGAAACGGAGACGGGACCCTCTTTTATCCGGGCAGACCGGACAAAATCGGCGGCACCCGTCACATACCGGTGGAGAGCATCCGGCTGAAGATGATCCGGGAGGGGATGGAAGATTATGAATACATGAAAAAGCTGAAAGACCTTGGAGAGACGGGCTTTCTTGACCAGCAGCTGGCAACGGTTGTCACCAATGCCCATACCTTCACTCACGATCCTTCTCTTTTGTACCGGGTGCGTGAAGGCATGGCTGAAAGAATCATTGCCGTAAACGGTCAAGCTACCCTCTATGTTGAGACCGAAGGCATCTGCGGCGGGAATCAGCCGTGCCACGCAACCATACAAGGTGCCATTAACATGGCGAAATCGGGTGCAACCATCAAGATTGCCGGGGGACGTTATCCCGAGAGCATCACATTGGACAAAGAGATCAGTTTAAGTCTTCAGGGAGACTGGAATACGTCTTTTACCCAACAGAAACCCCAAACGACCATATTTGAAGGGATTACGGTTCAGGCAGGTACCCTGACCCTTCAAAACCTGATTCTCAGGCCCTAAACCGTTTCCAAATGTGAAAGGCGGGAAATGAATATCTAATCCCCGCCGCAACCACCGCTGTGAATCTCCCCATCTATGCAAACGGTCTCGAAGACTGAGAGGTTTGTTTCCGGGTCTACCGCTCTAATCGGCCCAACACGTCAGGCCGCACCGCGTGTCCTTTTGCGTGAAGCGCGGCCTTAATGCCGGTTCTTCAAAAAAGGATCGGGTCCCGGGAAATCCGCACGGGCCCATCGTGGTAAAAAAATTGCAAAACATTTACGATTTCATGAAGGGTTCCAGATAATCGCTTTACGAACGGATGATAATCTCCCTTTTAAACATTCGACGGTTGCCACACCCCGCCAGTCGGAAAACACGCATGATAGAGATTTACGATTCATTTGATTTCCTACAGTTAATCGAGTAGGGTTGTTTAAGAGGAGAGGCAGGGAAGCATTCTTGGGCTTTTCCAATGTTTTTTGCCGTCACCAAAGCGAAGGAGTGAACACATGCGCATTTTGATAACAACCATTTCGGCCTTTTTCTGTTTGGCCCTGGCTGCGGGTCCCGCATGGGGGGATGTTACCGCCGACATTAGCATCTACGTGGAAAACGACGACTATGAAAGCCACCCGTTTTTATTGAGTAATAGCCTTGAAAAATACAAGACCGTGGATTCGGGCGATACCTATCACTATAGCCATGCCGACATAGCCTATTGGCTGGTTGATACAACTTATACCTACTTTCTGACCGTGTACGACCACTCAGGCGATTATGAAATCTGCTATACTGAGATAACGTTTACAATTTCCACCCTCTTCGGCACGGCGATTGTGGCAGATTGCTCCGCCACCAGTTTCCAAACCGACGGGTGCTCGTTGGACTATTCCACAAGTGGGACCACCTGCAATGTTACGGCGACCATAAACGACTGAATTCCGACGTCCGGAATCCGTGAAAATGGATCTCGCGGACGCCGATGAAGGACCGTTGCCACGTTCAGCAACATTTTGATTGTAGATTTATCAGGGAGGATGAAATGCGATTTTTAGTGATTTTAGCCGCAAGCCTTTTGTGTCTGGCCCCATGCAAGCAGGGGATAGCCTCGGAAACCGGAGCGGGTCCATCTGAACAAGGGAGTTCCTGGAAGCCCGGCCCGGTAAGGGTCCATAACCGGTTTCCCACCATTACCGTCATCAACGACACGGAGAAGACCCATTATGTGGATGTGGATTACGCCCGTGGTTTTAAGAGACTGCAAATCGGCGGCAAGGTCCAAGTGGACAAAATTGTATATGACGGCAAGACATACGAGAGCGTGACGACCGGAAAGGTCATTCACAAAATTACTTTCAATCCCCCTCCCCCTTCCAGAAAACCTTTTCTGGAGGACATCCACCGGTACGAAATTGCCGTCTACGAAAAGGGGAGCGAGGAAAAAATGTGTTCCTCCATTATTCGCGTGGCCCCCGGAACCCTCTTCTCGGGCCCCTCAGCTTCGGACGGGGCCGGCACTGAAACCAGTTTCGTGGGCGAGGGGAATTGTATCGCCACCGTGCCTCAAAACAGCGCCTGCACAATGAAAGCCAAAGCCTTCGGCCCCACCTGCCAGGTGGAGCTCACCATCTCCGAGTGAATTAATTGACGGGAACCCTTTTATATTCAAATAACGACAACGGTCTCCCTGCAAAGGGAGTTTTCTGTTCCGGGAAACTGCAGACGGTTTGGTATTTCCCTGGACTGGTAAAAAGTATTTGCAAATAATAGAGAAAGCCCCTATGAAATAGATGCGTGGGGCGATCCTCTTCTTCCCCGCACAACAAAAATGGTGCTTTAAGTTTCCCGCGCCATCCTTTTGGTAACCAAAAAGAGACCGTCATGAATGGGATCAGGTTTGCCAAGGTTGTTCTTGGATTGTGCATCTTCCATCCGCTGGGGAATATTTCATGAGTCAACCAAAAGCTTCTGAAAAGCCTTCCGGATACCGCTGGGTCGTGTTTTGTCTGCTAGCCTTCGGCTACTTGCTGGTTTATTTCCACCGTCTCTGTCCGGCGGTGGTGGCCTTGGATATGCAGGCGGACCTGAAGACCAGCGGCGCATTGTTGGGTTTTCTGGCAGCCGCCTATTTTTATCCCTATGCCCTGATGCAGCTTCCGTCGGGCCTGCTCTCCGACTCGTGGGGACCGCGAAAAACCATCACAGCCTTTTTTGCCCTGGCCGGCGGTGCTTCTATTTTATTGGGCGTGGTTTCATCATTGGGATTGGCGATTTTGGCCCGGATCCTGGTGGGATTGGGAGTGGCCATGCTATTTGTACCCACCATGAAAGTGATGACCCAATGGTTCAGAACGGACGAGTTCGCCAGGATGACCGGAATCCTCATGGCCGTTGGGGGGCTGGGGGCCTATACCGCCTCGCGGCCGTTGGCCTGGCTGAGTGACAGCATCGGCTGGCGGGGGAGTTTTGTGGTGATCGGAGCGGTCACCATCGTGGTGGCGGTCGCTATCTGGTTCCTGGTGCGCAACACGCCCGAGGACATGGGGCTCCCCATGGTCAATAAACCGGCCGAAGACAACCCCGAAAAAGCCATCGGGCTGGGCCAGGGGATTAAAATGGTGCTTACCTCAAGGCCGTTCTGGTTTCTGGCGGCCTGGTTCTTCTTCTCCTTCTCCATTTTTTTCAGCTTCGGAGGGCTGTGGGGAGGTCCCTATCTGATGCAGGTCTACGGTCTCAGCAAAGCCGAGGCAGGCAACATCCTCGGCATGCTGGCCCTGGCCATGATCGTGGGGAGTCCCTTTTTCAGTTGGTTGTCGGACAAGGTGTTTCGTTCCCGGAAGAAAGTCATCATTTTGGCCTCGGTCATAACTTTGGGCCTCACCATCCCTCTGGCCTTTTTCCCGGATGCCATGAACAGGCCCTCCCTCTATCTCTTATGCTTCCTCTTGGGGTTGTTCAACAGTGCCAATGTGGTGGTGGCTTTCACCTCGGCCAAGGAGCTGTTCCCGGTGGAAATCGCCGGTACATCGGTGGGGTTGGCAAATCTGTTCCCTTTTTTGGGCGGTGCGGTGGCACCCCCGATACTGGGAGCCATTTTGGAACTCCAGGTGAAAACCGCAACAGGGTACTCCGCTGAAGCCTATTCCAAGGCCTTTTTCCTATACTTCATATTCGCCCTTTTGGCACTGGGAGCATCCTGCTTCATCAAGGAGACCATGCACAGGACCTCTGAATAAGCGTTTCGGAAAATCCCCTCAAAAGATGACAGTAGTCGGTGTATTCTTAATTTTTCGGCGCTGACCGGGCAGGGACCAGCCATTCACGGCAGAACAAGTGCTTTTTAACCTTGCCCATGGCCATTTCCCGGATTTGCCAGGCTTTGTGCCTGCTTGTTACATTGATGCGGCTGCCGATGGCGTCTGCCGGAGCCGGCGCATCCAGGGGCAGACGAACCGCCAGAAGGTCGCCCTTTCCCACATTTGCCGGGTCCGGGCCTTTTTCACCGGCCGGATAGCCTCGCACCACCGCATTGGGCAACAGAAAACGATGGGTTTCCGCTTTGGACCGAAACTTTTCCGGCACCCAGACCACACGGTTATTGGTGGCCTCGGCCACATGGGCATCAAACACCCCAAGGGGCGCGTCAAAGACCGACAAAAAGCTGGACAAAGAGAGGTATACCGCAAATACCGAGATGCCGGTGCACATGGCAACCTGCCGTTTCTTGCAGATGGCGGTTACCGCAAATAGGATGGCGGCAATCGCCACCGGTACATGCCACCATGGGAACACCTGCAATCCCAATTCATTGGCCAACAACAAAGTCATCCATAGGATGGCCAACAGGATCGCAATAGCGAAGCCCAGGGAAATCAGGAAGAAGGCGCGCCACACATATTGGCAACGGGTGGCCATCAACACCGCCAGGGCGGGCATGGCTTCCAGCAGATATCTTCCGCTGCGCTGGCTGGGAATACAGAAAACGATGAAAATGGCGAACACCCAAATCCAGAGGAGTTTCTCCTCGTCCGACAGGGTGCGGCGGTGCTTCCAGCTCTCCACCATCAAGCCGAACAAGGGGAACGCCAGCAGCCCGGCGTTAGCGAACCAGCTTCCGGCGAGGGACCAGACAGTATCCCCGCTCCACAGAAATCCTTTGATCCAGGATCCGAAGGTATTGGCCATTTTTCCCATGTTCTCACCAATTACGAATTCACGCCAGATGGCCACGGGGTCGGGATCAAAAAAGAACCACAAAGAGAATATTCCCAGGGACAGCAATACCATCCAAATGATGCCGGGAAGCGAGTATCGTGCAAATGCGGCCGGCCGCCAGCCCCGCACATGGAGGTGCCACAAGCATATTCCCAATCCAATGGGCACGATTTGGGCAAAGCTCTTGGTCAAGAGCGCCATCCCCGCCAGTACGCCCATGAAGGTGGGGAAGACAAACCGCGAATCAAAAGACCTGGGCTTCCACCACAACATGACAAAAAAACAGGCAAAGACCCAGAATGTTTCAGGCGGATTTGTAAGGTACGGCCGGCCGTAACGGTAGGTACTGTAAAAGGCCAGGTAGAAAATCGCAGCCAGGACCCCTTTGAATACGTCTTTCCCGCTAAGACGCCACCCGAGTAAACCGCAGAAAACGGCCGTACCGAAGGTCCACACCAGGCTCGGCCATCGCAGAGCCTCCACTGACCAGTGGTTCCCCCATTGTGTACTCAGAAGCCCCTGCCAGAACAACAGCGGCGGTTTGGTATTACTCATGCCGGGAATCCCCTCGATGGGCAGCCACCGGTTTGCCATGCTCGTCACACGTGTGATGTGCATATATACCAATTCGTCGCCGTTCCGAAGAATGTGAATGGAGCCTAAGCCGTGCAGATAGGTAACGAAACCGAAAATGAGTCCCCCAATGGAAAGCAGTGCCGCGGACCACACACGCTTTGACGGCCTGTTTTCACGATCCATGTCCCCGTGGGATGAATCTGGAATACGCCCGGAAACCATGGAAACAATTGAGAGTAAAGGTTTGTTCATAAAGCAATCGGAAAATCTTTTTGGTTATCTAATAAACCACGAAAACGAAATGCTTGTCCGTATCCGTAAAGAGAGGTGCGGGCAAGCGCGTTTTATGGTTCTCATAATGGTCCTTCATCAGAATCAGAATCACGGGACGTTTTCCTCTGTTTTCCAGGATCATGGCGTTTAACCCCTCAACACTCAGAACATCTCCTGATCCGTCTTGGTCCCGTTTCAATCCATAAGCGAGTTCTCCGGCCAATTCAAGTATCAGAACGTCATCTCGCTTGAAAAACCAGCAGACCGCACGGATCACATTATCGTTGGACACCAGCACGGCGTCTGAGGTTACCCTGGATAGATTTTTGGTGAGGATCTTTCCGGGAGTTTTGCGATCCAATGCCCTGTTGGGAACAGCAAAATCCGCCATGAGAAAAAAGATGGCAATCCCCACGCAATAAAGAACCAGTTTTTTCGGATATGCTTTCACCCGAAGGGAGGCAATCAGAAAAAAGGCCAACAGAAAGGCGCCCATGGCCCCCAGCAGCCATTTGATTGTTTCTCCTTTTTCATATAAGTGGATCATCTCAAAATTGCCGGAGCCGAAAAGCATGAGAAACAGACCGCTCGCACCGAAAAGGATGGCCATCACCCAGGAGGCAACTGAAAAGGCGCGTCTTTTTCCGGCTTCAAAATAGGTGACAACACCGATGGCATAAACAATGGCAAGTGGCGGAAAACACGGCAGGATATAGGGAATAAGCTTGCCGCTGCAAACGGAGAAGAAAAGGAAGGGGAAAAGAAACCAGCATATGGCGAAACGGGTTATGGGATTCTTCAATTCGAATCTGAAAATCATGGGAATGGCAGCCGCGCTCTGGGCCACCCAGGGAAAAGCGCCGCCCACGAGAATGGGCAAGAAATACCACATAGGTTTCGGATGCTGTCCTCTTATCGGATCCAGAAATCTTGCGATATGTTCGATCCAGAAAAAGTAGTTCCAAAAATCCCCTTCTCGAAAATGAATCATCAAAGACCATGGCAATGCAACCAAAAAAGCCGTCATCAGGGGGATCCACGGTATCTTGAGGAGATCTCTCGCACGCCCCTCCCAAACCAAGAACGGGCCCGCCGCCAAAACGGGGACTGCGAAGGCCAGAAATCCCTTTGTGAGAAAAGCCAGCCCGCAGAAAATCCCCATGAGGGCCAGCAGAAGCGTCCTTTTCATCCTGCCTTGGGCCATATGGGCAAAGAAAAAAGAGACCATGGCCCCGGTCAGGAGCATGGAAAGGAGGCTGTCAAGCAGATTGATGCGACCGATGGCCAACACAATGGGACTGGTCAGGAAAATGGCCGGGGCCAAAACGGAAACCGCTTTCCTCTTTTTAAACCGCCTGGCCAGCAGAAAGATCATAAGGGCCGAAACAGCGACCGATAAAGCGGATGGAAGGCGCAGGGCAAAGGCGTTCTCTCCGAAAAGAGCGATGGATGCTGCATTTGCCCAGTAGCCGAAAACCGGCTTTTCAAAGTATTTCAAACCGTTGAGCCTGGGAACAACCCAGTCTCCGGAAACCAGCATTTCCCTCGGTATTTCACCGTATCTGGTTTCATCCGGACTGGTGAGCGGTCGAAGGCCAAGGGGAAGGATATAGAGAAAAACAAAAATGCCAAAAAGCGTAATGTAAATTCTTTTCATGGGAAGTTCTTATGGGATTTTTGCAGCAGTGATAGCTTTTTTCAGGCATTTTGTCCACCCTTGTCCAACCCCAGACGGTTTCGAGGCCATAATTCTCGCCGGTTGTTGCTTTTTTTTGGGCTTTCCTGAATAAGATGATTGAAGAGGGGGGGGCTGTTTAATCCTTGCTGCTTCTCCCATAGTCTATTCCCAGCTTTTTCATCCGGTTTCGAAGGGTGCTGGGATTGATGCCCAGAAGGGCGGCAGCCCCATCTTCGCCGCTCACCTTGCCCTTTGTTTTAGATAGTGCGCGGCGAATATGGTTGCTTATGACGTCATCCAGGCGTTCCGTTGCTTCATCTGCTCTCCGGAAGTTCTCGGATCGGTGGGGGGAAGCGATGCTGATATCCTCGGGTGACAGGGGGCCTGAGGGGTTCAGGATCAGGGCCCGTTCGATGATGTTCTGCAGTTCCCGGACATTGCCCGGCCAGTGATAATCCATCATGATGTCCATTGTTCCGGAGGAGAGCGTTGGAACGTGGGGCAGTTTCAATTCCCTCGATTTGAGGGCGATGAAATGCTGCACCAGGGTCGGAATGTCGGACTTCCGCTCCCTGAGCGGCGGTATCCATATGGGAAATACGTTGAGCCGGAACCACAAATCCTCGCGAAACCGCTCCTCTTCCACCATTTGTTCCAGGTTTCGGTTGGTGGCGGCGATGATGCGGATATCCAAAGGGATGGTCTTGACGCCCCCGACGCGCTCAATCTTTCGGTCCTGAAGAACGCTCAGCAGCCGCACCTGGGCCTGGGGCGGCAATTCACCTATTTCATCCAGTAAGATCGTACCCCTGTTGGCACGCTCAAAACGGCCCCGCTTCTGGGAGAGGGCTCCGGTGAAGGCGCCTTTTTCATGCCCGAAAAGCTCGCTGTCAATGAGGGTGTCCGGAATGGCGCCGCAGTTGACGCTGACGAATGGGCCATTGTGTCGTTGGGATGAATAATGGATGGCATTGGCAATCACATCCTTGCCGGTACCGGTTTCTCCCAAAAGCAACACCGGGCTGTCCAGGGAAGCCACCTGTCGCACCTTTTGTGTGACGCTTCTGAGCCCGAAATCGGCCCCTACGATTTCGTCTCCGGACAGGCGCCGCAGTTCACCTGCCAAATACCGGTTGTGGTCGGCCAGGAGATCATTGAACTTCACCACTTCCCTGTGCTTCAAGGCATTGGACATGGCAATGACGAGTGGCTCCTTTAGCATAAGCACCCATTCGAGATGCTCATATTTGAGTTTTTCCGGCTTTTCAGAAGCGAGAACAAAATAACCGAACGTCTCCTTGTCCGTTCTCAGCACCATGACGATGACGGAAGTCGTCTCCAAGTGGTGAAATTCCGTCATTTCACGGCTGATGGGAAATGTTTTGGGATCTCTGATAAGAAACACATCCTGTTCAGTGGGCGCGTTTCCGGCGTGTTGTTTGGCCGCTTCCGACAGAGGGGTCAGCAGGTTCAGCTTTTGACAGTCTGTTTCAGTGGCCTGGGCAATGGTTCGCATGGCTGCATAATTCCGGTCATAATACTGCAGATAAGCGCTTGTCACCGGCATGAAACCCGCCAACAAAATGACAAGTGCCTGCAAAGCTTCTTCGATCTCCAGATTCCCGCAGATTCTTAGGGTCGCCTCACGGAAAAACGCGTCTTTGTCCATTCCATTGCTCCGCGCGAAATAAATGCCCCATGGGACAACTCATATCAAAATCGCCTTATTTGGCAAGCAGAATTTGCCATATATGATAGTTCCGCAACCTCTCTGCTTTTAACTAATTAATATTGCTGTATATTTTATTGTGGCATGAAAATCGCAGCTTTTTCAAATGAAAGCATCACAAATTGGCAAACAACCTCAGAACAGGAGGTACTGAATATGGATCTGAATTTAGTGGAATCTCTGGCAAGAGAGCGGCAGCGCCGAATATCTGAGGCGTCAAGGCGAATTCAAACATCTCAAACAACCGAAAAAGGGGGAATGGCATTCCTAAGGAAGCTCTTGCGCGGATTCGGCATTCATTTTTCAAAAGGGGTATGTGCAGCCGAAAAATGAGTAAACGGATGAAATGGATAGAAGTAATACAGCTGAGGTCCCTGAACCGCAACCGGAAAAGCCTTGCGTCAACACTTAAAAGACTGATGAGGGAAGTGGAAGCGGAAAACAAGGGACAGTCGGTCAAGATTTACGGCCGGGAGAGGATCGATACCGATTTCTCCATCGTTCTGTTTAGCCGTGCGGAAAAAAGACAAATAGGCGGAAGTGCGCTGGGCCTGGCCCTTGCCGATGCCTTAAAAGCGTTTGGCATGGTTCGTCACACCGTATGGCTTGAGATGGAAGAGGAAATATGACGCTTAAGTCAAAATGGATTGAGACTATCTACTGCCTGGCCACAAGCAGCAGGGGCGTCCGGAACTTCTTTACGCCCCTGAGAGCGATATTCTACGGTCTGCTGATATTCGCTTTTGTCCTGATGGGGCGCTATTTGGACCACAGGCTTGGTTTGGGGGATTTGTTTCCGCGGGCAATCGGAATCCCCCTTTCCTTGCCCCTTTTTCTTCTGGCCTTACTCCTCATCGGTTGGTCGGTTCATCGCTTTTTTAAGGCAAGGGGGACCCCGGTTCCTTTCAACCCGCCAAACCGGCTGGTGACGTCCGGTCCATACGCCCATAGCCGGAATCCCATGCTTAGCGGCGTGTTTTTTCTGCTTTTCGGTATGGGCGCATTTTTGGGCTCAATCTCTTTATGTTTGATATTTACGCCCCTTTTTATTTTGCTCAATGTCTAGGAGGTAAAAGCCATCAAGGAACCGGAGCTGATAAAAAGGCTTGGGCGGGAATACGTTCTATATCGAGAGCGCACCCCCATGTTCTTTCCAAATCCTTTTTGTCCCAGGGAGGTTGTAATGCGCAAGGAAAAACCGAGCCGAACGGCGCTTAAGGTGGCGCTCAATATGGTAACTCTTTCAGCAAAGCAGGGAATGGATGAATGCTTTCCACCAGGCACCGTGGAAGCCACGGAGAAATTACTGGCCGCCGCCGGCCTTGTCAGCCAAAGAACCTTACGATGGTGCCGTTCCAGATGGATGGTTTCCCTGTACGAGTCTTTTGACTGGATGCTGCCGGGTCAGTTCGAGGCATTTGCGCTGAGGAAGGCGTTCTGTGAAAAGCAGGTAAGAGCTGGCATACAAAAAGGTGCCAGGCAGATCCTTGTCCTGGGAGCCGGCTACGACACCATGGCGTGGCGATTGGCACCGGAATTCCCTGAAGTGAGATTCTTTGAAATCGATCACCCGGCCACCGCCCGCATAAAAATAAAGGGAATCGAGGCCAT
This sequence comes from Thermodesulfobacteriota bacterium, assembly GCA_028278625.1. The sequence continues at coordinate 14,915 of JANQDY010000172.1, forward strand.
GGGGCGGCGGGAAAATCTCTATCTGATTGCAGAGGATCTCGGCAAACAGAGGCTGACGGATGTCCTGGCCGTGGGCCAATGGGATGGATATGCACAAACCGTTGTCGTGGCCGAAGGCCTGGTGATGTATCTTTCTCCCGATGCGGTGGAGGGTCTGTTTCTCCAATGTGCCGAGGTTACAGGTTCAGGCAGCCGGATGGCCTTTTCCTATATTCCGGCCGGCGCGGACGGCCGTCCGGATGCCGGCCCATGGACCGGCTTGATGCTGTGGCTTCAGAAAGCCGGCGGAGAGCCATGGCGCTTTAGCATAACACCCGAGGATCTCGGCCCTTTTCTGGAGGAAACGGGCTGGACAATCGCACCGGCGATGTTTGAGAGCATTCGAAAGTACGGTGTGGAATTCTACGCTGTGGCGGAAAGAAATGAAACGGGCAAAGTGAGATAGCAGCATTGTTTCCGGGAGTTTTCCGCAAAAGGGTGCGTGAATCTTCACGGTGTGTGCCTGGTTCTCAATGGTACGATGCGTAAACGGTATTGTTCATTCCCAATTGACGGATTTTAAAAACATTTTGAGTATTCGGCTTGCTTTTGTTACAAAAGGTGTTATTGTAAAGCCTGTCAACACGGCCCGGCTTTTAACTCGCCGGGCGATTTTTTTCTGAAGGACCGTTCAAATCGCTTTGTTTCATCCTCCAGTTTGAAATTTTGATAATTATATGAAAGGAGGATGTGCCCATGTTTAAAGGAACCGTAAAATGGTTCAACGACCGTAAAGGCTTTGGCTTTATCGAGCAGGAAGATGGCCCCGATGTTTTTGTCCATCATTCAGCCATCAATGGAAGCGGCTTTAAAAGCCTCAGCGAGGGTGACCGGGTATCTTTTGATGTTGAACAAGGTCCTAAAGGACCGGCTGCCGCCAATGTTACCGTCGTATAAGCAATAGCTGTTGAAACCAAAAAAGGGGTACGCCTCCTAAATAGGGAGCGTGCCCCGTTGTTTTCTGATGGCCCTGATTCTTTCGGTGCGTCTGAGGATTACCTAAATCGGCGTATACGGCAGCCCCACACTTTCGGCAACGGCCTTGTGGACCACGCGGCCTTTGATGACGTTCATCCCCCTTAAAATGGCCGGGTCTTCCCCCATGGCTTTCTCATGGCCCAAATTGGCGATCTTGAGAGTATAGGGCAGCGTGGCGTTGGTGAGCGCCATGGTGGAAGTACGGGGAACCGCGCCGGGCATGTTGTTGACGCAGTAATGGACAATTCCCTCTTCCACGTAAGTGGGGTCTTCATGGGTCGTGGGGCGGCTGGTCTCGCAGGCCCCTCCCTGGTCTATGGAGATATCGACGATGGCGGCCCCAGGCTTCATTTTGGTGAGCAGTTCCCTTGAGATCAGCTTGGGGGCTGTTGCTCCGGGAATCAGAACGGAACAGATCACCAGATCCGCTTTGATGACCTCTTCTTCCAATATGCCCTCGTTGCTCATGAGGGTGGTGACACTGCCCCGCATGACGTCGTTGATGTAATCCAGACGTTCCTGGTTGATGTCCAGAATGGTGACCCGTGCACCTGTTCCCACGGCACCAAAGCAGGCGTGCAGGCCGGATACGCCGCCTCCGATAATGACCACGTAGGCGGGTCTCACGCCCGGTACGCCGCTCAGAAGTACCCCCATGCCGCCTGATTTGGCTTCAAGGCAATAGGCACCGGCCTGAACCGAAAGACGTCCGGCAACGGCACTCATGGGTGCCAGGAGGGGGAGGGCCCCCGCATCCGTTTGAATGGTTTCATAGGCAATGCCCACCACCTTCTTCTCAACCATTTTTTGCGCCAGTTCCCTGGCTGCCGCCAGATGAAGGTAGGTGAAGATGATCTGGTTTTCACGCATGAGATCATATTCTTCGGGAAGGGGTTCCTTAACCTTTACGATCATGTTGGCATCCGCCCAGATGTCCTTGGAATGAACAACGATCTGTGCACCGGCTCTGATATACTGTTCATTGGGGAAACCGCTTCCCAGGCCCGCATTGGATTGCAGCAGGACCAGGTGGCCGTTCTGAACAAGGGTTCTGACGCCGGAAGGGGTTACCGCCACTCTTTTTTCAGCAACTTTTACTTCTGCCGGTACACCGATGATCATGGTTTCTCCTCCTCGCCCATAACTAAGCTGCCATGGGAAGCATCCCTTCCCGGGCAGGGGTGGCAAACTTGGGATTGGTTTTGATGCCGTGGGCCGTCAGAATCTCATTTAAAATGTCATAATCCTTGCTGATGGATTCCCGAACCGAATCGTACCCTCGCTTGGCGGCCACACGCCGTTCCCAAAAACCCATGGGGTTCATGTCAAAGAATTTGTCGTCATATTCCGTTGGCTCAACCAGAATAATGTCACCCCTAAAATCCGGATTCTTGCGATAGAGTGAAATCCCGTGCATGAGACGGGTATGGAGCATGGTCCGCATCACCTGATTGAAAATGGCGTAAATGCCGTCTTTTGCAATGCGGATTCTGTCTTGGTTCGCTTCACACTGCTCGCAGAACAAATCGAGATTAAAAGGGCGAAACGGGTTGTAGCAGATGATCAGATCGGCATCCTTTGCCACGGCCAGCTCCATGTGGGTGGTCTGGATCACCGCACCATCCACGTAATCCACGCCGTCGATGTTGACCGGTTTGTAGAAAAAAGGAATGGCAATGGAGGCTTCCATGGCTTTTGAGATGGATACCGTATTGATTTCGTCATGGCCGAAAACCGCCCGCGTTGCGCAGTCCAGGTTCATGGAAACGGTGTAGAGTTCTTTGCCCCTCTTTTTGTAGAGAGCGGTGAAATCATTATTGAGACCGTGGGCTTCCAGGTTCTTTCGAATGGCCCGCTCAAAGGGATGGGTGGTGAAAATGCCGTTAGGGAGATAATGCCAGGGCCAACTCGTACGGTTGGCATCGGGGTTTCCGTCCTTGAGGCAATAGGCCAGGAAGTCCCCGACGGTCTTGTAGGTCGGTTTCAGGACCGTTTTGATGAGCCGGTGCCGGAAGTCCTCCCTGAAAATGTTCTTGTACCGCACAATATCGTGGAGTCGTTTGGGTACGATGGAAAACAAATGCCCGAGAATGTGTGGCGGCATTTCCAGAAATCCCTGAAGATTGGGCCAGTAAAGATCCCAGGCCCTGACCGGGTTCAATTTGCCGGGAAGCCCCTCCAGGCTGTCCGACAGATCCTTGGAGGAGATACCGTTGGCCAGAAAGGAGGCAATAATGGCGCCAACGCTAACACCGACGAATATGTCGAAATCCCTGAGCCGCCGGTTGGTCATGAAGCTGCTCAAGGCGTTCAACCCGCCGATCTTAAATGCACCGCCGGAAATGCCGCCGCCCGAGAGCACCAGGGCCACTTTCGGATTGGGTTTGGGATGATTCAGGTCGCTTTTCTGTACAATGGTGATGCCCAACAGGTCTCTCCTAAATTATAATAACATGCTAAATTTAAAGACAATTGTAGGCCGAATCAATTCTTTTGTCAAGTCTTGAACCAGGTTGTGTCACAGCAATTGTCAATAGGCCTTTCGGTAGATGGCAAGGGCATCTTCATATGTGACCTCCCGGGGATTGTAGATCAGGGCCCCGTCATTGATGGCCGCTTCCGCCGCTTCAGGCAGTTGATCCTTTTTGACGTTTGCATCGCGCAGTTTCTCGGGAATTCCTGAGATTCCGCTCAATTTTTTAAGCAGATTTCTGATGAGGGAAACGGTTTCCTCCGCCTGCTCAGAGGGCGATAGATAGCCCTGGGCCCCTCCCAGAAGCCCGGAGAGCTCCGCAATAAACTCGGGAACCTTTGAAATATTGTATTCAAGGCACCAGGGAAGCAGGATGGCATTGGCCACTCCGTGGGGGACATGGCAGACACCGCCCAGGGCGTGTGCCAGGGCGTGTACCATCCCCACCATGGAATTGCTGAAGGCAATTCCCGCAAAAAGGGCCGCATTGGCCATGCCCATGCGTGCTTCCATGTTCTTGCCATCTTTTGTGGCCAAAACCAGATACCGGCGAATCAGATCCATGGCCGTTTTGGCGAAAATGTCGTCAATGGGGTTTTTCTGAATGCAGATGTAGGCCTCCACGGCATGGGTCAGCGCATCCATGCCGGTGGCGGCCGTAATCATGGGCGGCATGGTTAGCGTCATGCGGGGATCGATGACCGCAAGATCGGGGTAGAGCTTGTCAGAGACAAAGCTCATTTTGGTTTCGGTGGTTTCATTGTAGATCACCGCCACTTTTGTCACTTCACTGCCGGTTCCGGCCGTTGTGGGGATGGCGATGTGCGGGTGCAGATCGCTGGTAATCTTGTCAGCCCCCTGATAATCAAGGATGTTGCCGGAATCCGCTGAAAGCACGATATTGGCCCCTTTGGCCGAATCGAGAGCACTGCCGCCGCCAACCGCAATCAGGCAGTCGCATTGTTCGGTCCTGAAAATCCGGGCAATGCGGTTGGCGGTTTTGTCACTGGAATCCTGAGGGACCTCATCAAAGATGTGTCCGATTTTCGCATCCGAATCCGCGAAGGCTGCTTTGACAATATCCATGAGTCCTGCTTTGACCACGCCTTTGTCGGTGACAATCATGGCCCGCTTGCATCCCAGAAGACTCATTTCAAAAGGAATATTGCTGACGGCCAGCTGGCCGGAGAGGATTTTCACGGGGCAATAGAACTGATAATAATTGGGCAACATGTCGATTCCTCCTTATCCTTTCCCGAGGGCGCATTTAAGGCCGTTACTGATCAGGGCCGGACCCATGGCCGCGTAAATAATCCCTTTGGTTGCCAGTTGATAAAGGTTCAGAACGGGCGGCCGTTTAATAATCCTGCTGAGTATGAACTGTGGAAAGAGGTAGGTTTCCACAATGGCCATGGCCCGGTTGAATTCCATTCCGTAGCTGAGCTGTCCGTCCAACAAAATCCGGCTTTCGGCCAGGGCCTGATGGGTGCTCATCTGGGCAGTCAGCACCAGGAGTGCCGAGTCCAGGTTCTTGAAAAGAAATGTCATGTGCGGATCGGCCCTTCTTTTACCCAGATAACGAATGCGGTGATCGGTTTTTTCAAGGGTGATAAAAGGACCTTTGGGAAGAACCCCCAGGGCACAACGCCTGCCGTCATCCCATGCCAGTATTTCCCGCCTGAGTTCGGGGGCGCGCTTTGACACCTCTTCAAAGGCAACGCCAATGACCGTGAGGGTCAAATCGACGAGTTCGTATTTGCCGGCGGACTGGATGGCCGGATAAAAGGGAATGGCACGTAACTGGGCAAGTCCTTTGGTAATGATAACATCCATGGCGTCTTCTCCGTAAGGGTCATGGAAGAGGGGTTTTGATCAATCTGTATTGGTACACCCGATGGGTAGGGTTAAACAAGGAAAAAATGATGTTAAAAGGTGTTGAAGATGGCGTTTTGAGAGGGTGTTGGACGGGGTTGCCCCATAAGGATTTATCTTGAAATCAAAAAGTCGATCGTATATAACCAAGTCAACTCAATTCGGGACGGACCAACCAATTCATGTTTGCATTTCAAAAGATCATTGAAAAACGGATTCAAGAAGCACAGGACAATGGAGATTTTGACAACCTTCCGGGAAAAGGAAAACCCATACAATTTGAAGACGACCGCAACATTCCCGAAGAACTCCGTTTGACCTATAAAATCCTCAAAAACGCCGACTGTCTACCGCCGGAACTGGAACTGAGGAAAGAGATCAGGACCATGGAAGACATGCTGGACAGTATCCCGGACGAAAAAGAAAAGGTCCGCCATATCAAAAGAATCAACTACAAGATCATGCAGCTCAACATGATGGGCAAGGGTTCCCCGCTGCTGGGAGAGTCGGAATTCTACTACCGGAAAGTGCTCGATAAAACGGATCATAAATAGAACGGATCAAACATAATTGGCGGTCCGCATTCTTGCGGCTGAAGGAGCGTACTTATCCATGGACATGAAAAGGGACTATTACGAAGATGTGCGGCTCTTTTCTTCAGGCGTGGTGGTCTTTTGGTTCGTGGCTTTGATGGTCTGCCTGGGGCTTTTTCCATTCTTTGTCAAAAACTATTATGTCTATATGGCCAACTACATGGCCATCAACATCATCGTGGCCGTTGGCTTGAACCTTCTGGTGGGCTATACCGGACAGATATCCCTGGGCCATGCCGGTTTCTTCGCCATCGGTGCCTACGGTACCGTGGTTTTCATGTTGAAAGCGCATCTTCCCTTTCTTCTGGCCCTGCCCGCCGGCGGGTTGGTGGCGGCCCTGTTCGGTTTCCTGCTGGGAATACCAGCCCTCCGCCTGGAAGGACCGTACCTTTCCATCGCCACCTTGGGATTTGGCCTGACCATTACCCAGGTGATCGGACGGATGGATCTTTTCGGCGGGAGGCAGGGGCTCCATACGCCGCCCCTGACCGTCGGTCCGTTGCACCTGGAAACGGACCGGGATTTCTATTACCTTCTGATTTTTATTACCGTCATTCTGGTTCTGGCCGCCCGCAATATCATCAAAACCAAAGTGGGCCGCGCTTTCATTGCGATCCGCGATGCGGATATTGCGGCGGAAACCATGGGTGTCAACCTGACCTACTACAAAACACTGGCCTTTGCGGTGAGCGCCTTTTATGCGGGAATCGCCGGCGGGCTCTATGCCTTTGTGTTAAGGTTCATTGAGCCTGAAATGTTCGGTCTCATGATGTCCGTTATATTCTTGGGCATGGTGGTGGTGGGGGGGCTGGGGTCTATTTTCGGCGGTATTGCCGGGGCCTGTCTTTTGAGCTGGCTGGACCTGGAGCTGCGGAACATCCTGAGCATCCCCTATCTTGGCCAGTGGCTTGAGGCGCTGAGCAAGAACTATTTCTCCATCACCGGGGTCAGCAACATCCAGTTCATCATTTACGGACTCATCATGGTGTTGATCATGCTTTTTGAACCGCTGGGCATTTACGGGTTCTGGATCCGCACCAAGATCTACTGGCGTACCTGGCCGTTCTAGCTTTTAGCTCTTGGCTCATGGCTCATAGTAGGCAATAAGATGCTACAGCCATGAGCCATCAGCCATGAGCCAGCAGGAGGCTTTAATGCTTGAATTCATCCAAACCGTTGCCAGCGGTATTGCCGTGGGAAGTTCCTATGCCCTCATGGGGCTTGCCATGGTGCTTATCTACAAAACCTCCGAAGTGGTCAATTTCGCACAGGGGGAAATGGCCCTGGTCGCCAGTTTTCTCACCTACATGGTGTTGGAGTACCACGGTTTCCCCTTTTATGTGGCGTTTCCTTCGGCCCTTGTTTTTGCCGCTTTCTTGGGTTTTTTTCTGGAATTTGCCGTGCTGAGGCGTGCCAAGGAGCCCAATGTCCTCGGCATGATCATCATTACCATCGGCCTTGAGATGATCCTCATGGGAATTGTTTCCTGGAAATTCGGGGCTGATCCCAAAACCATGCCTTTTCCCCTCTCTCCCTACGACAGTGTGGAAATCGGAGAGGTTTATGTGAGTGCCCTTGAAGTACTCACCTTTGTGGTGGCGCTATCCGTCATGATCATCATATTTCTTTTTCTTAAGTATTCCAAACTGGGCGTTGCCATGAAGGCGACCCAACAGAACCATACGGCCGCCCGCCTCATGGGGATTCGAACAAACCGCATTCTCATGGTGACCTGGGGAATTTCATCCATGGTCGGATGTCTGGCAGGTCTTCTGATATCACCGGTCACCATGCAGCCCTACATGATGTGGGATCCCATGCTGAAAGGATTTGCCGGAGCTGTGATGGGCGGCATGACATCTCTTCCCGGATCTGTTTTTGGTGCTTATATCATCGGCATCATTGAGAATCTTTTTGGGCTCTATGTCTCCATAGAGTTCAAATCCGTTGTGGCTTTTGCCATCATCGTTCTGGTTCTTTGCATCAAGCCTTCGGGGCTTTTTGCCAGGCACTATGTGAAGAAGGTGTGAGGAATGCGGATTGCGGGCCGCGGAATTCCGTGGGCCGCGTTCGAGTTGTTTTGTCAACCATTGATGGAAAGGAGAAGGGCATGAAAATGAAAAGATTTCTGACAGGATTTGCAGCAGTTCTTCTGGTGTTGGGGACGGCGTTTGGGGCCATTGCTGAAGAAGGGGTAACGGATACGGAAATCCATATCGGTCAATGGGGACCACAGACCGGACCTGCCGCTCCGTGGGGCTCGGTGGCGAGGGGTACGGATGCCTACTTCAAGATGATCAACGCACAAGGAGGCATTCATGGTAGAAAACTGATTCATCACATGTTTGACGACGGTTACAATCCGGCCAAAACCAAGGCGGGCGTAAAGGAACTGCAAGAAGGGACCGGCATGTTTGCATGGGTGTCAGGCGTGGGCACGGCACCGGGACTTTCGGTGGTGGATTATTTGATGGAGCGGAACATTCCCTGGGTAGGGCCTTCGTCCGGTTCCCTTCATTGGATCGAGCCCCCGCGCAAGTATCTCTTTGCGGTGTATCCCCTTTACTACATCGAAGCCAAGGGCCTTGTTCGGTATGCCGTTCAGAAGCTGGGGAAAAAGCGCATTGCCATCGCTTATCAGAATGATGACTACGGCAAAAACGGCCTCAAAGGGGCTTCGGAAGAGCTGGAAAAGCTGGGTTTCAAGCTGGTGGCCCAGATTCCCGTGGAAAAAGCCGATACGGACATGAAACCCCACGTCATGAAATTGAAAAAGGCCAAGGCGGATGCGGTGCTCCTGTGGGTGACGCCCGTTCACGCGGTAAGGATTGTGGGAACCAGCAAGGCCATGAAATTTGCGCCCCAGTGGATGAGCACCAGTACCTGTTCCGATTTCCCGCTCATGTACAAGATCAGCAAAGGGCTTTGGGAAGGCGTGATCGCCGCAACATTCGGGGAGTTGCCGGATTCGGACAACGCCCTGCTTCAGAAGTACAAAAAAGACGCTTATGAAAAATATGCGGCAAAGGGTGAACGCTGGGGCCTGTTTTTCTATGCGGGCATTCTTTTTGCGGAGCCGCTGGTGGAGGGGATCAAACGGTGCGGCAAGGATCTGACCCGTGAACGGCTGGTTCAGGAAATGGAGAAGATCAAGAACTTCAAAGGGATCGGCGGGAAAATCAGTTACGGCCCGCTTGATCTGGCCGAACCCTACGAATGCCGGCAGGGACAGAAGGAAATCTTCCTGGTCAAGTGCTTAAAAGGCGGTAAGTACGAAAAACTGACCGACTGGATGGAGATTCACTAACATTTGAACCGCAGAATATCGAACAAGGAACAATGAATGTGGAAGTGAAACTTCATAATTGCACATTCCTTGTTCGATATTCGACATTTACTCTATAAATTTCAAATATCTTCGGTTAGTTAGGGGTTTATGACCTTTTTCAAGGTAGAGGGGCTGGGCATCTCCTTCGGAGGCCTCGTGGCCCTGGAAGACATCAATTTTGAGGTTCAAAAAGGGAACATCTTCGCCATTATCGGTCCCAACGGCGCGGGAAAGACCACCCTGTTCAATTGTATCAACGGTATTTACAGGCCCAATCGGGGCCGGATTGCTTTCAAGGGGAAGGAGATTCAAGGGAAGAAGCCCGATCGCGTGGCGAAAATGGGTATTGCCCGCACTTTTCAGAATATCGAACTGTTCAGTCACATGAGTACCATGGAGAACCTTATGGCGGGCCGGCACAATTTTATGAAAACCGGCCTTTTCAGAGGATCTTTCATGTGGGGAAGGCGTTCCTTCGCGGGCCGGGAGGAGATCAATCACAGGCGAAAGGTTGAGGAAATCATTGACCTTCTGGATCTTCAGCCGGTGCGCAACAAGTTCGTGGGGGCGCTTCCCTACGGCACGCAAAAACAGGTGGAACTGGGGCGGGCCCTGGCCCTTGAACCGGAACTGCTGTTGCTGGACGAACCGTGCGCAGGAATGAATTCCGAAGAAAAGCAGGATATGATTTTCTGGGTCAAGGACATTCAGGATGAACTGGGCGTGACGATCCTGCTGATTGAGCATGACATGAAGATGGTTATGGACATCTCCGATAGGATTCTGGTGATCAACTTTGGCAAGCCCATTATGGAGGGCGGCCCGGAGGAGGTTCAGAAAAACCCGGAAGTGTTGAAAGCGTATCTGGGAGAGGACGAATAGATTGACGACGCTGCTTGAAATCAAGAATATCGAAACCTTCTACGGCCTCATTTACGCGTTAAGAGGGATTTCCTTGACCGTTGATGAAGGGACCATCACGGCGATTTTGGGAAACAACGGCGCGGGCAAATCCACCATATTAAAGACGGTGATGGGTCTGCTGGATGATCAACCGGACAAAGGGACCATCGAATTTTTGGGAAAACGCATCGATGGAAAGGACGCGGAAGTCATTGTCCGAATGGGGATTTCTTATGTGCCTGAGGGCCGTGAGGTCTTCGAGGAACTGACGGTGCGGGAAAATCTGATGATGGGGGCCTATATCCGTCGGGACCGTTCCGGTATCCGGAAGGATGTGGAGAAGATTTTCGAACGATTTCCCGTCTTGAAAGAGCGGCACGGGCAATGGGCCGGGACCCTTTCAGGGGGTGAGCAGCAGATGCTGGCCATCGGCCGGGCACTGATGAACAGGCCCAAGCTTCTCTTCCTGGATGAACCCTCATTGGGGCTTTCACCCATTTTGGTGAACGAAATTTTCAAGATTATTCAAACCATCAATGACCAGGGCGTGACAATCCTTTTGGTGGAACAGAATGCCCGTATGGCCCTTTCCATCAGTGATACGGGGTTGATTCTCGAAAACGGGCGGTTCGTCATGAAAGGGAGCTCAGAGGAGTTGATGGAAGACCGGGATGTGAAGGAATTCTACATGGGCATCCGGAGCGAGGAGTCGGCAAAAGGGTTTCAGCGGTGGAAACGGAAGAAACGATGGCGATAGAGACTGTCCCCTTGATGTTCAAAACCACGGTGGCCAAATACGGTGACCGGACGTCCATGCGCAAAAAGGAGTACGGCCTGTGGCACGATATTTCGTGGAATGAGTACTATGAGCGGGCCAGCAGCCTGGGGGCGGCGCTCATGGCCATGGGGCTCGAAAAAGGGGATTGTGTTTCCATCATCGGTGACAACTGCCCGGAATGGGTGATCATCGATATGGGTGTCCAGTGCGCGGGCGGCACCTCCGTGGGCGTTTATTCCACCAATGCGTGGCCCCAGGTGGAGTATGTGATCGGCAATTCCGACTCCAAATTCTTCTTTGTGGAAAATGAAGAACAGCTGGATAAGTGGCTTCAGTTCAGGGATAACGTCCCCCATCTCAAGAAAGTCGTTGTTTGGGATCTGGAAGGGTTGCGGCATTTTGAAGATGAGATGGTCATGACCTATGATGAAATCCTTGAGATGGGCGGTGATGTATTGAAAAAGGACCCGGAACCCTTTGAATCCAGAATGGCACAGGTGGCGCCGGAAGATCTTTCAATGCTCATTTACACCTCCGGCACCACGGGTCCTCCCAAAGGGGCCATGTTGACCCACCGGAATCTCATGTGGATGGGCCGGGCCATCACACAAGAGAACCCCATGAGCGATGCGGACGAGGTCCTCTCCTTCCTCCCCCTTTGTCATGTTTTCGAACAGCTCTTTTCGGTGATGGGACATATCACCCACGCGTACACGGTCAATTTTATCGAAAATCTGGAGACGGTGACTGACAATATGGTTGAAGTTTCTCCCACCGTCGGGTACGCGGTGCCCCGTATATGGGAAAAATATCTGTCGGCAGTCTATATTCGCATGTCCGATGCCACCTGGTTTAAAAGGCTGGTGTTCGGGGCAGCCCTTAAAACTGGCAAGAAACGGGCCTCGCTCATGATGGATTTCAAGCAGGTTCCGGGGGGGGTGGAATTCTTTTACAGACTGGCCCATTTTGCCGTGTTCAGGAAGCTGAAAGAACGGATGGGGTTCGACCGCATGCGGATCGCCTATTCCGGTGCTGCGCCCATCTCTCCTGATGTGCTCCATTTCTTCCAGTCCATCGGTGTGAATCTCATAGAAGGGTACGGCCAGACGGAAGGAACCGGCGTGACCTGTGTTTCCCGGGTGGGAAAGGTGAAGTTCGGCACCGTGGGTCCACCGATAACGGGAACCAAAATCAGGATCGCGGAAGACGGCGAAATACTGGTGAAATCCCCCAGCGTCTTCAAAGGGTATTACAAGAATCCCGAAGCCACGGCGGAAACCATTCGGGACGGCTGGCTCTATTCCGGTGATGTGGGGGAGATTGACGAAGACGGGTATCTCAAGATCACGGACCGGAAAAAGGACATCATCGTTACCGCCGGCGGGAAGAACATTACGCCCCAGTATATTGAGAACAAACTGAAATTCAGCTCCTACATTAACGATGCCGTGGTGATCGGCGATCAACGCAAATTCATCACTGCCCTGATCATGATCGATGAGGACAATGTGGTGAAATTCGCCCAGGATAACAAGGTCCAGTTTTCCACCTACAAAGACCTGACACAAAGCCCGGAAATCAACCGGCTCATCCAGGATGAGGTAAACCAGGTGAATGAAACCCTGGCCCGGGTGGAGCAGGTCAAGAAATTCACAATTTTACCCAAGAAGCTTTATGAAGAAGACGGGGAAGTGACCCCCACCATGAAGGTCAAACGGAGTTACGTCAATAAAGCCTTCGGCGATCTCATTGAGGCCATGTACAAACGGCCCAAGGTTTGACCTTTAAGCGATCGCGAAAACCTTTGATTTCATATTGTCCAGGAACCTGTGATTTCAGGGCGTCAGCTGGGGGCAATCGTCCAATTGGCAAGCTTCAGTCCCTCTATCCGCTGAAAATGTGCGAGGTTGTTTGTTACGAGGGTCAGATTGTGGACCATCGCGCAAGCGGCGATGATCAAATCGAAGTCATCCAGACGGAGCCCCGACTTTTCCAACGTGGCCTTCAACATCCCAAAAATTTCCGCCGATTCCTTCCCCGTGGGTAGAATTTCGAATTCCGCCTCCAATCTCTTGACCTTTGCAAGATTGCTGGCGACTCTTCGGGACTTGTGGGCGCCGTAGTACAACTCCAAAAGCGTTATGATACTCATTTTCATTGGGTCTTCAATATGCAGTCTCAGGTGTTTATTGACGGCTTCATTCCCTTTTAGAGTGTAAATGATGGTGTCGGTGTCAAGGAGGTACATCAGAACCCTTCCGTGAGTTTGCGAGACCTTTTCCTGGCGTTTTTCAAGCTTTCAATAATCTCTTCAGGCGCTCTTTTATCTTCCCATGAGCCGGAGAGTTCGAGCAGGACTTCCGCCGGGGTTTTTGCTGATTTCTGATGATTTGCTCTTGCCAGATAGGCCCGAACCAGAAAAAGAACTTGCTGGCTAACGGATCGATGTTCCGAAGCGGCAAGCGCTTTTAAGTGGGCATAAATGTCGTCGTCGATCCCCTTAATTTGCAGATTCGCCATATCGAAGCCCTTTCATGGCTATGTTTCATGAAATTGTATTCTTAATGCATGAATATCGTCAAGAGAAAAAAAGGAGGGGACGACAATCCCAATGCTGAAGAAATAATGGAACCATGTTCAAGCGGCCGAAAGTCTAGCCGCATTGCGCCGTTTGACATCCGTCCCCCACGATGGTACGGTTCTCAGAATGCCGGGTTTGAGGAAAACGCGAGAGCATCAAACAGCGGTTTAGCGTTAAGGAGAGCCGTGAAAATGCAAACCCTTGGTCAACAGCGAATCACCAAACTAGAGGAAATCTTCCGCAAAAAGGACGAGGTTCTTTCCGCCTATCTTTTCGGTTCAATGGCCGAAGGTCACCAAAACAGGCGGAGCGATGTTGATATTGCCGTACTTGTGAAGCCCGGGTTAAATGCCATTGATAAACACAAGATCCGAATGGATCTTATAGAATCGATCGAGCAGTTCTTTGGGCGCCAGGCGGACATTGTGGTATTGAATGACGCCTCATTAAAGATGAAACACCAGGTCTTCAGCCATGGAAAGCCGATTTATATAGAAAACGACCTAAAGGAAGAGTCGTTCCGGTTGCGCAGCCAAAAGGAGTATTTCGATTTTCAATACTATTTGGAAAAAGAGCGCAGGGATTTGAGGGCATTTTATGAATGCTGAAAGTGTGGGCAAATCTGTAAACCGTGAAGTTATTGAATCCAAATTGCGATTCTTGAGGGAGTATGTCGAAGATCTCGCGGAGTACGAATCCATTACACTTTCAAATTACCGGAAAAGCAAGAAAGACCAACGGTTTGTAGAAAGAACCCTTCATCTTGCCTGTGAATCCTGCATCGACACTGCCGCGCATATCGTCTCACGAATGGGATTGAGAGAACCCCGCGACAATAAGGATTTGTTCATAATCTTGACTGAAAACAGTATCCTTTCGGAATCGGTTGGCAGCGCCATGATCGGCATGTCCAAATTCCGGAACATTGTTGTTCATGATTACGCCCGCATTGATCCGGAAATCGTTGTGGGTATCCTGCGAAAGAACCTCAGCGATTTAAAGGGATTCGCCCGTGAAATCCTTCATTTCATAGACACGCTTCCGTTGGAAGAATAGGAAGTGAAAGGGAATGTTTTCGTCTTCATTTGATGAAATGCGAACTCCATCAAGGGTCTAAGGTTCACGATATCCGCGCTATTGTAGCGGATAAGGGTTGAAAGGGCATCATCGTCTCCCCACTGGTAAGCCTGCCACAACCGGACCGCCTCAAATCCGTCCATGCCGTCGATGTCGTCATGGCGGGAGATACCAAGATCCTTCTCGATGGTTTTAAGACCGCCGCCATAGCCCAGCTTCTTGAGGATAAACCGAAGATCAATGTGCCCTTCGGGCAGTGAAATGCCGGGAAAAGATCGCCTTATAAAGGGGAGGTCGAAACAGGCGCCGTTAAAGGTGATCACCAGATCGTATTTGGCGATGGCTATCTCAAAAGATTCCAGGTTCTTCCCGCTGACAAAGGTCTGAACATCACTGCCGTCATAGAGGCCGATGACGGTGATGTCGTTGGTCCATTGATCGTAGCCGCTGGTTTCAATGTCCAGATAGACGGCCCGATCCCTGAACGCCTCAAAAAGGCGCCACATCTCCGCCACCGGCAACCGTTCACTGAAATAGCCGATGTTGTCCCGGTTCAAAAGGGATCTTTCCAGATGTTGATGAATGAGGAGGTCTTTTGCCCGGGAAAAGACAGGCTTTTCCTGCTCAATGAAGTCCCGCCATCTGAAAATGCCCATATCCCAGAGTCTCTGTTCGGTTTTGGGGCCGATCCCCGGGATATGGATGAAGGTGTTTTCCAGCATGCGGTGTTTCCTTGAGAAAACTGATAACTGTTCACTGACAACTGAAAACGCTTTTCAACACTTAAACATCCCCTCCTCATAGACCACCATTTTTTCACCCGACTTCAAATGGGCGGTGACCGTCTTTGCCTCGGTATTCACCAGGTCCCAGTGAAGGGCTGAGTCGTTAAAGCCCAGATCCTTTTTGACCTCTTCGGTCAGCGTCGACGGATCTCCGTCAAAGGTGTCTGAGTAGGAGGCACCCACGGCCAGATGACAGTTGCCGTTGTCCCCCCCGAAATTTTCGTCATACAGGGTGCTGGCCATGAAGCGGTCGATTTTGGAGAAACGTTTATCCGTTAGACTGAACTCCCCGATGCGACGGGCCCCCTCATCCATGTCCAATTGCTTCTGTGTGAAGGTTTCCCCTTTGGTTGCTTTGATTTCGGTGACGATTCCGTCTTTAAATGTCAGGTGAACCCCTTCCACGTAATTTCCGCTTCTAAAGGATGGTTGGTTGGCGTAATAGGTACCTTGGGTGCCACGCCAGTCCGGGGAGATGAAGAGTTCAAAACTGGGAATGTTATGCCCGGATATGCCGATCCATTTTCTTTGATGTCCCGGCGTGATCTTAAGATCGATGTTTTCGGATGCCACATGGTAAAACTCAACATCCATCCGGTTCATCCATTTCTTGATCTCCATGGCGTCCTTATAGATCTCATTCCAGGCGCTGACCGGATCCGCTTGATCCAGGTAGCAGGCCTTGACGATCTGTTGGGTGTATTCTTCCAGGGTGAGTCCGGCATGCTGGGCAAGGGCGCGGGTGGGAAGGGCACACAGGGTCCATCCCAGCTTTCCCTGCTCTTCACGTTTGCGCATGATGTCCCGCAGGGGTTTCATGGCCACGGCCACCTTGCCGATCCGTTTGGGATCGATATCCGCCAGATGCGTCAGGGAGGTGGGGCCGTGGAGGAAGATCCTGCCGTTTAAATGCCTGAAGAGTTCATCATCCCAGGGACCTCTGAAAACCAGCTGATTTTCATCGGATTTTTCATAGAAATCGTGTTCCATGACAATGGTTTTGCTCAACCGCATGACCGGATGCGCTCCCATGTCCAGGAGCTTTCCGTGCAGCACTTCGGCCAGTTCCAGGGCGGGGAGGTCGAATTGAACCATGATCACGTCCCCTTTCTCGAAGCTTTCGGTCCTGGCTGTTTTAAGACCCCACAACAGGACATCGGCGTATTTTTCTATCTGAAGATTTGTCAACATTGTCTCTTCTCCCAATATCTATCATTCATTTAAGCATCTCTTCTCTGATCTGTTTTCCTGGCAGCTGAGACCGAAGGCGACCACCATCGTAGAACCCAAGGCCTAAGGCTACATCATTTTCCAGGGTGAGAATGACATACCCTTTATCCAGGTGGAGATCAACGCTAATCTCACCTTCCAGAACCAGAGTTTTGAGCTGCGGCACTTTCAATTGGCATACGCCTTTTGTGGCATATTGACCAAACATCTGAATGAAACGGGTCGTTGGCTTGATGAATTGACCCACTTTTCTGAAAGCCCTGAGGCCCACCTTGGAAACTTTGAGATGGGCGCCTCTCTTGATCTGTTCCGACTTTCGAAGAATGAACCAGCTCCTTTTCCTTTCAAGGAGGTGATACGGGTCAAGAACTCCGGGAGGGATTCCGAAGCGTTCCAGCAAATAGGTTGTTACCTGCAGCCGGCTTTCATCTTCGGCCAATTCTGGCCATGAAGAATCCCACCGAATGGGTGTGGTGGGGGTAGAAACGGGCGGCTTTTGTAAGGCGTTTGTCGTATGTTTCATCATTCCATTCCGTCAGTCCCGGTTCAAAAGGGATTCCCAGTTCAATGGGCAGCAATTCCGCGTCCCTGTTCTTCAGCAGGAAATCCACCACCGATTCGTTTTCCGCCGGGTTGTAAGTGCAGGTTGCGTAGAGCATTTTCCCATTCTCTCTGAGCAGGTCAAATCCGCGCAAAAGGATTTTCTTCTGGGTATCGTAAAGTCGGTTTCTCCCTTTGTCTTCGCGATAGGACATTTCCCTTGATGTGATTCTGAATTTTCCTTCGCATGAACATGGGACATCCGCCAGCACATAATCAAATTGCTGCCGCAAGGGGAATTCCTGGGCCTGATAGCCGGTCACCACGGAATTCTGAACGCCCAGCCTCGAAAGGGTGTGCCCCAAAGATACGTGACGGTTGGCAAAAAGATCGTTACAAATCATGAAACCGGTGTTTTCCGTCAAATCCGCCAGATGAGCGCTTTTACCCCCCGGTGCAGCGCACATGTCCAGTACCAGGGCGTCCTTTCGAGGGCCAAGGGCGATGGCGGCCAGGGCTGAAGTGAGTGCCTGGGGGTGAAAGTAGCCCAAATAGTACTCCAGAAGATTCCCGGGGTAAGGAAGATTTCGAGCAATATAGAGCGTATCATATGGCCGTGAAACCCTTGTCAGCCCAATTCCTCTCTTCTTAAGAGCGGAAACCGTCCTCTCGGGCGTTGTTTTCAGCCGGTTTATTCTTAAATGAACGGGGAAGGGTTCCTTGAGGCTTTCCTGAAAACGGGAAAAGTCAGGAATCATATGTTGATAGTCTAAAAAGGCGGCCTCCAAAGCCCGTGATTCTCCTTTTGAAAATATGTTCCATCAAAATCGCGGCAATCTTAAATTTTCCGACTTTTATTGTCAATCCGCAATTGGGTGGTATTGTGCCGGGGGAGAATCGACGGACCGGAGTTCCTAAGATGTCCGCAAACCGGAGATGAAGTCAAAAACGGCCCCGGCACCGGACGCTTCCATGATGCGAAGGGTTTGGGTTCCGATGACGGCGATGTCCGCTTTCCCTATCAGGTAGTCCACGTCCCTTTTTTCGCTGACCCCGAAACCGACCGCCAGGGGAAGGGATGAGGCGTTGCGGCATCTTTTTAGATAGTGATCCAGATCGTCGTCAAAATCGGTCCTGGCCCCGGTGACCCCCTTTCTCGCCACACAGTAAATAAACCCCGCTCCAAAACCGTTCAAATACCCCATGCGATCATCAGAGGTGGTGGGGGAGTAAATGAGCACCGGAGAAAGATCCCGGGCTCTCATGGTTTCCAGGTATTCACGGCCCTCTTCAGGCGGAAGATCCGGGATGATGGCCCCTCTGATGCCGGTTTCGGCCATGCGGGAAATGAAAGATGTCACGCCGTATTGATACAGAATGTTGTAGTAGGTCATGATGAGAAATGGAATGGTGAATTCAACGGCTGCCTTTTTGGCAAAGGCAAGGCATTTGTTCACGGTGGCGCCCCTCTCGAGGGCCGTCTGGTTGGCGCGCAGAATAACGGGCCCGTCGGCAATGGGCTCCGAAAAAGGGATCTGCAGTTCCATTAAGTCGACTCCCGCCTTCACCATTTCCCGAACCAGTTTCATGGACGCCGAAAAGGAGGGGTACCCCACCACAATATGGGTCATGAGAAGTATCGGCTTCTCCTTCAGGCGCCCTTTGATATAAGTTTCAAGCATGGTAGGCCTCCGCTTTTTCCTGAATGAATCTCTTCCAGCCGGGGTCATCAAATGCGTCGGCAACGGTAAAGATGTCCTTGTCCCCCCGGCCGGATTGATTGATCAAAATGACATCCTCTTCTGACATATGGGGCGCTTCCTTAAACGCCTGGGCAAAGGCATGGGCCGATTCAAGGGCGGGAATAAGCCCTTCCGTTTTAAGGGCAAGGCTCACGGCGTCCATGACTTCCAGGTCCGTGGCCCCTTCAAAGCGAACCCGACCACTGTCCCCCAGTGCCGCCAGAACAGGACTGACACCGATATAGTCCAGACCGGCGGCCACACTATGGGTCTCTTTCATCTGGCCGTCCTTGTCCTGGAGAAAATAGGTTTTGTACCCCTGGGCCATACCCGGGCTACCGTCTCCCGATGCCATTCGCGAGGCGTGTTTCCCCGTATGAAGCCCTTTTCCGGCGGCCTCGGCACCCACCAGTTCCACGGGTTCATCCATGAAACCACTGAATATCCCCAGCGCATTGGATCCGCCGCCCACACAGGCAAAAACACGTGTGGGCAGCTTTCCCGCCTGTGCCATGATCTGTTCCCTGGCCTCCCGGCCGATAATGGACTGGAACCAGGAAACCATTTCAGGATAGGGATGCGGCCCACAGGCGGTGCCCAGAACATAATGGGTGTTCTCCATGTTGGATACCCAGTCCCTGAACGCTTCATTGATGGCATCCTTCAGTATTCTTGATCCGTCCGTAACGGGGATGACCCGGGCACCCAGCCGCTCCATCCAGAACACGTTGGGCCGCTGGCGCAAGACATCCGTTTCTCCCATGTAGATGGTGCATTCAAACCCGTATTTGGCGGCCATTGTGGCGGTGGCCACACCGTGCTGGCCGGCACCGGTTTCCGCGATGACCCTGGTTTTTCCCATCCTTTTGACCAGGAGTCCCTGGCCCATGACATTATTGGCCTTGTGGGCCCCCGTGTGGTTGAGATCCTCCCTTTTGATGTAGATGCGGGGGCCTTTGAAATGGCGGGTGAGATTGCCGGCATAGGTCACCGGTGTGGGCCTGCCGGAATAATTGTGCATGATCTCTTCATATTCATTCCAGAACGAGGCATCCCTTTTGGCGTCTTCAAAAGCCCGAACCAGTTCATCAAAGGTGGAGACCAGTATTTCCGGGATAAATGCGCCGCCAAATTCTCCGTAGTATCCGCGTTGATTCATTCCTGTGTTTGCCTCCGGTAAAAGCTGTGACTCTGTTTCCTTCATTCCATAAGCCCGTCAGGCGGCGCCCGCCGCCACCAGTTTTCCCGCTTCCTTCCCCGGATCCTCCGCACTCATGAGAGCCGTGCCCACCAGCACCGCATCAATGTTCAAACCTTTCAGCAGCGCGATATCCTGATCTGAACCGATGCCGCTTTCACAAACCAACAGGCGATCTTCGGGAACGAGGGGCGCCAGTTGAAACGTGGTGTTTAAATCGATTTTGAAAGTATCGAGATCCCGGTTGTTGATGCCGATGATGTCCGCGTCGCAGGTTAGTGCTTTTTCAAGGTCTTCCCGGTCGTGAACTTCGGTGAGTACGGCAATACCATAATTGCGCGATACACCAAGCAGGTCTTTCAATTGCTCAAAGGAGAGTATCCGGGCAATCAAAAGGATGGCGTCGGCGCCAAATGAGGCCGATTCCCTGACCTGTATGTCATGCAGGATGAAGTCCTTTCTCAAAATGGGCAGACGAATCCTTTCTTTGAGTTCAGGCAGGTGCTTGAGATCTCCTTTGAAGAACTTTTTGTCCGTCAAAAGGGAAATGGCGGCCGCACCGTTCGCCTCATAGGCCGTTCCGATGCGAAACGGGTCGGACCCGTGCCGGATAGTTCCGGCAGATGGGGATCCGAATTTGATTTCCGCGATCAGATCAATGCCGCAAGACCCTGAAATCACCTTTTTGAAATCGCGTCGGTCCGCTGACGGGTCAACTTCCAGTGCCGAGGGACCGATGCTCTTAAGAGATGCTATTTCCGCCTCTTTTTCCTTTAGGATTTCCGCCAGCTTGGCGTGCATCTAGAGCTCCTTTCGAACGAAGTCGGTACAGCCGCGGGTGAATTCAACCAGCGCATTCAGCTTTTGCCGTGCCATTCCAGAATCGATCACCGATTCCGCCCGTTTAATCCCTTGGGCAAAATCATTGTCCAGGCCGGCGGCCACATAGGCCGAGGCAGCGTTTAAAAGAACCATTTCCCGTTTGGGGCCCTTTCCACCATCGAGGATCTCTCTTACGATTTCCGCATTCCGTTTGGCATTGCCACCCTGGATCTCCTGGGGTTCGGCCCGCTTAAAACCGTATGTTTCCGGCGCCATATAAAAGGTGTCCATTTGACCGTTTTTGAGATGAGTCACTTTTGTTTTGCCGCAAATGCTGATTTCATCATAGGTCCCTTCACCGCACACCACAAACGCCTGGCGCGTTCCCAGATTGTTTAAGACACTGGCCATCATTTCGGTTAGGTCCTGGGCGTACACGCCCAATACCTGTACGTTGGCATTGGCGGGGTTGGTGAGAGGACCCAGCAGGTTGAAAACGGTTCTTAGCCCGATTTCCCGTCGCGGATTGGCTGCGTATTTCATGGCGCCGTGAAAACTGGGAGCGTACAAAAATCCGATGCCCACTTCATTGACGCACCGTTCCACATCCGCGTGGTTGATGTCCAGGTTCACGCCCAGGTTCTCCAGCACGTCGGCGCTGCCGCAAAGGCTCGACACCGCGCGATTGCCGTGTTTGGCCACGCGCAGGCCTGCTCCGGCCGCCACGAAAGCAGTGGTGGTGGAGACATTGAAGGTTCTGGTGCCGTCCCCTCCGGTTCCCACAATGTCCAAAAGGGTTTCATCTTCCGCATTGATTTCATCACGGTCGATGTTGACCAGGTGATTGTTTACGTCAATCTTGCCGGCTTTTTCCCGCATGACCTTGGCGGCCCCGGTGATTTCGGTCACGGTTTCCCCTTTCATTCGAAGGGCGGTGAGAAAGGCACCGATCTGGGAATCGGTTGTCTTTCCGGTCATGATTTCGCTCATGGCGGATACCATTTCCGGTTCGGTCAGGTCCTCACCGTTTACGACTTTGGCGATGGCTTCTTTGATCATTGGTCTATCCTCCCTAAAAAGTTTTTTATCATATCCATACCGGCATCGGTCAGGATCGATTCCGGGTGAAACTGTACGCCTTCCATTGGGTACTCCCTGTGCCGGATTCCCATGACCTCCCCTTGCTCGGTCCAGGCACTCACCTCAAAGCCTTCAGGTACCCGGCCCCGGTTTACCAGGAGGGAATGATAACGAATGGCGGAAAAGGGGTTGGGCAGGTCACTGTAAAGGGTATGTCCGTCATGAAAGACCCGGCTTGTCTTTCCGTGCATGATGCGGCCGGCACGGACGACTTCACCGCCAAAAGCCGCCGCCATGGATTGATGGCCGAGACAGACCCCGAGAATCGGTATCCGGTCTCCGAACCGGCGGATGGCATCCATGGAGATGCCGGCATCATCGGGTGTTCCGGGACCGGGCGAGATCACCAGGGCCGCGGGGCTGAGTGTTTCCAAGTCTTCAATACTCACCTGATCATTCCGCCTGACGGAAATGGGTCTTCCCAGCATCTGTATCATCTGAACCAGGTTGTAGGTAAAAGAGTCGTAGTTATCGATCATGAGAATCATTGCGTTTGCGTCCTCCTGATGGCCTGCAACATGGCACCGGCCTTGTTGAGTGTTTCCTGATATTCATTTTCCGGATCGGAGTCGGCCACGATGCCGGCCCCCACCTGAAAGGAGAGACGGTCTTTGTGACGGGCCATGGTACGGATGGTGATACAGAAATCCATGTTCCCGTTGAAACCGAAATACCCAACGGCCCCCGCGTAAGGACCCCTGGGGGAAGGTTCCAGTTCATCGATGATTTCCATGGCGCGAATCTTAGGTGCCCCTGAAACGGTACCCGCGGGAAAAGCGGCCATGAAAAGGTCAAAGGCGTCTTTTTGAGGCTTCAGGCTGGCTTCCACCCGGCTTACGATGTGCATGACGTGGGAGTAGCGTTCCACTTCCATGAGCCTTGGAACGGTCACCGACCCGGGTGCCGCCACCTTTCCGGCGTCGTTTCGGCCCAGATCCACCAGCATGATGTGTTCGGCACGCTCCTTGGGATCCGCCATGAGCTCTTCTTCGAGGCTCCGGTCCTCCTTCTCGTTCTTTCCCCTGGGGCGGGTTCCGGCGATGGGACGCAGTTCGATGAGGCCGTCCGTAAGGCGCACCAGAATTTCGGGGGAAGCGCCGATGAGCCTGCTTTCCCCGAAGTTGAGATAGAACATGTAGGGGGATGGATTGACACTTCTCAAGTTTCGATAGAGGATGAAATCGTCACCGGATACATGGCCCTCGAAGCGCTGTGAGAGAACCACTTGAATGGCGTCGCCCGCGACGATATACTCCTTAGTCCTGTCGACGGCGGCCATGAAGGCTTCTTTCTCCATATTGGCATTAAGTTCTGAGATCTTAAGGCCGTCTTTGGGCACGTGATTGGGCACCGGTTCCATGAGTTCGGCCATGGTTTCCTTGACGGCGTTGCAGGCGTCATCATAGGCTGCTTCCGGATCACTCTCTTCATGAAGGCGGGCATGGCTGACCACAATGATTCTGTGGGTCAGGTGGTCGAAAATGATCAGTCTTTCGGATGCGGTGAAAAGGCATTCCGGCATGTCTTCATAAAGGGGGTCCCCTGGAACCGGTTCCCAGGTGCGAATGAGGTCATAGTTCAGGAATCCCACGAGGCCTCCCTGAAAAGGCGGCAAATCCTTTGAAGTGACGGAACGGTATTCCGTTGCCAGGGACCTTAAAATTTCCAGAGGGTTGTCTACGGAACCCAAGCGCCTGGTTTTTCTATTTGCGGTGATTTGCATTTCCCGGTCTCCATAACGGACGACCAGGAGGGGCTTATAGCCGATAAAGCTGTATCTTCCCCATGTGGCCCCACCGTCGGCGCTTTCAAGAAGATATGAAAAATCTTTTTCTTTTATTTTCAAATAGGCGGAAACCGGGGTTTCCGTGTCAGCGAGAAACTCTCCGTAAACCGGGATGAGGTTTCCCTCTGAAGCCATTCCTTTAAAATCCGTAAGAGAAGGTTTTATTTCCAACGGTTTGTGACCTCACAAAAAAAGGGCCGTGAAGCATTTGCCCCACGGCCCTTCTTTTCTTGGTTGTGATCATAACAAAACCGTGGCGCGTTGATGAAGCGTGCCACGGTTTGTTTGTCTCAGTATGTTGCTGGTGTCTCTAACTCCGGTCGGCACACCCCTTCTGTGTCAGGCTGCGCCACCACCAGTTTCTCAAATGAATCGTGCTCTTTTTTATTCCACATGTTTCCATGGCCGGATTTATTACCCTTTTCAAAATCGTATGTCAAGATCTTTTTGATTCCATGGAACAAAAATGAGAAACCGAAAACCGGCATTATGGGCCTTGACAAATTCCCCACTTGTTTTCAAAGTGAGAGGGGAAACGGAAAAAGCCCTTCAAAAGGAGAAAAAAGTGACGATTGTCTTAAAAACCATGAAACGGTGGTCCGGAAAGATCCTTCACCATATGGCTTTTCCGATTCTTCTCATCCTTTTGGGATCCGTGTGTCCGGTGGAAGGTGATGAGTTAGATGATTTCAGGGTGGTATCAGAAAGTACGAAATTGATCGATCCTCGATCGATTCTGTCCGGATTTTCAAATGGGCAGTCCGAAAGCCGCATCATTGTAAACTTGAGACAACCTGCCGGGATCAATGCACCTTTGAACCTTAAGAGCAAAGCGGTTCGCACGATGCTTTCAAATGATGTAAACGGTGCAATAGACGCCGTTGTTGCAGGTATGGACTCACAAGATGTTACCATTACCAATCGCTTCAAATATGTTTACGGGTTTTCAGCAAGGGCGACGCTCGAAGGATTAGAAGCACTGATTGCCAACGGGGAAGTGCTTTCCATAGAAGAAGACATTCTTGTTTATCCCAATCTGGCTCAGGGCATACCATTGATCAACGCATCTATTGCCAGAAGTACCTACAATGGAAGCGGTCTCTCCGTGGC
Source organism: Thermodesulfobacteriota bacterium (assembly GCA_028278625.1). The sequence continues at coordinate 39,890 of JANQDY010000172.1, forward strand.
CATTTGCGATACGGGGATAGACTATACGCACCCCCGGTTGGGTGGCGGCGGATTTCCCAATTCCAAAGTCATCGGCGGTTACGATTGCGGTGAGAACAAAAGCGATCCCATGGATGGAAACGGGCACGGTACCGCCTGTGCTGGAATCGTCGCCGGCGATCTCGGGACCGTTGGCGATTACATCGGCGGGGTGGCATATAACGCGAAGCTTTATGCACTAAAGATGACGTAT
>JANQDY010000184.1 GCA_028278625.1 Thermodesulfobacteriota bacterium
CCAGATCCCATCCGATGCGGTACCATCCGGTGTTTTCGCCGCTGCAATCATGGATGCTCATGACCACCAGGTCCGGATGGCCGTTTTGGTTGATGTCGGCGATGGTAACGCCGCCGCCGTCATTCGAGTCTCCGAACCAGCCCGGAACCCTATGTGGAGGATTCTGCCCGATGAGCGTGTCCAGGAGATAATCTCCGGAGTGGGAATTGTCGCCTGCAAAATCCATGGCAACGATGCCGGCGCGGGGTCCCAAAGCGGCGTCTTCCGTGAGCCAGTCTCCCGTGTGGGGGTTTTCATAGTCGGCGTAATGGGCAGGCCCTTTGCCCGCAACATCACCTTCCCCGCTCAAGAAGGTGAAAAAGAGGGTCTTTTCTGAGCCGCAGTTGACGCAGGACCTGGCCAGAAAGAGATTGCGGCGAATGTTCATGAATTTGACGGAGGTATAAACGGAGGCGAGTTTGTAGTGGTCTTCCGCAATATAGGTTAAATCTTTGTCGCTGCCTTGATCGTATACGGTATTATCGCTCCATTCCACATGATACCCTTGGGGATATTCCGACGAATGGTTCCGGGCCATGACGATCACTTTCCCACGCGCCTCGCCGACGGTGAGTATCTTCTTTTTCAGGTAGAAGAGATCTTCGTATCCCGCGAATTCATCGGAAAGGTCACGCCAGAAAGAGTCCGCATCTTCATTCGTATGCTCCTGTTTGATGAGCCAGATCAGAAACTCTGAAGGATGCGCCTCAAGGAAATCCTTTGCCCACCCGATGGCATCGCCGATGCTCTGTTTTAAATCGTAGGGACCGTGATGAAATTCAAAGCCTCTGTCATTGTTTTCATCATAGGCGAGCCGCACATCGAAAAAGCGGATTCCCAAATCCATCTGGTCCCGAATGTTATAGGTCTGGGTAGACGCAAATTCTATGACCGCTTTGCACTTCCAGTTCTCGGCGCAGTGGTCGTGGTCCGCCGCCGAATCATGGGTCCCGGGGATGGTGATCTGGGTGATCAGGAGATCATCGTCCAGATTTTTCATCCAATCTTTGCCGCTGGGAGAATAGTCGGCGAACCCCGTTTCCGGCATCCAAAAGAAACCCAAGGAGATGAAAGAAAACAGGAAAAATAACACTCTCCACATATGAATGACTCCTTTCTCCATTATTGGTTGAATTGTGAAAGCTGGTGGAGGCGCTTGCTGAATTGGGCCAGTTTCTCGAGGATCCATGCCTCCTCCGAATCGGGCGCATTTGGAAGGGATGGAAAATCCTCGTTGATCATGCGGACGGCGTTTTTAAAAGTGATCTGAGAAACCGCTTCAAGATGGTCGATGAGCCCGAGCCTGAAGTAACGCTGTCCCTGGTTGGTCATGCTCTTGAGTATTTCCGAGCGCCTTTTGCCGTTTCGCCTGCGTTTCAGTATGATGGTTGCCGCAATCCAGTAGGATTCCAAAAATGTTTTCAAAAGGCTGGCCCAGAGTGCTGTTTGTTCAATGCCTGGCCTGGTGAGGCTGTAACCGGCCCTGACCTCGCTTTTCACCAGCAGCCGTGTTTCAAACAGGTGATCCAGAATTCTCTCTACTTCTTTTTCGGGGGTGTGGCTCTCTTCATCATAAATGAATTCAAACCGAAAAACCCTTTTCAGAAATAGATAGTCTTTTACCAAGTCTTCCCTGGGGGTGATCTCACGGTTTCCTGTGAGCAGTGAAAGGGATACAAGGGCATGGGGAATAAAGTTGTGGATGATAGAGTTCTTATAATATTCCAGTTCCGGTTTTTTTTCGTCCCTTGCGAAATAGAAGAGTTCCGCTTCATCCACGTCTTTGATGGTTTCAAGCACATGATCCTTTACCAGAACACCCAGCGTTTCCGTAATGGCATTTTCACAGTTATTGCATGATTCGGCCACGGGCGCGCCCCGGGCTCTGAGGAAATTCAGAATTGTCTCGCCGGTTTCCATGATTTCCCTTTTTTGAAACCCCTTGCGGTGTTTGGCCAGAATCGCCGTGGCCGTGATGGCCACAGGCGTTACGAGGGTGGACCTGTTGATGCTGCGGATGATGTGAAGGGCCAGGTGCCGATGCTTTCTGTCCGCCTGGTGGTCTTTTCGAGCAAGGTATTCTCTAAGGGAGATGGGCTGACCGAAACGGATATAGATCTTTCCGTACTTTTTTTTCAGGAATCGCCGGGTTCTTACAAACTGCTTCAGGCTCTCTGTTTTCTTTTTGTCCCCACCCACTTCCTTGAGATAAGACTGTTCCTCCAGAATACGGTCATACACAATGGATGCCGGCACAAAAATGAGATCGTCGCAGTAGTGTTCCCGGTAGGATTCCACCAGAATGGAGAGAAAGCCGATCTTGGGAAGGATCAGCTTACCGCTTCTGCTTCGGCCTCCTTCGATAAAAAACTCCAGGGGATATTTTGCCTGGATGAGGGCTTTGATGTATCGGGAAAAGACCGCTGCATAGAGTCTGGCACCTTTAAACGTTCTTCGTATGAAGAAGCCGCCTGATTTTCTGAAAAAACTGCCCAGGGGCCAGAAAGCGAGGTTTTTTCCAGCGGCAATCCTGGGGACATGCAGGTGGTTTACATACAGGATGTAACTGAGGACCAGATAATCGATATGGCTTTTGTGGGAAGGGACATAAATGACGGTCCCTTGGCGGGTTCGATCCCTGATTTTGGCCAATTCATCCGAACGGTAGTCGATGCCCTGGAACATCTTCTTCCATAGCCAGGTCAATACCATATGACCGAATTCGATGTAGGCAATGTTGAAATCGGCGGCGATCTCATCGAAATAGGCCACGGCCTTTTTCTTGCTTTGTTTCAATCCGGTTTTCTTGTCCGCTGCGTTGGCCTTGATGGCCAAAATGACGTCCGGATCTCGAAGAACCGTTTCTCTGAAATGTAATCGCGATTTTAAGACCGGCCCCAGTATGACACGCTTCTGCTGATCGATACTTTCAAGGAGTGATTTCCTTACTCTGGCGGTCATCTCTTCCAGCGGCATGGAAGCGGCATTTCCGGATATGATCTCCTGCAGGTTAATTGGCTCGCCAAAATCGATGAATGCGCGGCGGTTGTGCCTGAAAAAGAGGATGATCTTCCTGGGAAAGCCGAGGCGGTCCTTAAATCCAAAAAGAATGTCAAATAGGCTCTGGTGGCTCTTTTCAGGGGCTTTGCTGTAGGTGATCAACTGGGGAACCAAGAAAATGGGGCGCGTCATTTTCTTTTGGGTTTCCAACAGAAATGTGATGGAATCCTTTTCTGAATCGATAAAGTGCCTGGCAAAACCGACCGGGTCCAACAGACAGAGCAGGGCCGAGGTTCCCTGGGAAATGGCCTCTTCAAAGAACCCCGTGTTAAATGGGCTGGGGAAACGACCATTTTTCATCAGGCTGGCCAGGTAGAATTTCATGACCTTAAAGAGCTGGCCAAGGGGAAGGACAAGGGACATATTGAGGTTGAAAGCGATTTTCGGGTGAGGGAGACGGCCGATGAGGAAGCGAAAGTGGTAAAGCAGAAAATCGAGACGCCCGCGATACTTGATGGCGTAAACCACTGTACCCCGGCGATGCATTTCCTTCAATCGCAGGACCCAGTTTTCATTCAGATGGACCCGTTTGAACAGTCTGAAAAGCATCCAGTTTAAAAGAAATTGTGGCTTGAAATCAACCACAAAGGGAAAGTGTGCCTTTTTGTTTTCCATCCGGTTCACCCCGAAAAACGCAAGCAGTATTGCCCCCAGGCACTGGCATGGGGCGGCATATCTTCTGAATCGTACAATTCATGAAAGGTTCTGGCAAGGGTCAATATGGTTTTTAGGGCCTAGCGAAGATGAGCCAACCCATCCGGTAAGGGTGGCAGATGATTTCAGATTATGGAGGCCAGTATATTGACACGATGATACAGATTTCATAACATCCCACGAATTGATTTATTAACGCATGTGAGCCGGTTTTTTCCTAAGAGGGATTATGATTGGAAAACGCAAAAGAATCTTTGTTCTGGGGGTAGCCTTTCTACTATTCACGGGGATGGTGCCGTTTTCTTGGGCCAACAGCCAATTGCCACCTTCTCATAACGCTGACGAGGGTTCGGAAACGGGTGCGGTAAAGGCGGGCATTTTCTACCCGAGTGAACCGAAAGGTGATGAAGCCCCTCAACTGGAGATCTTCGGCCACAAGTTCTTCTCAGAGGAAGCCAAGGCCTTTTCTGCGGCCATGACACTTTCCGTATCGGAAGATTATGTGGTGGGGCCGGGGGACGAAATAAAAGTCCTCATGTGGGGCCGAATAGATAAATTGGCCAACTTGAAGGTGGACAGGGCAGGAAAGGTGATCCTTCCCAAAGTCGGTGAAGTGTCGGTTGGCGGACTCTCCTTTCGGGAAGTTTCCGATTTGATCGAGTCCAGACTGGAGGCCATCAGCGGGGTCAATGTGAGCGTCAGTTTAGGGGTTTTGAAATTCATCCAGGTCTTTGTCCTGGGAGAGGTCAAGAATCCCGGTGTCTACACCATTAGCGCACCGGCAACGGCCTTGAAAGCGCTGCACATTTCAGGCGGTCCCACGGAACTGGGGTCTTTGAGAGAAGTCCGGTTGAAGCGGGAAGGAAAGGTCATCTCCCGCATGGACATCTATGATCTATTGTTGGAGGGAGATGTTTCCACCGATCAAACGGTTCATTCGGGTGATATCATCTTTGTCCCTCAAGCGGGACCCATGGTGGGTGTGTCCGGCAATGTGAGAAGGCCGGCCATTTATGAACTGAAAAATAAACGGAGCCTGAAAACGGCCATCGCGTTGGCCGCAGGCTTAAGGCCCTCGGCATACCGCTCCCGCATTCAAGTTGCCCGCGCCTTGGACAATAAGGAACAGGTGGTCCTGGATATCTCAGGTGGCTTAGAAGCGGCCATGAGGGAATTTCAACTTCAAGACGGCGATTTGATTTCGGTTTCCCGCATCCTGCCGGACCCGGTAAACGCGGTATATCTCTACGGCAACGTACGTCGTCCGGGGGAATATGCCTATGCGCAAGGGTTTCGCATCATGGATGTCCTTCCCCATATCGAAAGCCTTGGGTTGGACTCCTACATGGCCTATGCGGTTGTCAGGCGGTATTGCATGGAGGACATGGCATGGAAAGTGATCCCTTTTAGCCCCCAACGGCTCTATCTGAAAGGAGAGGAAAGCCAGAATATCCTGCTTGAACCGAAGGATGAAATTCACATTTTCAAGCAGGAGGATTTTGAAAACAAGGAATGTGCGACCATTTCAGGCAGCGTGAGGAAACCGGGAAAATACGAACTTTCAAAGGAGATGACCATCAGAGATTTGATCTACCTGGGGGGCGGCGTGATGCCCGGGGCCTATTTGAAGCGTGGAGAAGTGGTGCGATACCATATTGTGCAAGGGGAAAAGGTCAAGACGTCGATTTCAGAATTCGATGTGGCCCGGGCCCTCAAGGGCGAAGATTCAGAGAACAGACAGCTGATGCCCCATGACGAAGTCTACATCAAAGAGATTCCCGGCTGGGGGTCCAGAAAAAAGACCATGGTCCTCTCAGGTGAAATCGTCTTCCCGGGAACCTACGGGATCTCGGATAATGAAAGTCTTGACACCGTCCTTAAAAGAGCCGGAGGCGCTACACCAGAAGCTTATCTGCGGGGCGCCATTTTTACGCGGGAGTCGATAAAGGAAAGAGAGCAACGGCAACTTGAGGAACTCATCAAGGGACTGGAGATGGAAATCGCTGCTTCGGAATCTCTATCAGAACAGCCCCTTATGACGGAAAAAGAAGTTGCGAGCCTTGCCTTGTCCATCTCCGCCAAAAAAGCACTCCTTGCCGGACTCCGTGAAACAAAACCCTCCGGCCGTGTTGTTATCCCTCTTTTGTCTGAAGGACAGGCCATAAGGGAATCGGAAAATCTATGGGTCTGGGACGGCGACAGCCTACACATTCCCAAAAACCCGGGCACCATTAGCGTCACGGGGGCGGTTTATCACCCGACGGCTTATGTCTACGATGCCAAACGTCCCTATTTGGCCTATTATTTGGCAAAAAGCGGCGGTCCCACGAAGAGCGCATGGGAAGATCAGATGTACGTTCTTCGGGTTGATGGGACGGTTGTCAGTAAAACCATGGACGAAGAGACCTTTGAAGAGACAAAGCTCTTTCCGGGAGACGCCATCATTGTTCCCCGCAAAGGACTCCAGCCTGCCCATTTGAATGCTTTGACCATGGGCCAGGGGAAGGCGGCCCTTAAAGACAAATGAGACCATGGGGGTTTGGTAACAACATGCTGGTCCCTTTTTCATAGGAGAAATTGTGTCGCAGACGAGTCCCGTTAAAAAAAAACCGGCTTTTGCCGAGACAAACGACGGCCCCAACAAGTCCTTGCAAGCATCTTACGGGTCCGGGACGGAGGACGAGATCGACCTTCTTGATTTAGTGCTGGTAATGCTCAGACGGAAGCGGCTGATTCTCGGACTGGTTCTGGCCGCCGGTCTGGCAGCTTTCATTGTCACTTTGCTCCGATCAGAGGCAAAACTCTACAGGTCTGAGGCCATTATTGTTCCCCAGCAGAGCGGAATCGCCTCTTTCGGTCCGGCTGGCCAGGGTCAATTGGGACTGGCCCAGTACAGCGCCGGCAGATCATCTTCTGACAAACTGCTGATGATGCTGGAAAGCCGGGGTCTTACGGTCAAGGTGATCGAAAAATACCATTTGAAGCGGGAGATCTTTCCCCAGTTATGGGACAAAACGAAAAAGAAATGGAAAGGGGATCCCCCGAGCCTCCATTCCGCGTGCGAAGCCTTGAGGGAAATGCTTAAAGCAGAACCCATGCAGACCGGCGGTCGTGGTGTACCCCTTTCGGGACGACAGATGCCCATCAGTGTGAGCATCCGTTGGGATGATCCGGTAAAGGCAAAGGAGTTCCTGGATCATTATCTGAATGAACTGAGCGACACCCTCAGAAACGAGGCCCTTCGCGACGCCAAAGAGAAAAAACGCTTCCTGGAAAAGCAGCTTGAGACGGTGATCGACCCGCTCATGAAAGAGAAAATCCACACCTTACGGGCAAACGAGATCGAAAAAGAGACCTTTGCCAATGCGCAGAAATATTACGGGTTTACGGTGATGGATCCGCCCTCGGTCCCCGCCGATATGTCGGCTGAAAAACCGAATCTATTGATGAATGTGGTCCTGGCCATGGCCGTGGCGTTTATCTTCGGGATTTCTCTGGCGTTCTTTTTGGAATACATGTATCGTGTGAAAACCCATGATGCACAACGGTATGAGAATTTCATTACCGAACTGAAAACCTGGCGCAAGACTAAAAGAGAGAAGCGTTGATGGACTTCCGTTCAGTTCATGGGTCATTCCAAAAGGGCCCGCTCCATCTGTTTCCAGAACTCTCCCTCACGGGTGGCCAAAAGGCGATAGGCGGGTACGGACCGTGCGATTTCAGAGACATTCATGAAGAGCATGGATGTCTCCCTTGCCTTATCCTTACGATCAATTCTGGACCAGGACGGTTCCCACACCTCTCTGGCCGCTTCATAAAGCTTTGAAACCGCTTTTGACGGGGTCACCGGCCGCACCTCATCCACAGCAGCCTGTTCCAGAAAAAAGACCCTTTCGAGCGGGTATGACCTTTCCACCCGCCACTCCTTTGTGGAGCCGGCCCAGAGATGATCGCTCCAGGTGGGAAAGGGGTGGACCCTGTAACAACCGTCCCCGGTATTGAGCACAAAAGCCTGGTCATCACAGATCCCCTCCCAATGATCGGGAAGCCGACCATGGCATGTGGATTTTCCGGTGCCGCCCGATGCTGCGATGAGGACCCCCCTGCCGTTCAGGGCCGCCAAAGCCCCGTGGACGGGTGTGCCGCCCCGAAAGAGTCCGTATCTGTGAAGTTCCCTGATGGTTGACCACATATTGATGTACCATATTTGCGGGTGCGCCAAATGTGTTCTATTGAGTTCCACGACGATCAAAGGATCCTTGTCATGCCGCCAGATTCGGTGGATGCCGCCATGTCTGAAGCATTGCCAGTTTGGTTCAGAGGGTGCGGGTCCACTCACCTTTGGGGGATGCGGCGCATCCAGGTCCCGGGTGCCGCGGACCCGTATGACGTGTGTCTCATCCCCGGATGCCGGTCCCAGTCCCATGATGCGGGAAAGGGCTTTCAACCAGGCCTCGGTCCATCGGTCGGCGGTCAGCCGCCAGGTGCTGCCGTCCGCCAACGCAATCCTGTAGCCGTTTAGGGGGTTCATGGGTGGATTTTCCGTTCACGAAAATTGTGTACGGTTTGCTCTTGGTCGCCATGAAGGTGCCGTGAATCCGGACTGCTGACGGTTACCTTTCCCGATGCGTCCAGGGAAAGGATCATGTGGGCATCCCTGATGCCGGCCGCATTGTGGGCGATCACAAAGACCGTTTTGTCCGCAATTGCACCGGGCAGGGAGTGAAGCACTGCTGCTTCCGTCTGCCGGTCCAATGCCGAAAAAGGCTCGTCCAGGATCAATACGTCCGGGTCCCGAATGAGGGCCCGGGCAATGGCAATGCGCTGCTTCTGACCTTCCGAAAGGGTGGCGCCCCGTTCTCCGATCACGGTCTTGTACCCTTCGGGCAGTTCACTGACAAAGTCATGAATGCCCGCTATTCTGGCCGCCTTCTCCATCTGGGCCGTTGTTGCATCCGGGTTCCCGTAGCAGAGGTTTTCGGCGATGGAGCCCGAAAGGAGTATGGATTCCTGGGGAACGTAGCCGAACCTCCGGCGCAGGGACCGGGTTTCAAGATTCGAGGCGGCTCTCTCGCCGAAGTAGATTTCGCCTGTTTCGGGGCGGTAAAACCGCAGCAACAGGCTCACAAGGGTTGTTTTTCCGGCGCCGCTGGGACCGACGATGGCGACCCGCTGGCCCGCTTTTACCCTGAAGTTGGCGTTTTGGAGGATATTCTTCCGTCCGTCATAGGAGAATCCGACCCCTCTGAACTCAATGTCTCCCAGGGTCCCTTTGATTTTTTCGCCGGATCCGGGTTTGTCTTCGGGTATTGTGTGAAACAGAGCCGCCACCCGCTCAAGGGACGCACGGGAAGCCTGAAATTGAAAGTTGGTATTGGCCAGGAACTGGGCCGGGCCGTACACATAACCCAGATAGGCCTGAAAAGCCAGCAGCGATCCCACGGTCCAGTCCCCCTTGATGACCCAGTAGGATCCGAAGGCGAGCACAAAGAGCCTGCCGAGTCCCGGCATGGCCTGGATGGCGAGATTGTTGACGGAACCGACCGTCTGTTGTTCCAGGGAGATGCCGAAGGCCCGTTTGAGCCCGTCGGTCATGCGTTTGATGGTATGACCTTCCTTTGAAAAGGCCTTTACAAGGGGGACGGAAGATAGCGTCTCCTGAAAGACGCCGTTCACTTCTGAATTTCTTTCCATGGCATGATGGCTCAGCACATAGGACCGCTTGGCCAGATATCGGGCCAAAAAGAACGTGACAGGCAGGGAAAGGGTTACGGGGGTGGCGATACGCCATTCCAAATAGAAGATGAAGATGATCCCGCCGATGAATCGGATAACCTGATTCACCAGCTGAACCAGGGTGCCCGAGAAGAACCACTGGACCCCACTTACGTCGTTCCGGATGCGGGAGACAAGGTATCCGGTCTTGATGCTGTCGAAAAAGGCCTTGGGGAGACTCAAGGTCCTTTCAAGGAGGCTTTTCTGAATATCAAGGGTGACGTCCTGCTGGAAACGGGTGAAGAAAAAACCCTGAAGCATGCCGGAGAATGTCTGACCCAGGGCCACGGCCGCCCAGAGGACAAGCACGGGGAAGAGGAGCGGAAGGTTCTTTTCCAGAAGAACCCGGTCCACCAGAAACCGGGTGATCATGGGCTGTGGAAAGGTTAAAAGTGACGCACTCAATAAAAAAACGCCCCCCACAACCCCCATTTTCCAGTGCCTGATAATGGAGGGAAAGATCGGTTTCAGGCTTTCCCGTATGGTTTTATACTCTTGGGATCCCGCAATCCGGTCGCCGGGGAGTCCCCGGGTGAAACCCTGCTTCAGGTAAGAAAACCAGCTTCCCATGGGTGAACGCTAGTTGTTTTGATAGCCCGCGAGCCCTCTGTTGGTGAGGTCTTCGATGAATTCTGAAAGATGGTCCGGCGCTTCTTCCGGAATGCCCCCCTCGCAGGCTTGGCGCAGTTTCTCCAGAATCTCCGGAATGTCGTTGTTCCCGTCCAGCAGTTTCCAGATGAATACCCCCACCGGATCGAGCCCGTAGGTCTCACCCGTGTCCGGGTCAAAGAGCACGGCCCAGTCATCGAATTCCTCCCGCAGCACTACCAGGGGATTGGCGATTGGTTTGTTAAGGCTTGTCATAGGTTCTCCTTCGAGTTGCATGTCATCATTGCCGCACAGTTATAAAATGAGGCCGAATGATAATCCAAAACATGTGGGAAATCAAACCCTAAAACGGTGTTTGCCATTTTTAAAAAAGGCCCCTATACTGCCGCCCGAGTGATATGGCTGTCCGCAACATCGATTCCCAAACTTCCCCGGAGACGAATAAGAACGTCGAGGGACGACTGAAATGGCGGATTTTAGAAGCACATACAGCACCTGCATAGGCCCCAGTATGTACCCGACCCTGAGGCCGGGGGACGGTATCCAAATTGCCGGCTATCAGAAAATGGACGAAATGCGGGTGGGAGATGTCATCGTCTATCCCCATCCCACAAAGCCCACGGACGTGGTGCATCGCATCGTCGAAATCGGACCCGGATGGGTGCGCACCCGTGGGGACAATAACAACAGCGTGGATCCCTACACGGTCATTTACCGGGACATCGCGGGGAAAGTCGTTTCGGTCAAACGAAAAACTCGGCTCATCCCCATAAGGGGGGGGAGAATCGGGTATTTTGTTCACAAAGTCGGACTGCTGAGACGCTTTTTTCTCGATAACGGTTCAACTCCCATCAAAGCCGTTTCAAAGGTGATTGTGAATTCCGGCATATCCAATGTTTTCAATCCCTTTATGAAGACCAAGGTGCTTCAGATACGGCGAGGGAACGAAATGGAATGGATCCTCATGGTGGGAAAACGGGCCGCCGGAAGACGGTCTGCCGAATCCGAAAATTGGCGGATCCGGTTTCCCTACAAGTACTTCATCAGCCGTAGGTTTCTCTCCCGCGCCATAAGCAGATCAAAGGAAGAATGATGGAATATCAAGCCCCCAAACTCTATCGGGTATTTCCCCTGGATCTCAAGGAAGCCGCCTGCATGGCGGGTAACACGGCAACCAACGCACCGGCATGCGACGTGGGGCCTGAGGCGGTGGGTGGGTGCGCGTCAGGGGCCGCGGCTTCCGGGCAGTGCCGTTCAGGGGCCGCAGCGGGGATAAAGTGCCAGAACGGCGCAGGATTCGATTAGGTGGGAATGAGACGGGTTTCGGGAAAGAGACCCTCTATCAAGGCCGCCTCGCAGAACCAGAAGGGGGCCCACAGATCCCTGCTTCGGTAGTAGTTCTGTGCAATACAGCTCCCCAAGCATCGGGCTTTCATGACACACTTTCCGCATACCCCCTCCAAGCGTCCGGGAATACCCTCTCGAATGGCCTTAAGAATGGGGTTTTTTTCCCACACATCCTTTAAAGGGTCTCGGTCCGCCTCGCCGAAGACAAGTTCAGGTACCGTTTCTCCGATGCCGCAAAGGGCGTAGGAGCCGTTCGCCAGAACTCCCAGGATGCCGAAGATGCCGCAAATGCCGCATCCGTCACCGGTTTCGTCGAAAATCCGGCTCAAAGGGCGGAATGCCGGCGGATGGCCGAAATAAAGCGGAATGCCGGCTTTTCCGGCCAGTTCCGTTTCCACCCAGCGTCCCAATTCCACCAGGGTGCGAATGGACAGGGCTTCTCCGGTATCGTGCATTCGCTCTCCCCTGGCCGTGGGCTGCAGCACATTGAATTTGACCGACCCGGCTCCCAGGGATTTGGCCCACATGACCAGGGGTTCCATTTCCTCCCTGTTCCGCTCCATGAGGGTCATGATGACCTGGGGATTGATCCCGTTATCCACCAGGCACCGGATGCCGGAGACGGCCTTGCCGTGACAGCCGGGCACGCCCCGTACCCATTCGTGTATTTCAGAGCTCTCGCCGTCAAGGCTCACGGATACAAAGGGGTTCCCGCAGGCCTTGATCTTTTGTGCCAATTGAGGGGTTACGGCCACTCCGTTGGTCTCCAGGGTGAGACCCAGCTCACGATCCCGGATATCCTCCAGGAGCCGGGCAATATCCGGGTGAATCAAGGGTTCTCCGCCCGTGAGCTTGACACCTGAAAGCCCCAAGGGTTTTGCCTGATCCAAAATCGATCGGAAAAGCCCGGCATCGAGGGCCGGGCCCGCTTTTCCGTCTCCCTGGAACCTGGGCTGAATCCAGCAGTGGCGGCATTTGAGGTTGCATCCCTCGGTGAGGTAGAAGTAGATCTGATTCAAAGGGCAGGGTGTTTTTTCGGGTTTTGCTTCAACAGTACTGTTCATGATCTTCTGTTTGATCCGGTCTTGTTAGTGTTTTTGATGATGAAAGGTTCCTATCAGCATGTTGCATGGGCGCCAGAGGTTCCCGATGGCATGTTCGGCAACCGGCCCCCTTCAGCGAGAAACCGTTTCAGGCAGGCATCCGGGCTGGGCTGGTAAGGGTCGTCCAACAGGGTGCCTGCCAGTGCGGGGCAGTTCCCCGTACAATAGTTGCGATAGACACAGTCCCGGCAATAGGGGAAATCGGAGAGGGGAATGCGGGTACGGTTCCGGAAACGGTTGAGTTCGGGATGGTTTTGCCAGACCTCGCGCAAATCGTCACGGTTGATTCTCCCGAGAACCATGTCCGGGATCATGGCACAGGGAATCATAACGCCGTCGGCCCTGACGGCCATCTTTGTCATGAAACCGCTGCAGCCGGTCAGGAAACCGTGGCCCGGAAGGCTCTTAAGACCGTCTTTCCTTGCCGCTTCCATCTCGGTCCATTTCCTGCCCTCGGCCAAGGGGCCCGCCAGTGCGCTGATGCGGCCGTCGTACTTTTGGGTCAGCCCAAGGAGGGTTTCCATGGCCAGGCTCCGTTCCTGGGTGGTCAAACGGACCTGCTCCGCGTTCTGCCTGCAAAGGCCGAAATGGGAGGCCGCATTGGTGGAAAACATGGGCAGACCGATGTCTTCCAGCAGGAGTTCCGAAACCGCTTCCAGATCTTGAACGTTCTTGCGGTGAATGGTCACCCGTACCGTTGCGGGAAGACCGTGTTTCATGAGGTGCTTTAGGCCTGCGACGGCCCGGTAAAAGCTCCCTTTTCCGCGAAAGGCATCGTGGGTGGCCTCCACGGACCCGTCGATGGAGACCTGAATCGAGCTGCATCTCCCAGTGGCGGCCAGGAAGGCGGCCATTTCATCGGTGATAAGGGTGCCGTTGCTCAGAATGGAAAAGCGCATGCGGTTTTTGACGATCCCTTCCACCAACTCCCTGAAATCCTCGCGAATGAACGGTTCCCCCCCCTGGAGGCAGACATCCATGACGGCGCACCGCCCCAATTCTTCGAAGAACCGCAGCCACTCTTGGGTGGAAAGGTCATGGTCCACATCTCCCTTGCTTGTAAAGTGGCTGCAGTAGCGGCACCGCAGGTTGCATTGGTTGGTGATTTCGATATCCAGGGATTGGGGGGTTTTCATCAATTTCATGGGATGGTCGCTCACTGTGATTCCGATTATGGCTCAGGCTGTCGCGGCAATACTCGCCCGGATCGTGGTGACAAGTCAAGACAAAATTCCTCTTTTTTCGCACAAGGGAAACTTGCCACCTTTTCGAACATTTATAGCGAAAAACCACAGATATTAATAATAGAAACTTGCTTTGTTGCTTGTGGATTTACAGGAATCTGGTGTTTTAATCTGCTTGCTCGATTCATCGCAACACATTAAATATTATGTATATTGATGATGCAGCATTAAAATTGTTGTAAAATAATGTCATAATTTCATTGACTCCTGTTGCATATTGATTTAGTAGAGGTCAATCGGAAAATCGATTTAGTAAAGATAAATCAAAAGTAAAACCGGCTTCAACACCAGACAGCCATTGGACGTGGGACAGGAGGATACCCAATGAAATACGAACGCCCCAGAGTGAGACCCCTTAACAGCAAGTCCGCCAGCGGCTATTGCGGCACGGGGACCGGCGCGGCCTCTGACGGCTGCACCGCAGGTCCGGCCGTGGCCACCTACTGCGCCGCAGGGACGACCGCGGCACCCAGTTCCTGCACTGACGGTCTAAACGCCAGCGGTTGTGCAATCGGAACGGTTGCCACCACGGTCTGGCCCACCCGTTGCGTGACCGGAAACGCGCCTGCATAAAAACCGGTCGAACCCCGCCATCTTTCACACATTAGGCTTTCTTCCTTTCTTCTCCCTCTGGGTGTT
>JANQDY010000192.1 GCA_028278625.1 Thermodesulfobacteriota bacterium
CTCACAAAAAGAAGGGATATAAAACCGTTTCAGAAAAAAGTCCGAAAAGGACTTCGATAGCTGAGGTTTGCGTTATCGAAATGGTGTTTCATATAAAAGTTTAAAAAAATTACTCAGGAGAATAAGTAAAACGTCCCGATATTTCCAATGATGAAGCGCCACATAAAGTTACTAATAGAAAGAATAACCGCTAAAGCAGCTCAGAATGATCTCATCTGGGCCTTTCTGGATGCCACAATCGTCCGATTCGCTAATTTTGCAACATATGAAAGAAGGTGTGGAGAGAAAGCGGGCAGGAAACATGGTTTTAACATACAAAACGCAATCAAGTCGCTTTCCCCGGACCTCACTGTCATGCACGGCCCATTCAAGGGGATGCGTTATCCGAAAATGAAATCCCTTGGCAGCTCGTTGGTCCCCAAGCTTCTTGGTTCTTACGAAAGGGAACTGCATCAATTACTGGAACAGCTGTGCTGGAATAATTATAGCGAAATTGTTGATGTAGGTTGTGCCGAAGGTTATTACGCGGTTGGATTGGCCATGCGGATTCCCACGGCTAAGGTGTTTGCATATGATAAAAATAGAGATGCCATTTATCAGTGTATAAAAATGGCGAAATTGAACAAAATAGTGGACCGTCTCATGACAGGTTCTTTTTGTGATGCAAATGTTCTCAAATCAATCCCATACACAAAAAAAGCTTTGATCATCAGCGATTGCGAGGGATATGAGAAGGATTTATTTACCAAAGACATCATCCCGATTCTTGCATCTCATGATTTGTTAATTGAAATCCATGACTTAATTGATATTGAAATATCTTCTGTGATTCGAAGGCGATTTGAGGACACGCACTCAATAACCTCAATTCCGAGCATTGATGACATAACCAAAGCGCACACCTATGATTACAATGAACTAAGAAAATACACTCTAGAGGAAAGATGGAGATTATTGGCGGAATACCGGCCTCACATCATGGAGTGGTTTTATATGACACCGCATTCAAACTGACGGTTTTGCTAATCGGGTGGCCGGGGATCTCTTCCCCGGCCCCGCACCACCCGACTAAGAATCATGAAGAGAATCATAATCCTCAATAGTTTTGTTGGTGTGACCTTCGTTACCTTCCTTGCATATGGAGATTCAAGTCGTGACTTTTATTATCCGGATCCTGCAATCAGTGTTGAGAACATGAGACAGACGGTTCATTATCTCTCCGCCATGAGTCCTCCAAGGAATTATATGCATTCTGAATCATTAAAGAAGGCAGCAAACTACATTTTTCAGGGGTTCAAAAATCATGGCCTTACGCCGGAAAGACAGAAGTTTGAGGTCTTGGGCAATACATACGAGAACATCATTGCCAGTGCCGGACCAAAGGAAGGCATTCGCATGATTGTGGGTGCACATTACGATGTGTGTGGAGAGCAGCCTGGTGCTGATGATAATGCAAGTGCGGTTGCAGGGTTACTTGAAATGGCCCGCTTCGCCAAGCTGCATGAGTCAAAACTGCCGCACAGAGTAGACTTTGTGGCTTACGCCTTGGAAGAGCCTCCGTTTTTTGGCACCACAAACATGGGGAGTTATGTTCATGCGAAATTCCTCCATGAAAACAACATAAGGGTACGGGGCATGATTTGTCTTGAGATGATCGGGTTCTTTACGAACAAGAAGAGATCTCAACGCTATCCCCTTTCTTTAATGCGGTTGTTCTATCCCAGTAAAGGAGACTTTATCGGTGTTGTCGGCAACTTTGGTAGTGCATCATTATTGAAACAACTATCCCATCATCTTAAATCAGCATCGATTAAGGTTGAGACGCTGAAGGCTCCCTCGTTTCTTACCGGCGTCGGTTATTCCGACCACCTGAATTATTGGAAATTCGGGTATGAGGCGGTTATGGTAACGGATACCGCCTTTTACAGGAACCCCAACTACCATGCGCATTCCGATACCATTGAGACGCTGGACTTCGGCAAAATGCAGGAAGTCGTTAAAGGTATCTGCTGGGCACTTGTGAATATAAAGTGACTTTCCCTTATGGGTTTAAAAAAAGGATTAGGATAATAAGCCTCAATATAGAAATATTTGAGAGGCATAAGGAATTGCCATGAAAATCAGCTGCAAAAAATTCCTGGGCCTGGCTGTCTGCTGGGTATTGTTGGTCTCAGCCTTTGGAGAGACACCCGCAGAAGCGGACTGGCCTCGTATTGCCTTTTCAAAAGACGGCACGCCAATTTCATATGAGACCTTCGGAAAAGGAGAACTGACCCTGGTATTTGTGCACGGCTGGAGTTGCGACGGGCGGTATTGGCGCGCTCAACTGCCGGTATTTTCTAAGAACTATCGTGTTATTGTTGTTGATCTCGCAGGCCACGGCCATTCGGGGATGTCCCGCACAAAATATACCATGGCCGCTTTCGGTGAGGATGTTCGTGCGGTCACGGAATCAACGGCCGGTCATAAGGTAATTCTAATAGGCCATTCCATGGGCGGCTCGGTCATCGCGGAAGCGGCCCGCCTGATGCCTGATCGTGTCGTGGGATTAATCGGTATCGATACCCTCGAAAACATCGAATATCCCATGACTCACAAGGCACTTCAAAGGATAACCGGGCCTTTGGAGGAAAATTTTCAAGAGGGATGCAGGCAGTTTGTGGGCCAAATGATCGCGTCCAAAACCGATCCACAGCTACGCGAGTGGATACTCTCCGATATATCGGCCGCGCCCCCCGGCGTTGCCTTGAGCGCCATGAGGGAGATGATGATCCAATACATCACCGGTAAAGCGGCAAAAGTGTTTGAACAAATCCGAATTCCGGTCATAACGGTCAATGGGGACCTCTGGCCCATCAATTATGAAGCCAACCGTCGGCACATGTTTTCCTTTAATGCAATAGTTCTGAAAGATGCGGATCATTTCCTGATGATGGATCGCCCCATTGATTTCAACAAAGCTTTGGAAAAGGCGATCCTTATGATAACGGGAAAATGATTGAAGCATCAGAAGATGGAAGACCTGGAGAACGGCGATTATGGGTAGCATTCTCAACATTACAAATGGTGATTGCACCGTTGAAATAATGAAAAAGGCAGGTATTCCCGGAGATTTTCTTCCTTGGAGAGATGTGTTGCATATTGGGCCGGTCCCGGAGCATCTATCTTTGGATGAGCTTTCTAAAATCCGAGCGGAGTTCATTTCCGATCGAGGATGGGGAGATGCCAAAGAGACAGCCAGATCCTTCACGGAAAGGGACAATACACTCAAGTTGCTCATGAACTACGAAAGAGCGATTCTGTGGTTTGAGCATGACCTTTATGACCAATTACAGATACTACAGGTTCTGGACTGGTTTCATGGTCTGAGAAATAAAGAAACAAGACTATCAATGATCTGCATTGACCGGTTTTTGGGAATGTTGACGCCTGATGAAATGAGATCTCTATTTGAGTATGAAATAGAGATCACAGACGCTCATTTGGCGCTGGCAGGCAGAGCATGGGCAGCCTTTCGGAGTCGTACGCCTCTAAGGTGGATCGCATTATTGGAAGAGGATACAAGCGCCCTCCAATTTTTGGAGGGCGCGATCATCAGAATGATTGAAGAGTATCCCAGTTCCCGAAATGGGTTATCCAGGACAGAACAGCAGGCCCTAACCATCATATCGGAAGGAGAAAAGCGCCCAAAAGAAATATTTGGCCGCAATCAGGATCTTGAGGAGCGCATGTTTCTGGGTGATTCAGGTTTTTGGGATATCCTTCACGAGTTTCTGTCGTCATCACCGCCGCTCCTGAAGTTATCCGAAGGCAAAGCACTGACGCTGGCGACCGGACCGGGCCAGGAACTGACAATTACTTCAGCGGGCAGGGAAGTATTGTCCGGAAAACGAAACTGGCTTCTCATCAATCCACCTGACAGGTGGATTGGAGGAGTGCACTTAACCAAAGAGAATGCTTGGTGTTGGGACCCTCTTAATGGGATGGAGATAAGAAAGTTGGACAGTGTACCATGAATAATAGCAGCCATACCCCGATGGTTAAATATGTTTTCGATGCATTGCCCTCGATCATCTTCGTGGTCGATGACGACGTAAGAATTCAAGAGTACAATAGGACGGCATCCGAGTTCCTGCAATCCACCAGGTCTTCGGTGCTTAAACGTCGCGGCGGTGAAGTTCTTCATTGCCTGCACGCCACCGATGTACCGGAAGGATGTGGCAGGGGACCGTTCTGTAAAAATTGCATTATAAGGCAATCCGTTACCGATGCCTTCCATGGGAACCGCATTGCGCGCCGCCGCGCAAGGATAGAAATCATCCGAAATGGAGGAAAAACCGAAATCTATGGGCTTATTACAGCCAGCCCGTTTGACTACCAGGGAAAACCGCTTGTGCTGCTGGTAATTGAGGATATCAGCGAAATTGCCGAGCTTCAAAAAATGATCCCGATTTGTTCTGTCTGCAGGAAAATACGCGACGATGAAGAATCATGGTCGCGGATTGAAGCCTATTTCAAGAAACAATGGGACGTTGATTTCTCTCATTGCCTTTGTCCCGAATGCTACGAAATCGAAAGAGAAAAACTTGAAGCACATGCAAAAAAAGCATCAGGTAGCCGGGGGGCTTCTTCCCGCAACACCCGAACAACATAGCAATCGGGCCCGCTCCGGGCGGTCCTGAAGAATACCGGAATTCCTATCACATGACGTCATCGGCCAAGCCCGCGCTGCAGTTGCATCCACCCAGGCTGGCATTAGGCGCAAATTGCATGCGCATTAAACCTCGGAATTTTGTGACATAAGAAATACAAAGAAACCCTGTAAATTGATAGAAGATTTAGTGATTCAATCCGGATATCTGGGGATTTTCGTTGTCAGCTTTTTTGCGGCAACACTGCTCCCTATCGGTTCTGAAGTTTTCGTCATAACGATGATCCTTCTCGGCTATAATCCATTGATCATTTTTGCCGCGGCAACAACGGGCAATACCCTCGGCGCTATTACGAACTACTACATTGGGAAATACGGTACAAAATTCATATTCTCACGGTATGTCAGAGTCGATTCTGAGAAAAGGAAACGCATCGAAAGAAAATTCGAAAAATGGGGATCTCCAGTTTTATTCTTTGCATGGACTCCCGTAATAGGAGATCCGTTAACTGTGGTCGCCGGAGGTCTGAACCTCAATTTGCATATTTTCACCTTTTGGGTGGCTTTGGGCAAAGCCTTTCGATATGCTGTCGTCATTTTGACAACAGAAGCTTTTTGAATAAAGGGACGTTTCGAAGAGAAATTTTTTCAGGTAAAGAACAGCGCGTCTCAAAACCGAACAATGATACGAGCGTTAATATTTGATTTTGATGGCTTGATATTGGATACTGAAACACCGGAATACTATTCCTGGAAGCACGTATACGAAAAATACGGCCAAAAACTGCCTATCTCCAAGTGGTTAGATTTTATGGGAAAAAGCTATGATACATTCAAACCTTTGGAAGATTTGGCGTCTATTCTGGGTGGGGGGAGTTCACTGGACCGGGATGAGATTTTGGATTACCAAAGGGATCTCTACTACAGGCATTTTAAGAGCAGCCTGATTATGCCGGGTGTGGAACGAACCATTCGCGAAGCAAGACAGTTGAACCTTAAAGTTGGTCTGGCTTCAAGTTCCACTTTGGACTGGGTAGAAAAGCATTTGAGAAAATTGGGTCTTTGGAACGCATTTGACGCCATAAAAACCAGGGAAAACGTTTCAAGTGGCAAGCCGGATCCGGAAGTTTATACCGTTGCGATGCAATCACTGGATTGCGATTCAAACGAAGCCATTGCCATTGAAGATTCATTGAACGGCATAAAAGCGGCTAAAGGAGCCGGCCTTTTTTGTGTTGCGGTACCCTTGCCGATTACTCGACATTTGTCATTTGACCGCGCAGATATTCTGCTTGATTCCCTAAATGATTTGAACCTTGAAAAAGTGATATCGGAATTCAATAAAAGACGCGGCTAACATACGGCGCCACAAGATCACATGGGCCGGGCCGCTTCAGTTCTTTTTTGGTGACGGATGAGATCATGGTTTTAATGAATCCACCGGATTTCCCGTGTCTGGTAAGCCTGTCGTCGGCCCCTTGATTATGATACGGGGAATAAGTCACATCACGTTAATCGTCCGGGACCTGGATAAAACGGCAAGATTGTTTTGTGAAGGTTTAGGGGCTATGGAACTCTACGATAGCAAAGAGAAAAACTTCTCCGTCCGTAGAGAAAAGTTTTTTGTTTTAGGGGGTGTCTGGCTTGTGGCAATGGAAGGAGATCGTTCAGAGAAATCGTACCGCCACATCGCATTTCAGGTGGAAGAGGACGACCTAAGGGAATTTGAGGAACGTCTTATCGCTTTGGGCGCAATGGTTGTTCCTTCAAGATCCAGGGTCGAAGGTGAAGGAAGCTCCTTGTATTTCTACGATTATGATAATAATTTCTATGAATTACATTCAGGCACCTTGGAAGAAAGATTGAAGAAATATACCGGCAGAAGTGACGCTGTTTCTTTGTTGACAGATTGCCGTGAGCCGAGTGTTGATCATACGGAGCGTGCTGAGGAGGCAACACTGAAATAGCATCCCTTCCAAGGGCCGCAGCATGAAAACCAGTGGAAAACAATAAAGAGAAAACACTTGAACTCCAAAAGGAATACATTAAGAAAATAAGGTCATGCACCGAAGAATACTTCGTCGGTCCTGAAAAATTATAGAGCACGGTTTTTCCTACAAAATTAAAGGAAAGATATCCGATGGCGTGAGCCTGTTCGCTGCGTATGAAATTAAGGAAAAATGATTGTTAATGGGACTCATATTTGAAAGGAAATGAACATGAAAATTCTAGCACTGGTTGGCAGTCCCAGAAAGGGCAGCAATACGGATACGATCATTGAAGCATCACTCAAAGGTTTTAAGACCGGAGGGCACTCGTGTGACAAGATCTATCTGTACGAGCACGAGATTTTTCCCTGCATTGACTGCCGCAAATGCAAAAAAGGCGATTTTGTCTGTGTTCTAAACGACGGCATGCGACAGATCTACCCGAAACTGGATTCCGCCGATTTGATTATTTTCGGTACTCCGAATTATTGGTATGGGCCAACCGCAAAGATGAAGCTTCTGATTGATAGATTAAGACCGTATGTGGAAAACGAGAAATTAAAGGGGAAAAAAGCCGTGGTTATCACTCCGGCTGCCGAGGGACCAAGTTGCTGCGGCCCCTTGATTGAAATGTTTCGCATGTCTTTTGATTATCTGGACATGGCGTTTGCGGGCAAGATATTGGCTGAAGCCTACGAGAGAGGAGAGATCAAGGACGACCACGAAACGCTGAACAGCGCATACGAATTGGGCGCCTCTCTCTGAACTTTAAAAATCTTGCATGGGCGCACAAAAAGCTGGGCCCGCTCAACAGAAACATTTCTATTTTTCGGAGATTGCCGGGAGAATGTTCTTCAGAGATCTCACCAACGGGACAAAGCTCAGCCTCTCCATACCCCAGTATGCCGAAGAGCTGTTTGAATTAACGGATAAGAACAGGGATTTCCTGAAACAATGGCTCCCCTGGCTCGATACGGTGACGAATCCCTCAGACACCCGGGAATTCATAGAAACGCAGCTACTCAGATTTCAACGGGGCGAGGCACTGCATGTGACGATTTTCCATCGGGACAAAATCGTCGGGGTATCGGGCTATAACCAGATCGATGGGACCAACGGGATCGGCCATATCGGCTACTGGCTGGGGCGGGAACACAACGGAAAAGGGATAATGACCGCGAGCGTCAAAGATTTGATCGACATCGGCTTCAGGTATTATTCCCTAAACCGTATCGAAATTCGCTGTGCCGTCGAAAACACCAAAAGCCGGGCCATCCCTGAACGTTTGGGCTTTAAAGAGGAAGGCATCATTCGCCAGTCTGAAAAGGTGTATACCAGACATCTGGACCACGTGGTCTATGGGTTGCTTAAAGAGGAGACCCAGCTGTAAAAACGGTCTCCAGTTGTCATTCCGCCATAAGATCCAGAATTAGTCGGGAATAGACCTTACAGGACGTGAGCAGGTCTTTTATGGGTAGCGCCTCCCGGGGCGTATGGGCCAGGTATTCGTCACCGGGACCAAACCCCACGCATGGAATTCCGGCTTGGGATATGAAGGTTCCGTCCACCCCGAAGTACCATGTTTCCAAGGACCCGGCCTCTCCCATGATCTTCTGACAAGCTTTCTGCATTGCCTGGACAATGGGCTCCTCAGGGGGGGTGAACATGCAGGGGAACCACTTTTTGGTCTCCACGTCTCCCCTGAATTGTGGATCGCGGTCCTGAACCATTGTCATAAGAGAACGAATCTCATCCAGCAACTGCTCCTCGGTCTCTTCTGGAAAAAAACGCCGGTCCACGATCGCTTCGCAGCGGTCGGGAATGATGGGGGTAAGCGCACCGGGGCTTGCCATTATGTCCAACACGGTCACGGTAGCCTTGCCCAGAGACGCATGCTTGGGAAGAGAATACTCGTTTTCCAGAGCATTGAGAAATTTGTTCATCTGAAAGATGGCGTTTATCCCGTCTTCAGGGTTGCCCGCATGGGCGGTCTTGCCGATGGTGGATACCTTGGCTTCCCACTTACCCCGGTGGCCCAGCTTGACCTTCAAACCGGAGGGCTCTCCGCTAACGGCAAAATCGGCTTTCAGTCCGTTATTCAGCAGATGGCGTATCCCCTCACCGAGCGCCATTTCCTCTCTGGAAACGCAGGTGACCACAACGTCCCCCGCAAGTTCAGGCCCCATCTTTTTAATCAATCCTCCGGCATGGGTCATCGATGCAACCGCGCCCTTCATATCAACGGCCCCGCGGCCGTAGATGACCTCTCCGGTCAGCCCCAATGGCTCTCCGGGCATCCTTTTTGCGCTGAAGGGATCGGGCATTTCACCAACTCCCGCATGGTCCATGTGTCCATTAAACAGAAGGGTCGGACCAGGGTTTCCCCCCTTGATCACCCCCACCACATTGTACAGTTCATCTATCCAGACCTCATCATAGGAAAGGGCCTGCATCTCGGCCTGAACAACGGAAGCGATCTTCCTTTCATCCATGCTGAGGCTGGGGGTCCGTACCAGTTTCCGGGCAAAAGCAATCAGGCTTTCCTCGTCCAAGGCCCTGCTAATATCGATCATATTGGTTTCCTTTATGCATCATCCAGCCGAACGGTTCTCAGGGTAAGCCGGTTTGACCCTTCCAAGCCGTGTTTTGACTTGGACGGCATTCCGGGCCGATACCGTCCGGAGGTCAAAGAGTATTCAAGGGAATACCGATTTCCATGTTCAGCCCCACAACCATGCCGCAGGCCAGCCGGGCCACCTCAATCCCTGTTTCTTCAACGCGGTCGGCTCCGAATAGCGCCTTTCTTGGAGCGTAAAACCTTCTTATTTCAACACTCATGGACGATTTCTCCCCTTTCAAACAGCTAAACCACCATATATTTTTCAATGATGCTATCGCGGTCCATCTCCGAAACCAGTCCCCCTTCCTTCACAAGGCCCTTTGACATGACAAAGTAGCTGTTGGCAACGTCCAATGCCAATTCCATGTTCTGTTCAACCAACAGGATTGACAGCGATTCCTCCCGGTTTATGACCATCAGGTGCTCCAGAATTTCATCCACAATACTGGGCTGGACACCTTCAGTGGGTTCATCCAGCAAAAGCAACTCCACTTCGCCGGCCAGGGTGCGGGCGATGGCCAGCATCTGTTGCTCACCACCACTCAGCGTACCGGCCGCCTGGCGCTGTCGTTCTTTTAAAACAGGGAAATAACCGAAAAGTTTATCAAAAATAGGGGAATACTTCTTCTTTTTGTCCTTTAGCCCCATCCGCAGGTTTTCCATCACGGTGAGATGTGGAAACATTCTTCTCCCCTGGGGGACGTAACCGACACCGAGGCGGAATATGGCATGAGCTTTGAGACCGTCGATTCTCTTCTCTTTGAAGCGTATCTCTCCTTTTCGGGGCGGGGTGAGGCCCATTATGGAGCGTAACAGGGTTGTTTTCCCCATGCCGTTCCGTCCCAACAGGGTTACGAAGTCCCCTTGGGCAACATGCAAAGAGACACCCTGAAGGACGTGGCTTTCCCCGTAGTAGGTATGAACGTTCTTGACTTCCAGATGATTGGGCATCTTAGTGGCGCCTCTTTCCCAGATAGGCTTCTATGACTCTCCCGTCGGTTTTGACCTCCTCATAGGTTCCCTCAGTGAGAAGCCGTCCACGGTTCAAAACCGATATTTGCTCTGACACCGTACGCACGAAATCCATATCGTGTTCGATGATGAGTATGGTCAAATCGCCTTTTAGCTGATTGATGATTTCAGCGGTCCGCCGTGTCTCTTCGGCACCCATTCCACTGGTGGGCTCGTCCAGCAGAAGAAGCGAGGGGCGTGTGGACAAAGCCATGCCGATTTCCAGCCACTGCTTCTCTCCGTGGGAAAGGGTCCCTGCTTTTTCTCTGGCCTTGTGGGCCAACCCGATACGCTCAAGAATGTGCAGGGCTTGGGTTTCCGGACCCTTTTTGGACCTTTCTCCGCCCCATCGGCCGCTGCTCAGAAGACCCAGCATAACATTATCCACCACTCTGAGGCCGTCGAAGACATTGGTTATCTGAAATTTGATGGTTATGCCCAGACGGGCTCTTTGATCAGGACGCATGCCCACAATGTTTCGGCCCTTGAAAAGAATATCCCCGCTGGTGGGCCGATAGCGCCCCACGATGAGATTGAAGAGGGTCGATTTGCCCGAACCGTTGGGGCCGATGATCCCTCTGAATTCTCCTTCCTCAACCACAAGGCTGACATCATTGAGTGCCGGCAGGCCACCAAAGCGCTTGCTTGCTTTATTGATTTCCAGCAACGGTCCCAAAATAGCCTACCTCGAAACCCTTTCAGCCCGGCGGGGCCGCAAAGGACCCAGCACGCGAACAATCAAGCCGAGGAGTCCGCTCCGGAAAAAAAGCACCACGAAAATGAACATCACACCCATGAACAATTGCCAATATTCCAAAGCCACACCTCCCAGCCAGTAGCCCATTCCGCGGACCACGATTGCACCGAGTATGGCGCCCAGCAGGGTCCCCCGGCCGCCCACCGCAACGAAGACAACTGCTTCGGTGGAAACGGTAATACCCAACAAATCGGAGGAAACATAACCTGAATTGGCGGCAAAAAGACCACCTGCAAAACCCGCCAATGCAGCGGATAACACGAAGATGAAAAGTTTTAGACGGGCAACGCTGGCGCCCAGGAATTCCAGACGCTCCTCGTTGTCCCTCAAGCCGTTTATCAGCAGCCCAAAGCGTGAATCCAGAATCCAACGCAAGAGCATGACGATCATCACGCACAGGACCACCGACAGCAGAAAGGCGTTCATGTCTGTTTTGAAACTCACACCCAGAAAATCGATCTTCAGTGGCGGCACCCGTGGAATTCCCGTCCAACCGCCGAAAAGACTCGGCCACGTCAGCGCCAAAGAGGAGATCAAGAAGGCAAGAGCCAGAGTTACAATGGTGAAGTAGGGGCCGGTGACCTTGCCGTAGAACAGAAAATACCCCAGCAGCAAGGCAATCACCATGGGAATCACGGTTCCCAAAGCAAGTCCCAGTAGACCGGCCTCAGGCGGTATGGGCATGATACGGCCGGTTGTGATAACCGCGTAGCTGAAACATCCCAATCCGAAAAAGGCCGCCTGTCCGAAACTGAGCATGCCGCCAAACCCCCACAGAAGATCCACGCTCAGGGCAAACAAACCGAGAATCAAATAGGTGGTCAGTTGCTGCAAACCGCTGGTGCCTTCTCCGAGGAAGTACCACAAAAGGCCGGTCAAAATGCATAATACGGCGGTCGCCAGTCCGGTGGAAATGGTATGTTTTAGTCTTTCACTGCCCATGATTTCATTTGCGTATGAAAATACCTCTGGGACGGAGCCTGATTATCACGATGGCAATGGCCAACACCACCACTTGGGCTCCCACCGAGGAGGCAAAGTACGAGACAATTCCCTCCGTTGCACCGATAACATTTGCACCGCCCACCACGCCGAACAGGGTCCCCACGCCCCCCACGATAACCGTGATGAAACCTCTCACCAGAAATACCGGACCCATGTAGGGCTGAACGGTCACCAGGGGCGCCAGGAGGGCCCCGGCCAGGCCCGAAAGCGCGGCCCCAATGGTAAAGGAAAGGGAATAGATGGGAGATGCCGCAATCCCCAAGCATTGGGCCATCTCCCTGTCTTGGAGGACGGCCCGGGCCTTGATTCCGAATGTGGGATACCGGAACAGGTAAAGGACCCCGACCGTAACAAGGATGGTCACTCCCAACACCACCAGTTTATAGATGGGGAAGGGCATGCCGATGATACTGACCGCCCCTTCAATGGGCGCCACCACCGGCTTGGGCGCCGGTCCAAAAGTGAGGCGGATGGCCTGCTGCAGAATCAATGACAGGCCCCACGTGGCCAGGAGCGCGTCAATGGGCCGTCCATACAGCCGACTGATAAGACCGCGCTCCACCAGAAACCCCAAAAGGCCCACCCCCAGGATGGCGATTGCTATCCCGGCAATGAGTCCGAGCCCCATAAGATTGGCGGCCACCACCGCATAGGCCCCAAGCATGAGAAATTCCCCGTGGGCGAGATTCAAGACATCCATCAAGCCGTAGATGATCCCCAGGCCCAGGCTGACCAGCACTAAAATACCGATGATGAGAGCCGTATTGAGTCCCTGCAGTAGTATGATCTGATCCATTGTTGAAGCCACCGGCCGGCCGTTTTGGCCGGACCGAAAATCCTTCGGGGCAGTTGGTAACTGTCATTTCAGACAGCGGGCCGCCTTTTGTGGCGGCCGGTGTTCTATTGCTTTTTTGCCCGGTCTTTTACCATTGAGGATTGCGCTGGTCTTTACCCGGTTCAATCAAACCGAAGTCCTCAATCACCACATATTCACCGTCCTTGACCTGGGCAATATAGGAATTGCGGGCAGCATGGTTGTCAGTGGCCCGCATGGTAACCTTCCCCTCGGGAGCCTCCACCGAAAGGTCGGCCATGGCCTCTGCCACCGCTTTGCCCTCCGTAGTGCCGGCCTTTTCCACAGCTTTTTCCCACAGATTCAGGATGGCATAGCAGGCCGAAGTCAAGGTTGTGATGCGTTGGTCTGAATTGGCTTTCATTTTCTCAACAAACCGCTTTGCACCGGGTTTGTCAAGGTTTTCGAACCAGGAAAAAGAGGCGATGTTCCCCTCGGCCGCCTTTTTGCCCATGCCGTCCACATAGGTCTCAAGATCGACCATCGACGCATACTGCATATCCTTCTTCAAACCGTAATCACTGAACTGCTTGGCAAAGGCAATGGCGTCGGTTCCCACCATAATGCTGAAAAGCACATCCGGTTTGGCAGCTTTAATGCGAGCGATAAGAGAGGAAAAATCAGTGGTTCCCATGGCGATCATTTCCTCTCCCACCACTTCACCCCCGGCCTGCTGGAGATACTTCTTCACCACCTTGGCCGACTTTTGAGGAAATTCATAGTCGGAACCGATAATATAGAATCGCTTTCCGTATTCTTTCACAAGCCATGGTACGAATTTCTCTGTTTGTTGTTCTGGCACTTCTCCGGTAACAAACATCAAAGGGTCATAGGCCCCTCCCTCGTAGAAAGTGAAATATAGAAAAGGAACACCCGCTTCCGTGGCAAGGGGATAGGTGGCGCTCCGTTCCGCGCTCAAGATGGGACCGATGACCACATCCGGCTTCTGGGCCATGATCTTCTTCATCTTTTCGTTGGCTGTCTTGGGATCGGATGCGCTGTCCTCAACCAGGAGTTCGACCTTTCTTCCGAGAAGGCCTCCTTTGTCGTTTGTCTCTTTTTGCCAGAGTTCGATGGCACCGAGAGACCCTTTGCCATCGTACCCGATGAACCCGCTCAAAGCGATGACCACCCCGACTTTGATCGGTTTCTTCTTTTCCGCCATGGCGCAAACGGTCATGACAAGCACGAGCGCAACCAAAAGTGAAAACACCGTGCTGAACTTACCAAACATCCTGATTTTGTCGGCCTTCATTTTCATACTCTCTCTCCTTTCCTCTTGGCTGGTTTTGTTCATTGGTGACACTCTCACATTTCTATCCAACCGGATAGAACGCCTTGAGATTAGAGAATCCGGCTTCCGTGAGTCTGATCACCGCTTCCCGGGCCTCATGAGTTTCCAACCTGATTCTTATGACCATGGGAAACTCAGATTTCACAATCTCATAATTGTCCATGAAACCTTTTATATTCCTTAGCAGTGTGAGGACTTCTTCAAATGCTTGGGGACCCTCGTGTATCTCCACAAAAATGATGCCCTTTTTTCCAAGTGGAGAATACTTTGAGACCAACTCTCTGAAAAACTGAGAAGATGTTGTGTTCATGATTTCAAAAAAGGCCTGAAATTCCAAAAAAACAATTACCTACAAGGCCGGGCTTTGAAAACGAAAACCTTGCGGGACTCGCGTGATCATCAAAAAGCCGGACGTTTAATGCCCTCGGCTAGTTTGCGTCCCCACTTCCATAAAGCATCAGCCTCTGGATCATGATTAAAGGCAAAGAGCGTGCCATAAACCTAACATATTGTAATCAATAGATAAAATTCGAAAGCCGATGAGAGGCACCGGTGCAGATCATCAACGGTTTTTCCCTAATGCGCGGAAATTCCAAGTAATGCATTGATTTTAAGGGGAATTCACGTGTTGCAATTATGAACCACCCTGTTGCGGGGACGATCCAAATTTGTGCTGCCAACTTGCGTACTAATGAATTTCATGGGACCTCTCCGGACATTGGCATCCCGATCCTACAGACTGTTCATACCAAGCGGCTTGACCCCATACCGACGAGCCTTGCGGGATAGGGTCGAGTGGCTGATGCCCAGCCTGTGAGCCGCTTTCCTTTGGCTGCCATACTCGGCAAGGGCCCGTGAGATCAACTCCTTCTCCACCTGCTCCAGCATGATGGGCAGGTTCCACTCATTATTGTTGAGCAAGAAGTCCGGTGAGCTCTTTTGTGCTCGCATGGCGGCGGGAAGGTCCTCCAAACCTATGGAGTCCTCAGGAGTGAGCACGACCATCCGCTCAATGAGATTCGCCAACTCGCGGATATTGCCCGGAAAGTCATAGCTGCAAAGGCAATCTACGGCCGCCGGGGAAATGGTTTTGAAACAGGAGCAGCTCTGGTTGAATCGCCGTAGAAAATGGTTCACCAAATGAGGAATGTCTTCTACCCGTTGGCGAAGGGGGGGGATATTGATGGGTACTACATTTAGTCTAAAAAAAAGGTCTTTTCGGAATTCTCCACACTCAACCATGGCTTCGAGATCCCTGTTGGTGGCGGCCAAAATACGCACATCGATGCGGCGTGGTGAAGTATCCCCCACCCGGACGACCTCATTCGATTCGAGAAAACGCAACAACTTGGCCTGGGTGTTGGAAGGCAATTCACTTATTTCATCCAGAAACAATGTTCCGCCCTCCGCCAGCTCGAAGTAACCGGGTTTTCCCTCTGCCAGGGCTCCGGTGAAGGCCCCCTTAACGTAACCAAATAACTCGGCTTCGATCAAAGAAGGCGGAATGGCCCCACAGTCCACCTGAATCAACGGTCCGTTTTGCCGAGGAGAAGTCTGGTGGATGATCTTGGCCAAAAGGCTTTTTCCGACACCTGACTCCCCATGAATCAACACGTTTGAGTCCACTCTGGCCACCCGCATGGACATATCGAAGACCCTTCGCATGGGAGGGCTTTGAAGAACCATTTGGGAGCGAAGCTCCTCGTGCCTATGAAGATGGGTCAGTTCGGATCTGTATTGGTGAGCCAACGCTCGACTCTCTTTCAACTCGGCCTTCAGCTTCATGATGCCGGTGAGGTCACGGGCATTAATGACCACCATCCGAATGTCGCCGTTCTCATCAAAGACCGGATTGCCCGTGGCCAGCACCTGACGGCCGTCTTTTGAAGTCTGGATGACGGAAACCGCAGTGCGATGTTTCAACACCTCCAAGGTGGCTGAGGGCTCAAAGTAACCTTCGGCCACCAGCTCTCTCACATGCCGTCCCAACACCTTCTCCGCTTTCACCCCGGTAAAACGCTCAGAAACAGGATTGATTTTGACGACCTTGCCTTCGGCGTCGCTTATCCACAAGCCGTCATATGAAAAGTTGAAAATCACATCCAACTCGTCGTTGCGTTGCTTGTAGAGCGCCAATTCCTTGAGGGCTTTCTCATGATCTGACGCGTCCTGAAAAACGGTCAGGACCCAGGTGATCCGTCCTCCCCTCCGGATGGCAGTCTGATTGACGAGAATGGTGGTCTCGCGGAGTTTCAACTTTCTGCCGATTTGAGGCTCACCGGTGGTCAGGAGCTCTTTGGTTAACGACCACGCTTGAGGCAATATCTCATCCAGTGCGCGTCCCTTGATCCTTTCTTTCGTCAGGCCCGCTACACGACGCGCGGCCCGATTGAAAATCACGATACCTCCCTTTGTATCCACAACGATCATGCCGTTATATGCTGATTCCAATAGATCATTCATAAAATTGGTACCGGAGCATTCCATTTTTTTCTGCCACAGGTTTGGGGCTAGCTCGAAAAATGCCTGCTTCATGCAAATAATGGCAAGGGTTTGGCGGAATGTCAATCATTGAGCATGGCGTCCCGGGATTTCCAGCTGGCTGAAAAGACGTTTCCATGCTTGACAATCACCATGTTCGGTTTCATGATGGTACCGGACAGAAGCCTTTTAAGAACGGCGTTCTTGTGACAATGACAATGGTTTTCCGGAGGATGAAACATGCATGAAATTCGTAGACATACCGATCACATCGTCGACCAGGACTGTATCTTCTGCAAAATTGTGAAGGGAGATGTGCCGTGCACAAGAATATATGAGAATAAGCGTGTTTTGGCTTTTGCCGATATCAATCCCGTTTCAGAGGGTCACACCCTATTGATACCCAAAGTCCATGCGGAAAATCTGTGGCTGATGCCGGATGAGGATCTTGCGGCGATCCATCTTGCTTCAAAAAAAGTGCTAAGTGCCATTACCGCCGCACTCAATCCAACCGGAGTCGCCGTTTTGCAGCTGAATGGGCACGGTGCTAACCAGGAAGTCAACCATTACCACGTGCATTTGATTCCAAGGCAAAAAAACGGACCTCCCCTTCCCATGACCATGTGGGATCTAAAACCGGGCAATATGGCGCGTATCAAAGAGATCAGCGGAAGAATATCAGCTGAGATTCAGTAGGGTAAAGAAATGATTGATGATTTACAGCCCTTTCAAATCGAAGTGCCTGAGGAATCGCTAAAGAAGTGGCAGAAAATTGTTGACATCATGGCCGAATTGATTGGCATTCCCGCCGCACTTATCATGCGACTTGTTGAATCCGATATTGAAGTTTTCGTTTCAAGTCGGAGTGACGGCAATCCGTATCACCCGGGTGATCGTGAACATTTTTTGGGGTCAGGATTGTATTGCGAAACCGTCATAAACCGTAACAAAAAGCTATTGATCCCCAATGCCCTTGCTGATGAAAAATGGAAAAATAATCCGGACATAAAACTCAACATGATTTCTTATCTGGGGTTTCCGATTGTTCTGCCAAACAAAAAACCGTTTGGTACCATTTGCGTCCTGGACAGTAAGGAGAACCCCTATTCAGAAACACTCGAAGATCTTATTAAAAATTTTCGCGACATCCTTCAATCTCAGTTGGAGCTGATTTATATGAACAGCGTATTGGGGGATGAAAACAGAACCCTTTCTGAATACATGAAAGAAATCAAGTTGCTTCGCGGCATCGTCCCAATTTGTTCTTTCTGTAAGAAAATCAGGGATAAAGAAGGAAAATGGGATCAATTGGAGTCTTACATTTCAAAACACTCAGATGCCCAATTCAGCCACAGCGTTTGTCCGGAGTGTCGGAAAACACATTATGGTGCTTTTCTGAAAAAACCCTGACCACTTATAAACCCTTCAACCGTTCATGGGAAATGGCATTCCCGAAAAACGGGGTTCAGAGATCCCCGGCAACACGATTTTCCAACCATTTGGGAGAGTAAAGCTATGAAAGCCATTAATCTAAAAGAGGCTGGTGCTCAAATACCAAACCTATACCAGTATGAAGCTGTTGCGAAAATGAATGGCCACAGTTTTACCCTGGTCAGAGTTGAAAACAGAACACTGGATTTTCATACGCATCCTGACTCGGATGAAGTGTTTTTGGTTGTCGACGGGGAAATGAAAATAGAATTCAGGGATCAAATTGTCGACCTAAAGGAAGGTGAAATGTGTGTGGTTCCAAAAGGGATTGAACACCGTCCCATCTGCACCAAAGAAGTGACTTGTTTGCTTATCGAAAAAGAGGATACGCTGACACCGGAAAATACCGGTGGTGCTTCAAACGAAGGTATAATCAATCAAGCCAGTTGAGGACTGCCGGTTACGGGATAGACAATCTTGGAATTTTTGGGTTGTGATATCGCGGAAACTGACATATGCTTCACTGCAACCCGACTAACGGCCCAGTCAATGGAAACGCAGAAAGAAACCCGGAAGTTTAAGGGCCTCCCGTTTCCAGGCGGTGCCAGCGGGTCAAATAAGGCCCGCACAACCTGTCCTTAGCCGATGCTGAAATCCAAAATAGGAGCAACCCCCATGAATTATGAAAACATTATCGTTAACCTGGAAGACGATTTTGTGGCTGAAATAACCCTTAACCGTCCCAACAGCCTCAACACCTTCACTGTCCCCCTTGCAAAGGAACTCAATCAGGCCTTTGTGGAACTTGACTCGGACAGACGGGCCCGCGTGATTGTTTTAAAAGGGGCCGGCAAGGCATTCTGCGCCGGCATCGATGTGAGCGATTTTAAAGAGAAGAACCTTCAGGAGTATCGGGCCTGGATAGAATGTATGGAAAACCCGCTCATTACCATCAGCCGCATCAGCAAGCCGGTCATCGCCCAGGTAAAAGGCGTTGCCGCGGCAAACGGCGCCGGGCTTGTGGCGGCCGCCGATCTCGCAATCGCCGGTGAAAGCGCCCGACTGGGTCTGACCGCCATAAATGTGGGACTGAACTGCATCGGACCGGTGATCCCCGTCACCCGGTCCGTGGGAAGAAAAAAAGCCCTCGAGCTGCTGTTTTACGGTGATTTGATCTCCGCTAAAGAAGCGTTGGCCATGGGATTGATCAACCGGGTCATACCCGATGCGGAATTGGAGGAGGAAACCCATAACTGGGCCGCAACGCTGGCGCAAAAGAGCCCCGTGGCGTTACAGATCGCCAAGAAAGCATTCTACACGGCGGCGGATCTCGATTATTACAAGGCCTTTGATTATATGAACGAAGCGTTTGCCCGTTTGTGCGCAACCGAGGACGCCAAGGAAGGCATCAGCGCGTTCATGGGGAAGAGAAGCCCTGTCTGGAAAGAAAGATAAACAAACCTGAGCCATTTCAGTGACATTGACGGCCGGCTGGCGTTTGAAATCCGGACGCAAGCCGCAAATGAACCGGTGTCAACAACAAATGTTCTTCAGAAGACTGATAGTTGCCCTCATTCTCGCGGCAACCCTCTGTTTGACGCTCTGCCTTTCCCCTGCCCACACCAGCCCGGTCCCGGTGGTTGTGGACACGGACATGGCCTTGGACGATATGCGGGCCATCCTTATGCTGTTGAATTCACAAAGAGCCGACATTCCCCTCATGGTGGTGACGGACGGCATCTCATCCACGGAAAAGGGGGTTCAAAATCTTACCGCGCTACTTGCGTGCATTGACCGCCCCAATGTCCGGGTGGCAATGGGCATGAAGTCCCAAAGGCCGCCCCCTCCCTGGCGGGGGCTCTCGGAAAACATCAGGTGGCCAAAGAATTGTCCGTCCCCTCTCCTGCCCGTTGGGGCCGAAGACGCGCCCACAGCCATTTTGGAGGCGGTAATGGAAGAGGAGCGGCCGGTGGTCTATCTCTGCCTGGGTCCCATGACCACCCTTGCCCGGGCAATTGAGAGATATCCAGAAATCAAATCCAGGATTTCCAGAGTTGTCTATTTCGGAGACCACCCGCAAAGCGCGGATCCCGGTTGGAACACCGCCTGGGATCCGGAGGCCGCGGAAAGGGTTTTTACCTCCGGCATGGACATCTACGCCATTCACCCGGCTGAAAAGGATCTTCGACCCTTTGACCAAAGCATGTTGGAAAAAATTGGAGCCATGGGGTCAGAGGCGGCGCGACTGGTTTCAATGATCCATGGGGGGACCGCAGTTCAAAAGGCCATCCATGAAGGGCATCTGATGATTTGGGATGAAACCGCCGCCATCTACCTGGATCACCCGGAACTGTTCCACATGAGACCCGCCAGTGGTTATCCGCGACTCATGCGGCTTCAAAGCTTCGACGCCCAAGGCGTCGTCCGGGCCTATGTGGAAACACTGTTCGGCGGCGGAGGAGAAATGCCCAATGATACCGATTGAGACGGCAATGATTTTTTTTGTCACATCCTTTGCGTTGGCCCTTGCGCCCGGCCCCGACAATATCTTTCTGTTGACACAATCCGCATTATACGGACGAAAGTCAGGTTTCTTACTGACCCTCGGTCTGTGTTCCGGGCTCCTGGTACACACGGCAGCGGTTTCCTTCGGTGTTGCGGCCATCTTTCAAACCTCCCTTTTAGCCTTCAACATATTGAAAGCAGCGGGGGCAATCTATTTGCTTTATCTGGCCTGGAAAGCTTTCAGGGCGGGTGCCGCGGATCTCCACGGCGCAGGAGAAATGAGAGTGGATTGGCGCAGGCTTTACCCTCGAGGCGTCATTATGAACATCACCAATCCGAAAGTGGCGATCTTTTTCTTGGCCTTTTTTCCCCAATTCACCGACGCTTCCAGGGGTTCAATAACCATCCAAATGCTGATGCTTGCCGGACTGTTCATTGCAGCAACCCTGCTGGTATTTGGAGCAATCGCATGGTCAGCCGGTTTTCTTGGGGAATATCTGAAAAAATCCGCAAAAGTTCAGATTGTCATGAACCGGGTTGCGGGCACGGTATTTACGGGTTTAGCGCTGAGGCTAGCCGTTAGCGAGCGTTAGGATCGGTTTTTCTTGTTGCGCCATCCTTAAATGACCCTTTTTCCGTTTATGAGAGGGAAACCCGCATGTGGGAGGTGGAATGGATGGATGGGCCCTAATCGGCGGAACAAAGCTGTGCTTTGTATTACCGATTCGGATTTTTTGATGTACAATCCTTTGGAAATCGTTTTAGAATGGGTTGAAAATGACTGATATGCTTATGAAAAGACGACTTCTCCAATAGGGAATGAATGAGCATGTTTGATAAATTTCTGGATTTTGAAAAAGGGAAAGAAGAAGAATCCGGAAATATGCTGCTTATTTGGAGAAAAAAAATATTCCTGAGCGTCTTTTTCTGTACCCTGGTTGTCGCTTGCATCCCTACCTTCCTCAACATCCAGATCTACATCACTTCAGGAGAGGTTTTCAGTGCTCTGACGATTTTCCTTTCCTATGTTGCCGCAATTCTTGTCACTTTCGGAAAGTTCATTCCCTTTACCGTGCGGGCGTGGATAGGGCTGCTGCTCTTTTACAGCATCGGTGTTCTTTCCCTGTTCACCGTCGGTGCCGTCGGCAGCGGCAGGATGTTGTTGTTCGTGTTTGCGACGCTTGCCACCCTGATTCTGGGCTTAAGGGCCGGCATCATGGCGCTGACACTCAATTTACTGACGATGATCCTATGGATCTGGGCCTGTTTCAACAACGATTCCCATTTGAGCGTCGTGGAGCCGTTTTCACCGACCAAGATCCTGGCCAGTGGATTTACCTTTCTTTTTACAAACTCGGTGGTGACCATCTCTTTGGGCATCTTTGTACGTGTTCTGGAGAAGGGATTTAAAAAGGAGCAGGATCTGTCCGATGCCTTAAAGAGATCAAATGAAGAGCTTTTAAAGGAAAACGAGGAACGAAAAAGAGCACAGGACACCCTGAAAGAGAGTGAAAGGAAATACCGGCTTGTGGCGGACAACGTAAATGATATGATCTGGCTCATGGATATCCGGCATCGGCGGTTCTCTTACATCAGTCCATCGGTGGAAAGGATGCGCGGTTATACTCCCGCCGAAGTCATGGAGCAATCACTGGAGGAAATACTGACCCCGGCTTCTTATGAGAAGGCTGTAAAGACCCTTTCGCGGGAACTGGCTGAAGACAAGGGGAAGGATCCCGACCGGTCCGTTTCCATGGAACTTGAGCAGTATCGAAAGGACGGAAGCACAATGTGGACGGAGATAGCGGCTTCCGTTGTTCGAGATGATGATGGACGGCCCATCGCGGTATTGGGGGTTACCAGAGACATCTCCGAACGCAAGAAGACCGAGGCCGCGCTCCTTGAGAGTGAAGCAAAGTTCAGGTTGATTTCAGAACAATCCCTCTTGGCCATCGGCATCATTCAAGACGGTTACATCACCTATGCCAACGAAATGTATTCCCGAATTACCGGATACACTCTGGATGAAATCTATGGATGGGAGCCTTTCGGTTACGCCAGGACCATCCATAAGGAGGATCTTTCCTTCGTCCTGATGCAATCCAGAAAGAAGCAGGCGGGTCAGGAAGATGTCGTTACGAATTACCAGTTCAGGGGTTTTACAAAAGAAAAACGGATTGTGTGGTGGGAGATCTACTCAAAAAGCGTCACCTATCATGGAAGGCCCGCCGATCTTTTTACGCTGATCGATATCACGGAGCGCATAAGGTCTGAAAGTGACAGGAAAGCACTGGAGAAGCAACTCCAAAACGCTCAAAAGATGGAAGCCATCGGAACCCTGGCCGGAGGGATCGCCCATGACTTCAACAACCAGTTGATGGGTATGCAGGGGCGGACATCCCTGATGCTCATGAACAAGGATGCTTCACACCCCGATTTTGAACATCTGACGGCCATCGATACCCATATTGCCAGTGCCAGTGAACTGACCCGCCAGCTCTTGGGTTTTGCCAGGGGCGGAAAATATGAGATCAAGCCCACGGATTTGAATCGACTCATCGTGGAAGAGAACCGGACATTCGGCCGAACGCGAAAGGATATCAACATTCACGGAACCTATGAAGAGAACCTCCGGCCTGTGGAGGTTGACCGGGGACAGATTCAGCAAACCCTGCTGAATCTCTATGTGAATGCATGGCATGCGATGCCCGGTGGGGGAGATCTTCATGTGAAAACCCAAAATGTAACGCTCGATTCGGATCACACGAAGGCCTATGATGCCGTCCCCGGCAACTACGTACAAATATCCGTTACGGATACGGGCATTGGGATGGATAAAGCCACCCAGGAAAGGGTTTTCGACCCTTTTTTTACGACCAAAGAGGTGGGAAGGGGAACCGGCTTAGGCTTGGCATCGGCCTATGGGATTGTCAGAAACCATGGGGGATTCATTCATGTTTACAGCAAAAAGGGGCATGGTACCACTTTCACCGTCTATTTGCCTGCATCCGAAAAGGAAGTCCGGGAAGAGAAGGAGCGGAACGTGAACATATTGAAGGGGTCGGAAAGGGTTCTTTTTGTGGACGATGAGGAGACGGCACTTGAGATTGCCCGGGAATTCCTGGAACAATTGGGGTACGAAGCCATCACCGCCGGGAGCGGCAAAGAAGCCATCAGGATATACGAGGAGAACAGCGAAAGGATTGACCTGGTGGTCTTGGACATGATCATGCCGGATATGGGGGGCGGAGATACTTTCGACGCGCTCAAAAAGGTGAATCCGGAGGTAAAAGTCCTCCTTTCCAGCGGATACAGCATCGATGGCCAGGCCACGGAAATATTGAATCGGGGCTGCCGCGGATTTATTCAGAAACCTTTCAGAATAAAGGAGTTTTCCCAAAAATTGAGGGAAATCCTGGATGAAAAAAATGGGTATCCATGAACAAATTCGCTTACCTCACTACCAACCTTGCCGTCAAAAAGCTTTCCCAGCTTTCAAAGCTCAATATTCGCATTCACGGGGAAAGAAACATTCCCCAGGGACCGACCATCTTCGTTGCCAACCATTTCACCCGTATTGAGACCCTGTTTCTGCCCCGCCATCTTTTCAGGCTAACGGGAATTCCCATTTGGTCCCTGGCCGACGACACCCTTTTCAGGGGGCCCCTTGTGGACATATTCGACAAGCTGGGGGTTATATCCACAAGAGATCCCAACAGGGACCGTCTGATGGTCAGAACCCTCCTGACGGGAGAAGCCGCATGGGTGGTTTACCCGGAAGGTCGCATGGTAAAAAACAAAAAGGTCATCCACAGAGGTCGTTACATCATTTCCCATGGCCGCGTCAAACATCCGCCCCATACCGGTGCCGCAACCCTGGCGCTCAGAACGGAGTTTTACAGACAACGGCTGAGGGCGCTGCAAACTTCCGCGCCCAATGAGGCAAAACGGTTGATGGCCTCATTTGAACTGGACACGCTTGGTCCGGTCATCCAGGGGAGGACCCGTATTGTTCCCGTGAACATCACCTATTATCCCCTGCGATTTTATGAAAACAGGATCAGCAGGCTCTTTGATAAGGCCCTGGAAGATCTTTCCGAAAGGGGAATAGAAGAGATGATGGCGGAGAGTACCATGCTGTTGTCCGGAGTTGATGTGGACATCCGCTTTGGAAAACCGATCGAGATCGAACAGTTTCTGCAACAACCCTTTATTCTGAAAGATATCATTTCCGACCGCAGGATTGATTTCGATGATCCGATCCCAGCGAGAAAACCCATGCGAAGGATCGCTTTAAAAATCATGTTCCGTTACATGTCGGCCATCTATCGCATGACCACTGTCAATCACGACCATCTGTTCGCCGCCATGCTTCGGGCAATCCCGGGAAGAAGAATCCGCGAAAAAAGTTTCAAACAGAAAGTCTTTGTGGCTGCCACAGAGAATTATAACAAACTAAGGGTCTATAGGCACGAAGACCTTTTAAGGGATCAGGTTCATCTCCTTACGGACGACCGCTATGGGAAGTACGACGCTTTTCTCTCCGTTGCCCTTCGAAAGAACATTCTGAAAAGGAGCGGAGGCTATCTCATAAAGAACCCCGCAACATTTCGCCGCATCTTTGATTTCCACCGGGTCCGGCTGGACAATCCGATCCAGGTCATGGCAAATGAGGTGGAACCCCTGCGCGGGCTTGGACGCAGAATCCGCATCATGGCCTGGTGCCCCGGTTTTCTGATCAAGAAATTCATCGCAAAGAAACTGACAGGCAGCGCCGTTCACCGCTATATGCGGGCTTACAGGGCCTTCTACCGAAAAGAAGAATCCAAGGACAGAAAAGTGGGAATGCCATACCTGATTGGAAATCATCGCTTCAGGCGCACCGGCATCCTGCTGATCCATGGCTACATGGCGGCGCCGCTGGAAGTGAGGAAACTGGCGGAATACCTTGGCGGAATCGGTTTCCTGGTTTACGCTCCCAGGATAAGCGGCCACGGCACGTCCCCGGACGATCTGGCCGCCAGAACCCGTGAGGACTGGATAAAATCGGTGGATGAAGGATATGCCATTGTTAGCTGTCTGTGCGAAAAAGTAGTGGTCGGTGGATTTTCCACCGGCGCGGGCCTCGCCCTCGATCTTGTAGCAAGGATTAGCGACATAACGGGGGTATTTGCGGTTTCCCCGCCGTTTCGGCTGCAGGATTTCTCCGTGCGATTCCTTCCGGTCATCGGTGCATGGAACCGTTCCATGGATCTTTTCAAAATGGACGGTGCAAAAATGGTCTTCATCAAAAACAGTCCTGAAAATCCGCACATCAATTATTTCAGGAATCCCGTAAAGGGCGTCCGGGAGCTGGGGTTTCTCATGGCATCACTGGAAAGAAAGCTGGATCAAATCACCGTTCCTGCCCTTGTCATTCAGGCGGACCAAGACCCCATCGTAGATCCAAAAGGTTCCAAAAGAGTATTTGAACGGATCGGCAGTCGGGATAAGGAATACAGACTGGTACACTTCAACCGCCACGGCATTCTGCTGCACGAAGGAGCTGACCGGGTCTACGGGATTATCGGAGAATTTGTACGACGCATAACAGCTCCCTGACCGCACACGGTCACACCCAGCCGATGATCCCCTGATTCTTGTGACGCGCCAAAACCCTGTCCGGATAGTTGGTAAACACCCCGTCCACTCCGAGCGCTTCCATCCTTAAGATATCCCTTAAATGATCCACCGTAAAAACAAAGACCTTGAGCCCGCGACCATGGGCGTCATCAACGAACCGGCGATCGATGAATTCCAGGGCAAGATGGACCGACCAGGCGCCGAGGGCCGACCCAAAGGCGGCATCATCCACCGGCAGGCCCACCATCAGGGCACCCAGCCGGATACCCGGGTCCAATTGGCGAATGGTGTTAAGTTCCCGGTGGTTGAAAGAGGATACCAGGATCAAGTCATCGGACCACCCTTTTCTTCGAAATTCCGCGATCAGTTGGACAACGGGACGTGCGGTACCCGGCCCCTTCAATTCGATATTCACGCCGGCTTTTCCCTCTACCGCTTCAAGCACCTCCCGTAGGGTCGGTATCCGTTCTCCATTCCCCGCATCCAGGGACCGCAGATATTCAAAACCGCAATCCATGAGATAGCCCGAACCGTCTGTGGTCCGCTCGAGGCGATCATCGTGAAAGACCACAAGATGACCGTCCACGTAGTGGACATCCGCCTCAACACAGGGAGTTCCCAATTCAAGGGCTTTATTGAATGACAAAAGGGTGTTTTCCGGGGCATGCCCCATGGCACCACGATGCCCGATGCAAAGAAGTCTTGTTTCGACCATTTTGGATCCTCATGGGTTTTGATAAGGCCAAACAGCGGCTACCGTACAATAGAGCTTGACTCTCTTTTATATCAAGTACTATTTTTGTCATCATTGGGCACAAATGGGGATTTATTCAAAAAAGGAAACCATAATGGAAAACAGGGGATTTCTTGAAAAATTGTACCAGGGTGAGTTTGATAGAGCGCTTTTTGCATCATGTCATGGCTCGGAAGTATCCCAAAGGGCAACCGACCTTCTTGGTTCATTTATGGCACTGTCCAGTGAATATTCCCCGAACACCCTTGAAGAAGAAGGGGAACTGCCCGAGGAATTGTGGAAAAGGTTAAAGGGAACCGGCATGTTCGCCCTGACCATTCCCGAGACCTACGGTGGCATGGGACTCAACCTTTCCGATTATCTCCATATCATTGAAGGGGCAGCCGGCACCGACATGGCACTGGCCGTCATTCCCCTTGCACATCATTCCATCGGACTAAAAGGCCTTCTTCTGTACGGCTCTAAGGAGCAGAAGGAACAGTACCTTCCCTCAGCCGCCACCGGGGAAACGGTATTTGCCTATGCGCTGACGGAGCCTGAAACCGGTTCCGACGCCAAGCACATCAAGACCCTGGCACATCGGTCTTTGGACGGCAGCCATTATATTTTAAACGGCACCAAAACCTATATCACAAACGGCGGTTTCGCGGGCGCCATAACGGTCATGGCCCAGATGGACGAGAAGAACCCCGGGTTTATGGGGGCCTTTATCGTGGAAACCGGGTGGGATGGGGTTGAAATCGGAAAAGATATGCCCAAAATGGGACTTACGGTCAGCTCCACAACATCCGTAAAATTCAAAGATGTGCGGGTTCCCGCCAGGAATCTCATTGGAAAGCCCGGGGAAGGGTTTAAGATCGCCATGACCATTTTGAACTATGGGAGGCTGGGCCTTGCGGCGGCATCCAACGGCTTGATGAACCAGTCAGCCAATGAGATGACGGAACGGGCCAACAAACGGCGGCAATTCGGTCTTCCCATCTCCCAATTTGAACTGGTTCAGGAGAAAATCGTAAATGCCCGGGTAAACGGCTTTTTGTCAAAGGCCATCACGGCCTTTACCGCGGGCATGCTGGAAAAGGATCCCCACGTTCGGGTCGCCATTGAGAGTTCCCACGCGAAGCTCTTTTCCACCACCCGGGCCTGGGATGTTCTCTATGACGCGCTTCAGGTTCATGGCGGTTCGGGGTACCTGAAAACGCTCCCCTATGAAAAGCGGCTCAGGGAT
Source organism: Thermodesulfobacteriota bacterium (assembly GCA_028278625.1). The sequence continues at coordinate 28,201 of JANQDY010000192.1, forward strand.
TTCAGGGTCACAACGGTCTTTGAGGGCACCACCGAGATTCACAGCATATACCCGCCGCTTTTTCTCATCAGAAACATGATGAAAGCATCCAAAGGGTACAAAAGCCGCTGGGCCCTGATGTTGAGATCGGCATTTCAGTTGATGAAAAGGCTTTCAATGGGTCACGCCTATGATCACCCGGTCATTGAGAAGGCAAGAAAAAGAGCGTTTCGCGACATTCGACGGGTGAGGTGGATGCTGCTGGCGGGGCTTGTCTACTACGGCAAGGGGGTTGTCCGGCGAGAGTTCTTTTTAAGGCGGATAACCCATTTGAGTGTTCAGGTTTTTGTATTGATCAGCGCCCTCGCCTTCATCGATAAACTGCGGCAGGAAGACCGCAATATCTGGTACTATCTCGATTTTCTCAAATATTACCTGGCTGAAATAGCGTCCTCCGGGCGAGAGGCCAAAAGGGTGCGGCCGAATCTGAAAGAGAGGCTTCACAAAAGGATCTTTGACCATCAGGTGCCGTTTCACTCATAGTGAAGGCTTTTTCGGATTTCCAACTTTCGCATTTTGGCATAGAGCGTCGTCGGTTTAAGATCCAGCATTTCCGCGGCGCCCCCCTTCCCGCTCACCCGCCATCCGCATTGGCCCAGGGCCTTCAGAATGTAACGCCGTTCCATTTCCTTGAGTGAACGCGTTTCCTCAAACGGGTCTCCCTCATGGGCATCGGGGCTCAACTCCGGTATCTTCAGGAATTCGCCGTCGCTCAAAATGGCGGCCCGCTCAACAATATGTTCCAGCTCTCGGATATTTCCCGGCCAGGAATAGGCTTTTAAACGGGCCAGATCCGCCTTGGATACACCTTTGATGGTCTTTCCCAGCCGGCTGTTGTTCACACTCAAAAAGTGGCTGACAAGGGCGGGAATATCCTCCTTTCGATCCCTTAGCGGCGGTATATGGATGGGAAAAACCTCCAATCGATAATAGAGATCCGCCCGAAAACTACCTCCCTTTACCAATAGGGCGAGGTTCTGATTGGTGGCGGCAATCAGCCTGAAATCCGAGTGAATGGTCTGATCCCCACCCACTCGTTCGAACTGCTTTTCCTGCAGGGCCCGCAGAATTCTGGTTTGAATCTCAAGCGAGAGGGTATCCACATCGTCCAGAAAAAGGGTGCCATGATCCGCCAGTTCAAACCGGCCGCGCCGTCTCTTAAACGCCCCTGTAAAGGCACCTTTTTCATGTCCGAAGAGCTCGCTGGCAATGACCCCCTTTTCGAGAGAAGAGGTATTGACCGGAATAAAAGGACCGGCATTTCGCCGGCTCAGGCGGTGGATGGCCCTTGCCACCAGCTCTTTTCCCACGCCGGTCTCGCCGGTGATCAAAACCGTGCTGTCCGTCGGGCTGACGCGGTCCAACTGCCGTAGAATCCCCCTGACCGCACCGGAATCACCGATAATCTGCCGGCCATGGAGAGAAGGCCCCATTTCCGCACGGTAAAACTGTGTTTCGTCCTCCAGGCGATCTTTGAGCCTCGCAATCTCCTCATAAGCCCGTGCATTGTCAAGGGCGATGGCGAGCTGGTTGTTGACCACCCGTAACAGGGAAAGGCTTCTTTTGGGAGGTGAAAGCCCCACAAGCGCATTATCCAGGTAGATAATGCCCAATAGCCGGTCCTGCAATAGAACCGGACAACAGAGCGCCCATCCTTCATCGGGATTGGAGAGGCCCTCCTTTCCCCCTTTTCCGCTCTCCAATATGATCTCGGTTTTGTCTCTTGCCGCACGATCCAGCATTTTGCGGACCGATTCAAAACCCTTGGCACCAACGATGTTGCGGTCAAGGTTGCGGCTGGCCACCAGATCGAGGGCATCCTGGTCATCCGTTCGGAAAAAGCCCCCTCTTCCCGCCAGCGTCAGTCTCATGACCAGATTGATGATACGCTCAAGTAATCGCTTTCGGTCCCGTACTGTTCCAATGACCTTGCTGACTTCCAACAGAGTGTTCATCAGCACATCTTCATCGGCTTCATTCAGATAAGGGAGCAGTTCATCGGGAAAAAGGCTCTCATTAACCCCGGACAGCACATGCCACGCAGATCCCAGGAGTTCTCTGGCCTGTTTGCCCATGCCCGTTTCCAGCTGCTGCCGTGCCAGAAATATCTGACTCCTGGCCAGTTCTATTTTAGCACCAGATCGGGTCAGCAGTTCCACGCTCCGTCTTAATTTGGACATGACCGCTTCATGAGCACCGGCCCTTGCGGCAAGGCGCTTTGCTTCATATCGCAAACCAACTCCCTGCATATAGACATCCGGCCACTCACGGATACGTGCGATTTCAGAGGCATAACTCATCTCCGGATGAACCATCCCCGCTGCTTCCAACGCATCCATATACTCAAAATTCCATGGGCCCCGATGATGAAGCCAGCCAAACTCCATGGCCTTTTCATGCGCTTTTTTCTGGTATGCGTAACAGCCTTTCAAATCACCCCTGGCAAAACGGACATAGGCCATGGATGCATATCCCGCCCACAGAATGTAGTTCCCAAGCTCGGCCTCAGGGTGAGAAAAAATATGGTTGAGATGCTTTTCCGCGGCATCAACGTGTCTCGCTTCCAGATAGGTGAGGACACTCATGAGGTCTGCGTAGATTCTGATCTGCTTCAATTGAAGCCTTTCGGCGCGACGCCGAACGGTTTCAAGAAGTCCGATCCCCCGGGCTGTCTGTCCGCAGATCCCGTAACACCAACCCAGCGTCGCACAAGCCCTCAGGGTGGCCTGGTCCGAAGGGAATTCTTCCAAGTTGCCGATCGCCTGTTCATACCGTTGGACCGCATCCTTGACCAGCCCTTTCCAGAAGAGGAAATCGGTTGTGAAAAAGGCCGCCTGTCTTACAAGGTCATCCCGCCCCAGCTGTTCGGCCAGAAGCCACGCCTCTTCATAGAGCCTGCCGGCTTGTTCATAGTCCCCCTCTGTTTTGATCACCTGTGCCAGTCTCAGGTCCACCTGGCAAAGCCGCTCACGCTCATTCATTGACATGCTGAAGGCACGCGCTTCAGTCAATATGTCCCGCTGCTGATCCAGGGGCTTCAGATGCCCGCAGGAGGCGATAGTTCCCAGGACCGCTTCGATGAAGAGGATCTTCTCATTCTCTTTTCTTGCCCCCTCATGAAGACCTTTAAGAACCAGTTCGAAATAGATTGCGGCCGCCTCGAGCGCTTCAGTCCGAAGGCAGTGTTGAGCGGCTTCCATGAATTCCTCAAGCCTTTTCGGAAACAGGCCGGTCAACTGATGAATGTGGGTAATGGCGAGGCTCTTTTCTTTTGGGTCATCGACCCCTTCTTCAATGTGAGAAACAAATCTTGCCGCCAGGGAAGAGACCATTTTCATATTGGAATTATTCAGGATTTTTTCGAGACTCCTTTTGTGGAGGAAGAAGTAAAGACCAGGTACCTCCTTGTCATAATGGCGGAGTTCACCTATTCGGGCCGAATTTTCGAGATAACGCAATACCCTTACCGGTGACAGACCGGATACGGCAGTAAGGGTATCAAGGGAAACGGGTGGCGGAGAAAGTGCCGCCAGGATCGGCAGTTCCAGATCATCTTTCGTCGGCAGACGTTTTTTCATGAGATTACCAAATATTGCAATTTTCTAAATAATTATAACACACGAACCGTCTTCTTGAAAAGAAATGATTTTTTCACTTAAATTTCATACAGTTAAAAGATGCTCCCTTTGGCATCTAAATTGCTTAACACATGGGGGAATGTTAACCCGAAAATAAGGAGGAGCATCATGAGACGGATCGGTTTGTTGATGGCAACGGTTGGAATGTGTCTGTTCATTTTTTTCGCCCAGGCCTCGGCAGGGGATAAAGAGCCGTATCGAATCGGCGCCCTTTTTGCGGTCACGGGACCGGCATCTTTTTTGGGGGAGCCGGAAAGAAATACGGCCGAGATGGTCAAGGATATGATCAATGGCGCAGGCGGCATCAATGGGCACCCCATTGAGTTGATCGTCTACGATACTGAGGCGAATGCAACCAAGACGGTGGTGTCAGCCAAAAAGCTCATCAACCGGGACCGTGTCCTGGCCATTATCGGTCCCTCCACCAGCGGCACTTCCATGGCGGTGGTTCCCATTGTCAACAAGGCTCAGGTTCCCATGATTTCATGCGCCGCCAGCATGAAGATCGCTTCGCCGGTGGAAAAGCGCAAATGGGTCTTCAAGGTGGTTCCCGGCGACGATCTGGCAGTGCGTCTCATGTATGATTACATGAAAAAGCAGGGCATCTCGAAAGTCGCCATCATGAGTGTTTCCACCGGTTACGGCATCAGCGGCCGGGAACAGCTGAAAAAGCTGGCACCCGAATACGGCATTGAAGTTGTGGCGGATGAAACCTATGGGCCCAAAGAATCGGATCTTACAGCACAGCTCACCAAGGTGCGGGGAACAGATGCCCAGGCCATTGTCAACTGGTCCATCGGCCCGCCCCAGGTGGTGATTACCCGAAACTGGAAACAACTGGGCATTCCGATCCCGCTCTATCAGAGCTACGGATTCGGCAGCAAACGGAACATTGAACTGGCGGGAGGTGCCGCAGAAGGTGTCATATGCCCGGTGTCCCGTATTGTCATTGCCGAGAGCCTGGCTGATGATGATCCCCACAGTCCGGTGGTAAAGAAATACAAACGCTTATATGAAAAAGAATTCAAGGGTGAGGTCAGTGTATTCGGAGGCCACGCGTGGGATGCCATGTTTCAGTTGGCGGACGCGCTGAAGGCCGTGGGCCCCGATCGAGCCAAGATTCGGGACTATTTGGAAAACATCCAGGGATTTGTGGGCAACAACAGCATCTTCAATCGATCCGACAGGGATCATGTGGGGTTGGGCAAAGATGCCTATGTGATGGTCCAGGTAAAGGACGGGGACTGGGCGATCCTGGATTAGACAGTTCCAAAGAGCATTGAAAGAAGGCCAATGGATTCCATCAGCATCAGCAGTCAGGTGGTCCAGTATGTGTTCGCGGGCCTGACATTGGGCGCCATTTACGCCCTGGTGGCCCTCGGATTCAATATCATCTACAACGTGACCGAGGTCATCAACTTCGCCCAGGGAGAATTCGGGGTATGGGGCGGACTGGTCCTGGCCATGCTGTCGGAATCGTTGGGAATACCGCTGTTCATCAGTTTTTTCATATCCGTGGCAGTGGTCTCCCTGGTGGGGATGGGGATGTACTGGGGAGGCATCAAACCGTTACAGGGCCCCACCATTCTGACAACGATCATGGCCACCATTGCCCTTTCCATCATATTAAAGGGACTTGCCATGTTCATTTGGGGGAAGGACCCCTATGCTGTTCAGCCCTTTCTTAAAGCGCCGCCCATCCGGCTCTGGGGGGCGTATGTACAGGTCCAGACCTTTTGGGTGCTGGGCATATCCGCAGGGCTGGTGGTGGTCCTTACCCTCTTTTTCCAGCGCACCTTGACCGGAAAAGCGATGCGTGCCTGCGCGGATAATCCCGGGGCGGCAAGCCTGGTGGGAATCACCCCTGGTAGGATGATCCTTTTTTCATTCGCCCTGAGCGCGGCGTTGGGGGCGGTGGGAGGCGCCATCATCACACCCATGACCCTGATGGAATACGACCGTGGGGCCATGCTGGCGCTCAAAGGATTCGGCGCCGCCATTCTGGGGGGGCTCGGAAACTTCTACGGCGCTGTGGCCGCGGGCTTTCTTCTGGGATTGCTGGAGGCCTTTGCAACAGGCTTCATATCCTCTTCATACAAGGATGCGGTGGCCCTGGTGGTCCTTCTGGGTGTTCTGTTCATCCGGCCAAAGGGACTTCTGGGATCGTCCATGCAAGAGGACGAATGACCATGTTGTTTTCCGAGCGAAAAAAAACCATCACGTCCGTTTCGGCAATGGCAGTGATTGTAACGGTATTGCCGTTGATTTTCAGCCTTTCACGGGCCACCGGCTACTACACGGATGTGATGGTCTTCGTGGCGATTCACAGCATCATCGCAGCGGGCCTCTCCCTTTTGCTCGGTTATGCCGGCCAGATTTCCCTGGGACAAGCGGCATTCTACGGTATTGGCGCCTATGCATCCGGGATTCTGACCACGCGGCTCGATTTGTCCCCTTGGCTGGGAATTCTGGCAGGAATGATTCTGGCGGCTTCTCTGGCCTATGGCGTCGGACTGCCCGCATTGAGGCTGAAGGGGCATTATCTGGCCATGGCGACCCTCGGTCTCGGCATGATCGTCTATATTGTTTTCAATGAGTTCATCGCACTCACGGGAGGTCCCTCCGGATTTGGTGAGATTCCGCCGCTTCATTTTGTGGGAATCGAAATATCCTCCACAATCGGGTTCTATTACCTGGCCTGGGGGATGGCCATCGCCGTACTGTGGATATCCCTTAACATCGTCGATTCCAGGCCGGGCCGGGCCCTTCGGGCCATCCACGACAGCGAAAAAGCGGCTGCGGCCGTGGGAATCAATATCACCCGGGCAAAAGTGCAGATATTTGTGATCAGCGCCATTTACGGAGCTCTGGCGGGGAGTCTCTACGCCCACTTCGTTACATTCATCAATCCGCCTCCCTTTGATGTGTTCTTTTCCGTCAGGGTATTGATGATGGTGGTGATCGGAGGCGTCGGTAGCATCTGGGGCGCCTACCTGGGAGCCCTGCTGCTGACGTTTCTGCCGGAATGGCTGACCTTTTTGGAAGATTTCGATGTATTGGCATACGGGATCATTCTGCTCGGGATCGTCATGTTTTCCCCTGACGGCATCACGGGACTCGCCTCACGCATATGGCTGAGAATCCGGTACGCCAAGAATCGAGGTGCACAATGACCGTGCTGCTTCATATAGAGGGGCTCAACAAACGGTTTTCAGGCGTTCAGGCGATTTTCGACCTCTCTTTTGACGTGAAAGAAGGAACCGTAACCGCCATCATCGGGCCCAATGGCGCCGGGAAGACCACGCTGATCAACATGATCACAGGCTTTCTGCGCCCCACGGGCGGCCATATCCGTTTCAGGGGAAAACCCCTAAATGGCCTGAAACCGCACCAGGTTGCGGGTGAAGGGATCGCCAGGACCTTTCAAACGGTGGAGTTGTTCGGCCGTATGACCGTTTTGGAAAACGTTATGCTGGGGCAGTACTTGAAAAGCCGCAAGGGTCTATTAAGCGCGGCATTTCGTCTGCCGGGAACCGCAAAGGAAGAAACCCGCATCAGGCGTCAGGCCATCAGGGTTCTTGAAACGGTCGGTATTTCGGAGCATGCGGGCACAGCGGCAGCCAATCTGCCCTTAGGGGAACAGAAACTCTTGGAGGTGGCACGGGCCCTGGCATCACAACCCCGTCTCCTACTCCTGGACGAACCGGTGGCCGGCCTGAACGAAGCTGAAACCAAACGGGCCGCCGGCATGATCCGGGGCCTATTGGATGAAGGCATCACCGTGATCCTGGTGGAACACGATATGAAAATGGTCATGAGCATCTCAGACGAAATCCTGGTCCTCAATTACGGGGCCAAAGTGGCTGAAGGTCCGCCGTCCATGGTTCGCAAAGACCCCGACGTCATAAAGGCATATCTGGGTGATGAAGATGCCGATGCTTGAAGCGGAAAACCTTTTCGTCTTTTATGGCGGCGTAAGAGCCCTCAAGGACGTGACGCTCAATGTTCACCGGAAGGGGATCACCGCCTTTATCGGCGCAAACGGCGCGGGTAAATCGACCCTTTTGAAAGCCTTTGCAGGTGTTACAAGGGCGGCCCAAGGCCACATCCGGTTTGAGAGCCAATCCATAAAGGGACTTTCCACCGCCGCAATTGTCAAAAGAGGATTGTGCCTGGTACCGGAAGGCCGGCAACTCTTTACCAGTCTCACTGTTTTGGACAATCTGACCCTGGGGGCCTATCTTCTATACCGGCGCAAAGGACGCAGGAACGTCAACAAACATCTCGAAGCCGTCTATGAACTATTCCCGAGGCTTAAAGAACGTTCCGCTCAGATTTCGGGCACCTTGTCCGGTGGTGAACAGCAGATGGTTTCCATCGGTCGGGCACTCATGGGACAGCCGAAACTGCTCATGCTGGATGAACCGTCCATGGGCCTTGCGCCCCTGGTCGTCAATGAAATCATGCAGACGCTTTTGCGGCTCAACATGGGCGGCACCGCCGTTTTGCTGGTTGAACAAAATGCCAGGGCTGCACTCAGAATCAGCCGTTTCGCCTATGTCATGGAGACAGGCCGCGTGGTTCGAAAGGGAAAAGCCCAAGACCTTCTAAATGATGCCGCCATCATCACGGATTATCTGGGAGGCCGATAGAGAAAGGATTTACCTGTTATATTTCTGTTTGAATGGGAGAAAGCGGGATGATTATTATCGGTGAAAAAATAAACGGGACCCGGGAAAACGTATCCCGGGCCATACGGGATCGAAACCGGCAGGTGATTGAAAACCTGGCCCTTTCGCAAACAGCATGGGGGACGGATTATCTGGATGTCAACGCCGGAACCCACCCGGATCAGGAACCAGAGGACATGGCCTGGCTGGTTGAAACCATCGAGAGGGTCACGGAAACCCCCCTTTGTCTTGACAGTGCCAACCCCGAAGCCCTTTTGAGTGGCATCCGTTCGGCCGGCCGGCTCCCCATGATCAATTCGGTGAGCGGTGAAAAGGAACGGATTGAAGGGGTGCTCCCCATCGCCTGTAATCACGGTACCAACCTCATACTGCTGGCCTTGGATGACAAGGGCATTCCCCAAACCACCGGCCAGCGGTTGGCCATTGTCACCCGTTTGGTATCTCTAGCCCAACAGGGGGGACTTGGGGATGACCAGCTCTTTGTGGATCCCCTTGTCACCACCATCGCAACCCAGGCAAACAGCGGCAGCATCGCCTTTGAAACCATTCGTGAAATCAGAGGGCAGTTTCCAAAGGTTCATATCACGTGCGGATTGAGTAATATCTCATTCGGCCAGCCATCGCGCAGCCTCATCAACCAGGCGTTTGCGGCAATTGCGTTGGAAGCGGGTTTGGACAGCGCCATCCTGGATCCAATGGACCAGGGTCTCAGAAACATGATTCATAGCGCGGAACTGGTGCTGGGCAGGGACCCGGACTGCCTTCGCTATAATCAGGCCCATCGTGCAGGTATCATCGGACCACCAAGAGGGATTTCACAACAGGAAGCCGAAGCCATATCAAAAGCGCTCTTAAAGCTGCAGAACGCCCTTTCCGCATCGGGAATACTTCCCGCGGGCCAGTGGGACATTGCCCTGTCTGAAAGAACAGACCCGTTGAAAGAGGCGGTCGACGCCAAAACTGACGAAGCGGGGGACACCATCGAGCAGCTCGTATCTTCCCTGGTTATGATGAAGCGGGACCGGGTGAATGAACTGACGGAACAACTTTTAAAAAGCGGGACCGACCCGCTCAAAATTCTAAATGCATCCAGGCGGGCCATGTCAGAAGTGGGACACCGTTTTGAAATAGAAGAATATTTCATTCCCGAACTCATTCTGGCCGGCAAAATGCTCAAAAGCATTGCGGAACAATTAAAACCCCACTTGGCTAAAACGGAGATTTCCGGTGAAAATAAGGGGCGAGTGCTCATCGGCACCGTTGCGGGAGATATTCACGATATCGGCAAGGACATCGTGGCCACCCTGCTGGAAGTGAATGGTTATGAGGTGATGGATCTGGGTGTGGACGTACCAACAGACCGTTTTCTGGAAGCGATCAGAATCTTCCGGCCCCATGTGGTGGGGCTGAGCGGCTTTTTAACCCTTGTGTTCGATGCCATGAAAGAGACTGTTGCGGCCATTCGTAATGAAAGCACTAAAGAGATCCGAATAATGATCGGCGGAGGCCAGATTGATGACCAGGTAAAATCCTATACCGGTGCCGACGGTTACGGGAAGGATGCCATGGACGCCGTCAGGTTGTGTCGCGGGTGGATCGAGGAAGAATAATTCCTGGAACCGATGTCTCTCCTGAAGGATCGGGGAAAAATCTACAAAGACGAGGCATGATTTATGGAAAATGAGAATGCTCGGAAGTTTGAAGAAAGGGAAAAGCGCTTGCTCGATGCCATCGCATTACGAGAGCCCGACCGCGTGCCCGTTGTACCGCTGTTTGCCTTTTTCAACTGTTATTACAGCGGTATCTCTCCAAAAGAAGCCTACACGGTTCCCGAAAGGGCCGTTCAGGCCTGGCGAAAAACCATCTACGACTTTGCACCCGATGCCACCTACAGCGTCAACTTCACCATATACTCCATGGATGAAGTGCTTTCCGGTCTCGATTTCAAAGCCATGAAATGGCCGGGTCACGGTGTTCCGGAAGACCAGTCCTTTCAGTTCGTTGAAAAAGAGTACATGAAAGAGGATGAGTATGAAGCCCTGTTTTCAAATTCCGGAGATTTTTTTCTTCGCAAATTTCTGCCCCGTCTTGCGGGAAACCTTGAAGGGCTCTCAAAACTGCCGCCCCTTGAGACCGCGGCACTGGGATATGTTTGGCCGTCTGTTTTGCCGGCACTGACGGATCCGGACATCATCAAAGCGCTGGAAACACTCATTCGAATGAGCAAAAAGCAGCTGGCATGGGCCAAAACCTTTGGCGCATTCGCACAGGAACTCAAAAGTGCCGGTTTTCCTTCCATCAAGGAACAGACCGTTTTGGCCCCTTACGACCTGGTGGCCGACAACCTTCGAGGCACCACCGGCGCTGCGACGGACCTCCTCCTTCAGCCGGAGAATCTCAAACGGGCGGTTGATCAGCTGGCCCCGTTCATGAGCCGCATTGGTGTTGGAGGCGCCAAGGCCAAGGGGAATCCCAGGGTCTTCATACCCCTGCACAAGGGGACCGACAGCTTCATGAGCCTGAAACAATTCAAGGAGTTCTACTGGCCGAGTCTTCAGCAACTGATTCTGGACCTGGTTGAAGGGGGTTGCACCCCCTATTTGCTCATTGAGGGGCTCTATAACACAAGGCTGGAAGTGATCCGTGACATACCCAAAGGGACCTGCATTTACCATTTCGAAGGCACCGATCTCATAAAGGCGAAAAAAGTACTGGGAGATACGGTCTGCCTCATGGGAAACATTCCCAATTCCCTGCTGGCCACCGGGAGCGTGGATCAGGTAAAGGACCATACCAAAATGCTCATCGACACCTGCGGTCAAGGGGGTGGGTACATCATGAGCGCCGGCGCTCTCATTGACCATGCCAGGCCTGAAAATATTGACGCGTGGATCAATACCACAAAGGAATACGGTAGGTACCATTAACCCCGGAATGATTAATGGATGGACACCGGCCTGGCTTTTCACTGGGTCTCAGGCCGATGCAACACGCCGTTCAAACCCATTCTCAACCAGATTGCCATGGATGGCCCGCACCTGGGTGCACAGGCTTGCGAATTGCTCCGGATAGAGGGACTGTGGCCCATCGCTAAGAGCGTTTTCAGGCGCATGGTGGACCTCCACAATCAATCCGTGGGCTTCCACGGCTACGCCCGCGCGGCTCAGGGGGATCACCTGATCCCGGCGGCCCGCAGCATGGCTGGGATCGATGATAATGGGGAGGTGGCTCTCTCTTTTAACCACCGGAACCGCTGACAGATCCAGTGTATTGCGACTGTGGTTCACAAAGGTGCGAACCCCCCTTTCACACAGGATCACCTCAGAATTTCCCTCGGCCAGGATGTATTCCGCCGCCATGAGCCACTCATCGATGGTTGCGGCGTACCCCCTTTTCAGCAGGACCGGCTTCTTGCACTGGCCCGCCCTTCTGAGCAGGCTGAAATTCTGCATATTTCGCGTCCCGATCTGGACGATGTCCGCGTATTCCTCAACCATATCGAAATTCTCATAATCAAGGACCTCCGTCACCACCGGCATTCCGGTCCTGTCTCTCACCTTTGCCATGATTTTCAACCCTTCAAGACCGAGTCCCTGAAAAGAGTAGGGAGATGTTCGGGGCTTGAAGGCTCCGCCACGAAAGACCCGGGCCCCCGCCTCATGAACCAGATCCCCGATTGTCAGGGCCTGGGTCTCACTTTCGATGGCACAGGGACCGGCAATCATGGTGGGTTCCCCGCTTCCGATATGGACGTCCTTCACCGTTATGACCGTATCCTCCCGCTTAAACTCGCGGCTCACCAGTTTATAAGGTCGCGTTACCGGAATGGCCTCTTTGACCCCTTTCATGGCCAGAAACCTTGTGCCATCCACGGGCCCCTTGTTGTGCAGTATTCCGATGGACAGCCTTTCCCCACCGGGAATGGGCCGCGGTGTGTAGCCGTTCTCATTGACGGCATTCATTACCTGATCAATCTCCTCACCTGTTGCATCCCTGTGCATTACCAACAGCATTTCTTCATCCTCCCATGCATCCTTTGTTTAAAATTCAGTCTTCCGACGAAAAAGGGGCCGGAAAAACCTTTTCCCCGACCCCTGAAATAAAAAGGACCGTGGGCTCCCGGAGGGGCCCACGGTCCTTTGATTCATTATGAATGGCAGTCGCCTAGCTTAACCGGACCTTACACCCCTTCCGAGCAGAAACCAGCGCCACCACCAAAAAAAGAACTTTCTTTTTACATTCCGATTTTTCATTCCAGATACCAGCTCCCATAAACGGGCTCTTTATAAATGCAGGGCAATTGTACAGAAAATGGATGGGATTGCAAGGTTTTTTTGATGCAATTCAAAGGAAATTGGACCCCAGCCAAATTGGCCACTATCCCCGACGCATAATGGCCGTAATTGCTTCGGTCGGTTTAGGGGGACAAAAAACGGTAATGCTCCCATCTGCTTTTCTCTGGCCCGCGGAAAAAAGACTTGAACTGACCACCTGTGGCAGTTATCATCCCTTTCATAAAGAAGACTGCGGTTCCTTATCGGGTATCTGTAAAGATCCGGCCAGCGATGTTGATTGCCAACCCATCCAGGGAGAATCTTTTAAGAGGCACTGAAGATAAGGAACCGGCTTGAATTGAAAATCCGGAAGATTTGAGAAATACGGGAAAAAGCCATGAAAAGAGCAAATATCATTATTTCGGTTGCACTTTTGTTATTGATGACATCGTGCCTCACGGCGTCAAAGCAACCGGTGAGCGAGGGCCCATTTCAATCGGACATTTCAGATACGATCAACCGATTGAGTGGAAAACTCCCCGATCTGGTGGGGGGCAGCGGCAGGACCCAGGAGGGACCGGGCAACAGGAAAGCCATTCATATCCGAAGAACTTTTAAGAATTACAGCACCAAGAGAGAAGAAAAAAGGGATATTGCCGCCGAAAGGACGGAAATCCTGACGGCTTGTTGTTCAAATCAAAGGATCCGGAACTCCCTTGAAAAGGGGATCTCCCTTCATTTTGACTATTATGGGAAGAACGGCCTGTTTGTCGCAACGACGGTTGTGAATAAAAATGCCTGTAAAAACCAGGCACTCGCACTGGCCTATGGCAAAGTGACAAACCGGGACGGGGTCTATCTGGTTTATTCAAGCGGCATTGTCAAGGATACGAAAAACAATCTTGAATGGTTTGCGGGACCCGACAAAAACGTTACCTGGTACGAAGCCGACCGGTGGGTCAGAGGTTTGGATATTGCGGGCGGCGGCTGGCGGATGCCGACGCTCAAGGAGTTGGAAGGCCTTTACCGGAAAGGGGCCGGCTCCCGGAACATGACGCCCTTAATCAAAACCAGTGGATGGTGGGTCTGGTCCGGCGAAACCGTGGGAACCAAAGAGGCGAGAAGTTTCTCCTTCGGTCATGGTTTCAAAGGATGGATTTTCAAAGGGAACTCCGCCAACGAACGGGTTTTTGCGGTGCGATCACGGGCAAATTAACACGCTCACCTTAACGTATCCCAAGATGCCTTATGAAAAACCATAATGCCATTTGAATCCTCAAAAGCCCTTTCAGAAAACATCTCCAAGGTCATTATCGGGAAAACAGAAGCCATTGAATTGCTCCTGGTTGCGCTGATCGGCGGCGGTCATGTGCTGATTGAGGACGTTCCCGGTGTTGGAAAAACGCTGCTTGCCAAATCCCTTGCAAGAAGCATCGGCGGCCGGTTCAAACGCGTTCAATTCACCCCTGACCTCCTTCCGGCCGATGTGACCGGCTTCAATATCTACGACCAGCAAATCGGGGCCTTCACTTTTCAACCGGGACCGGTAATGAGTAACGTGCTGCTGGCGGATGAAATCAATCGGACAGTCCCCAGAACCCAGGCCAGTCTTCTGGAAAGTATGGAAGAGTACCAGGTCACGGTTGATGGTACGACTCGCAGACTCCCCGAGCCGTTTTTTGTCATGGCCACACAGAACCCCATTGAACTGGAAGGGACCTTTCCGCTGCCCGAAGCGCAGCTGGACCGATTCCTGCTCAGAATAAACCTCGGTTATCCCAACACCCTGGAAGAGATTGACATCATGGAACGATTCCAGGAGGAAGACCCGCTGGACAACCTGGAGCCGGTTGTTACACCTGCCGATATCACGGCCATGCAGGAAGGTCGAAAAAGAATCAACGTGGCACGGCCAATCAAGCAATATATTGCCGAAATTGTGGATGCGACACGAAAGAGTGAACACCTCCGTTTCGGAGCCAGCCCCCGCGGTTCCCTTGCCCTGATGCGGTCTGCCCAGGCCCTTTGCGCCATTCGCGGCCGAGGCTACGTCACCCCGGATGACGTAAAGTTCCTTGCAGTGCCGGTTCTGGCCCATCGCCTGATCTTAAAGGAGCAGGAAAAACTGAAAGGGGGCACCAAAACAGCATTCCTTATGAGGCTTCTGGAAACCGTGCCGGTACCCGTCCATGAAAATCAGCCCTGAATGGGAACCCAGAATCGAAGCCCTTCCCCAGGGCATTTTTTTCACCCTGTTTGTATTGTTCTTTGTGGCCCTGGCACTCTTTCTTGCCCTGCTGTTCCGGCAGTTTGAACTCACCCTCTTTGCCCTGACATTGCTTTTTCTGGCCGTGGGCTTGAAGATCTGGAGCCGATCCAGCACCAAAAACCTGTCGGTTCTGTTATCGGTCGATAAGCCGAGAGTGTTTCCGGATGAAAAAATTGATCTCCGTCTCATGGTGGAGAACGGAAAACTCCTGCCGGTTTTTGTTCAAATCAGAATGCTTCTTCCCGAATCCCTGGCAGGTGACAAGGAAAACCTGGCTATTAAAAGGCAATGCGGCGTTTTGTGGTACCAGAAAATACGCTTCCACCAGGGACTCTCACCCACCAGAAGAGGCGTCTTTAACTGCGGCACCCCGCAGCTGATCACGGGGGATTTTTTCGGCTTCTTTCCGAGACCGGTCCGGACGCAGGAGTCCATTGACATACTGGTATTTCCACGGCTTATCGGGGTAAAACCCTTTCCCATCCTGAACCGCATGCTCTTTGGCAAGAAGGCAGATTCGAGTCCCATCACTGATCCCATACACATTCTGGGAACCAGGGATTATAGAGCCTTCAGCTCTTCCAGAAATATCCACTGGAAGGCGACGGCCCGGTACCAAAAGCTCCAGGAGAAAATCTTTGAGGTATCGGAGCAGGAAAAGCTCTTCATGGTCCTTGAGGGGGACGGATTCACTGATCACGAAGACGAAGCGGCTTTTGAAAAATCCATTAGTGCGATCGCATCGCTTTCAACCGAATTTGTTGGACGGCAGTATGCCGTCGGATTTCTGACAAACTGTAAAATCTATCAGCAGGCACCGAACGCTCTCCTACCGGAACGAAAAACGGCGCATCTTCCAAGACTCTTCCAGATGCTGGCAAAAATCACTTCTGATGTGACCTGTCCCTTGAACACCCTGCTCACCGAATCACCGCATCATTTTGACGGGGCATCCTGCCTCTGTTTTTCTTATGACCCCATATCTGCGGGATCCTTTCCGGCACAATCGAATCTGCAGGTCTCAAATATCATCTGCGGCCCCCGTAAAAGGGGATCGGAAACGGAAAAGGTTCAGATTTCCAGCTTTCGCTCCTGTTTACTGGAAGATATTTGCGAGGTGGGCTGAGATGAAAAAAGGGGCCTCAAAAACAGTGTTGCTGGCGTCCCAGGCCGGAATGGAGCTCTGCTGGCTGCAGGCATGGGGGGCATTTTTATTGTTCGCGCCTTTCAGGTATCATCTGCCGCTTTTATTTGTGCTTTTCATTTACGGCTGCGGCATCCTTACCAATGGTTTTTGCTACTCACGACCCCGTCTCAGAATTCAGGTATTTCTGTTGAAAGCGATCATCCTTCCCGCCGCATTCATCACGGCAACGCACCTCTTTCTTCTGAGATTCAACGACAACGCCCTTCCCCTTCAATTGACAAGGCTCTTTTCTTTTCAAAAACCGATTGCGGATTGGGGCCTCACAATTGTGCTCCTGCTGATCGCCGGCATCACCTGGAGAAGAAGCACCATCCACATACAAAGACCGGTCCACATGGAAAACGTCTACAACCGTCTGGATCTGGGAATCGGGGCGTTTTTCGCCCTAATGGTCCTCAAACTGATACTCTATGCCAGGTTTGACGTGATCATCACCTACCCTGATTTGAAAACCCTTTTTCTGCCCTTTTTTGTTTTTGGTCTGCTCACCATCGGTGCATTGTTGAGTTCGGAAGAAAACGACCGCCAGTACGCGTCCGGATTTCAAAAACTGGGTGTGGCCCTCTCCTTTGTGGGGATGATGCTCGCGGGTGGGCTTGGCATTCTTCTTTTGTTCCAAGCCCAGATGCGAACATCCGCCGAGATGCTCTCAGGAATCCTGAAAAAGGCGGGACCGCCCCTGGAAGGTGCCGTTATCTGGCTTGGACGGCTGCTCTTCGTTTCAAAACGCCACCATGAAACACCATCCCCGCCAAAAATCCATGATCCCAATCTCTTTGCCCCCACGGTCAAAGGGCCCGTCGAAAGCGGCTGGCTGTCAGGTTTTTTTGAATGGGGAGCCGTGGTCTTGCTGCTGCTGGCATTTCTCTTTCTTCTGTTTGTGTTGGGGCGCTTTCTCTATCGGTTTCTGTTGTCCGGAACCGATTCAGCCCACATCCGTTACGGGGCATTTGATCTTCCACGGTGGCTGAGACGGTTATGGTCCCTGACCCGACGGATTTTCATACGGTTCTTCGCCCTTGCCAAAGGGACTGAAAGCGCAAAGGAACTCTTCAGGTCACTGGTTTCGTGGGGCCGTAGAAGCGGTATTGTCTACCAGACCACCGAAACCCCAAAGGAATACGGGGCTCGGCTGTCCGCCGCATTTCCCCGATTGAAAGCGGACATCGAAACCATCGTTCACCTCATCTACCAGGAGACCTACGGTGAATCGCGGCTTGACGGCCAAGATATGGCTGCGGGGAAAAAAGCAAAAAACCGCATGGCGCACCCCGCATTCTGGAAAGACCGTCTCAAATGCTGGCTTCTGTTTCCCGAAAAACCGGCCGGATCCAAAGAACCGGCATCATCACCTAAATGGTGAGCAGCGCTTCAGAGTCTTTCAGAATATCCGTAAGGGGCTCTCCCCAGTAGATCACTTCCACACCCATTTCCAAAAGCGTATCCGTCACCCCCAGCTGATCCGCACACGCTTTGCAGGCGGTTACGTGGACGCCTTCATCCATGGCCTCTTTGATCTTTTTCTGGATGTCCGGATTTTGGGCGGAGAGTTTGGCGGGCGCTCCCCAGATGATCAATGTCACCTTCTCCCACCATTTCTTGCGACGTCCGTTGATGCCGTACATGAAAACCATTTTCTCCGCGGTAATGGGGTCTGCGTTGGTCCACAAAATATAAAGATGATCCTTCTCCTTCATTTCTGACTCCTTCCTATGCATTCTTGTGCCGGGACAGTTTGTCGTCCAGATCGGCTTTTGCCTGCTGGCGGGCCTTGTATCGCACGGCAAAGGCCTCCATCTGGTTTTTGGGAACGGCCATCTGTTCGACTTCCGGCTTCCGCAAAAGGGTGATCGCTTCATTTGGGCAGGTGGAAACGCACAGGCCGCACCCGATACACCGCTCACTTTTTAAG
The DNA here is from genome assembly GCA_028278625.1 of Thermodesulfobacteriota bacterium. The sequence continues at coordinate 46,231 of JANQDY010000192.1, forward strand.
ACCGCATGATCATCTTCCACGGTTAGCGCATCCATCTGACAGCGATCCACGCAGGTCTCGCACCCGATGCAGTTTTCCGTCTCTACCCGTGCCACAAAGGGCGTTGACGCCGCGGCGGCCGGGGCCGGATGACTCTTGAGATGAATGAGAACCTGGCAGCAGTCTCCGCAGCAGCAGCAGATATTGACGATATCCTGTGAGTTGCTGGGTTGCAGCACCAGCCCTTCTTCATCCGCCTTTTGAAGAATGTCCAGTGTTTCCTCCAGGGTAATCACCCTTCCAATCCCATTTCGCTCGTAATAGTCGGCTCCCCAGCCAAAGACAAGGCAGGCATCCATCAGTTTCTCACAGCCGGCACCTTTCAGATGATGTTCCTTGCGGCAAATGCAGGGCGCCACCAGAAATTTCTTCTGTTCTTTCACCAGTTCCTCGGCCTTTTCGTATGAGAGCACTTTCATGCCGGCATCGATGCTTTTTCCCACTGGGATTGTACGGAGCTGGGGCAAATGATCAAAGGCCTCCTTGGTCAGAAACGGCAGATACTCCTCCATATCCCTTGCAAAGGCCTCGTCCAGATCGTTCACATGGTATTCCCAGATCCCCACAACAAATTGTGCCGCCATGTAGGCGGGAGGCCTTTCTTCCGTTTCGATGCTGAAAATCAATCCTTTTCTCGCCATGCTCATCAGCAGCGAGGCCACTACCTCTTCGCTCATGCCCGCCCGCTCGCCAATCACTTTGGCCGGCTCAAGTTTCGGCCTCAGATGGATGGCGAGCCCGGCCTCATCAGGGTTGAAAAGACGTTTCAAAATACGGATTTCCACCCCGCTCTCGGTGGCCGGAAAACCCGCGGGAAGGCTGTCCAGATGTTCTCTCAGTGCCGAATATACATCTTCCATGTTCTGTTTCTCCTTATGCTGCGAGTCATACCTCTCTCACGCTTAATCCTGAAGCTTCCTGGCGACGCCGTGCAACCCTGTGAGCAAATGCTCCCACTGTTTGCGTCCCACCGCTTCAACCACCTCATTCTGGGCCCTCTGCCACAGGGGCAGTGTCTTTTCAAGGAGGCTTATGCCTTTAGGGGTAATGGCCACCCTACGCTCGCGTTTGTCGGATCCCGTTTCGGTGACGATCATTCCCACTTTGCAGAGCAATGACACATTCCGACTGAGTGTTGTCCGTTCCATTCCCAGAATCCCGGCGAGCCGGGTCATCAGAATCGCCTCCCGGTTGTACACCGCCATCAATATGGAGAATTGATTCGCCGTAATTCCGCTTTCCCGAAAGATCCGTTCAAATCGCTGTGTAACCAGTCGGGCTGCCCGTCTTAAGTTAAAACAGGCACAACTCATCCCGATTTCCCTTCGTATATTAGGATCTTTCAAGTCCAAACCCGGCTTCTCCGCTATTGACATTTGTGTGTATTTACACGTTTTCCAGCAATTGTCAAGATCAAAATTCGTGCATTGCACTTATGGACATATGGCTGTAGAATGGCATTTCCATGGGGATATTTTCTGAACCTTTCGAAGGAGTGCCTGAAACCTTATCAGCCATCCGTTCTTCCTTTTAATCCGGAGGAGAAAAAATGTTGCTCACCGAAATCTATGAAAAAGGAGAAGCCGAGCTGAGAATGCGGGATATCGGTTTCCTGCTGGACGGTGTTGAAACCGAATTCGTCATCTCAAACAACCGCCGCATTCTGGATCAATACACCATCCGGCAGCGCTGCATCGACGGCGTCGTGCCCGACACCCGGTGTAACGTCTTGGGCGTTGACCTCAAAACCCCGGTCATCATGTCTTCCATGACAATGCCCATACCGGCCATCATGAAGAATGGCCTTCTGGAATTGGCAAAGGGCCTATCCGAGGCCGGCAGCCTGATCTGGACCGGAACGCCCATTCCTCAAAATCTGGAGGAGATCGTATCAACCGGTGTTCCCGTGGCCGCCAACGTGAAACCGCTGATCAACAGAAAAGCGCTTTTCGAAGCCATCCATCAGATTCAGAACGCCGGTGTCCAATGGATCGGCATCGAAATCGATTCCGGCCAGGGAACCAAGATCCATGACCGCCAGATGGCCTCCGACTGCTCACCCCTTTCCCTTACGGAACTCAAAGAGATTCGAAAACAGGTATCGGTTCCTCTCATTTTTAAGGGGGTTTTGAGCAAAGAGGACGCGGAGAAATCGCTTGAGGCCGGTGCGGACGGCCTGTTCCTGTCAAATCACGGTGCCCACACGCTGGATTATCTACCCCACCCTTTTCAGGTGATGGATGAGATCGTCAATGTGGTTCACGGCAACGCAACGGTTCTCGTGGACAGCGGCTTTCGCCGGGGCAGTGATGTCTTTAAAGGGCTTGCTTTCGGGGCACAACTGGTAGGTCTTGGAAGACCGATCCTTTACGGCTTGGCAGCCCATGGGGCCCAAGGGGTTAAGACGGTTATCGAGACCATAACGGAAGAAACGAAACGTTTCATGGCCATGACCGGATCCGTTAACCCAATTCAAGTGAAAAGAGATCTTTTGATCGAGGGCTGAGAGCAGGGTGATCGGAATCACGTGACAAAAAGACCATTGCTTGCAGCAAAAAAAATCTTGACATAGACCACTAAAATCCGCCATTGTTAAGAGACAAAGGTTTTAATGAGAATATTGGTAGTCTTTCTCCTGTGTCATAACGCATGAAACGCTGTTTTTAGCAAAGGCTTTATTCTTTCGAAAGGCAGTTTTCATAAAAGTTGTTTTAGCGGCTGAAAATTCAAAGCATTAACAGTAAAAAGCCGAACCCAACCGTAAGGTGGGGGCGGAAAGCTACGGGTCCCGTTTAGGGGGACAGCCGGGTTGCCTGGAAATGACAGGGTCTTCAGAATTTCTCTTTTGAGCTGCTGTTCTGATCATTTTTTTCGGCATAGATCTTCTGCCGATTTTTTTGAATCGCCGGATTCGCTTCTCACACTCCCTCCGGCTCCCCGGCAAGGACGTCTTTTATAAAGAGATGTTCCCCCATTAGTTTTCATTCATTCTAACCGGCTCAACAGTACGATCTTTTGGCGTTCTCCGCTCTTAGGCATCCGGCCTTCGTGCGTCTCTATGGAGGATTTTCCCATGGACACAAAAAAGACCTATGAAGAATTGGAACAAGAAGTGTCCAAACTTCAGGAAGAGGTATTGAAAAAAACAAAGACAGAGAGAGCCCTGAAGAAAAGCGAGGACATGCTCAACAAGACGCAGAAGCTGGCCAAGATCGGCGGTTGGGAATACCATGTTGGCAAAAAGCGAACCATGTGGACCGATGAGGTCTACCGCATCTACGGGGTGCAAAGAAAAACCTATGACACGGGGGACTTGAAGCGGAACTTCTCCTTTTACGCCCCTGAAGACAGAAAAACAGTGATCCGTGCTTTTAAAAGGGCGGTGCTGGAAGGTAAACCGTACGACCTGGAGTTGGGATTCATCTCGGCCAAAGGGGAACATATCTGGGTTCGCACCATCGCAAATCCTGTCATGGAAAACGGTAAAATCACCAGAATTGTCGGAAACCTCATGGACATCAGTGATCGCAAGCGGGCCAATGAAATGCTTCTGGCCGAACGGCTGAAACTTGAAAGGTATTTCGAACATATCCCGTTGATGGCATACAATTTTTCCTTAAGCGGCAGGATCGTTGACTGCAATACGGAAGCCGTAAGAGCCCTTGAATATGACAGTAAAGAAGCGCTCCTGGGACAACCCGCCATTTCAACACTTTACGCGAAGAGTTCACAAAACAAGGCAAGAAAGACATTTGAAAGGTGGAAACTGGGGAGAAGAATCCGAAATCAAGAATTGGAGATGATTACCCGAACCGGCAACATCATCCACGTGCTGTTGAATGTGGTCACTGTTTTTGACCAGAACCGCAATCCAATACACGCCATCGCAACCCATCTGGATATCACCGAACGCAAGAGGGCCCAAAAAGAGGGGGCGAGACTCCAGGTCGAATTACAGCGCGTACAAGAGGCGGAAGCTGTTGCGACGTTGGCCGGCGGCATTGCCCATGATTACAATAACCTTCTTTCGGTGATTATGGGGAACCTGTCCCTTGCGGTGGAGCAGTCAAACCCTGAAAGCGAATTGGCCCATTTCTTAAGGGAAGCAAGCATGGCCTCCTTGAAAGCCAGGGAATTGACCTACGAATTGATGTCACTTTCAAGAAGCCGGTTGCCGCGCATGAAAGCCGGTTCATTGGTGGAATTGCTTAAGGATATTTCGGACGTGATTCCCACCGATAGCGGCATTTTGCTCAACTCATTTATCAAGGAAGGTCTTTGGTCCGTAAACCATGATCCGTCTACCATGAGGGCCGTGCTCAGAAACATTGCGACCAACGCGGTGGAGGCCATGCCCAAGGGCGGCACGCTGAGCATAAAAGCCGAAAATGTGCGGCCTGAGGATATGGATCAGCGTCTCGAACCAATCCTCAGCCCCATGCACTGCGTACACATCTCCGTTCAGGATAACGGCTTGGGCATCGCGGAAAAGGACCTGGAAAGAATTTTTGATCCATATTTCACCACAAAAGCAGGGCGATTTCAAAAAGGAATGGGGCTCGGATTGGCAACCACCCATGCGATCGTTGAAAGGCATGGCGGGCATATTGCCGTTGATTCTTCACCCGGCAAAGGGACGATTGTGGACATTTATTTCCCCAAGGCGCCGTCAGAAGGCGAAAGCCTCGAGGAACAGCGGGGACGACCCACACCCGAGTCGTCCATTCACCGGGTACTGGTAATGGATGATGAGGAAATGCTACGAAAATTGGCGGAACAGATGCTTCGCCGTCTCGGTTATCAAGCTAAAACCGTAAAAGACGGCATTGAAGCCATTGATGCCGTCAGGCGGCAAATGAATTCCGGTAAACCCTTTGACATGGTGATACTGGACCTGACCGTCAAAGGAGGGATGGGCGGCGAACAGACCGTCCGTGAACTTCGAAAAATAGATCCCAACATCAAGACCATCGTATCCAGCGGCTATTTTGATGATCCGGTCATTTCCCATTATGAAAAATACGGCTTTATGGGCAGCATGGCCAAACCGTATGAAATGGAAAATCTGAAGGAAACCATCGAAAAACTCGCCAATTGATGAATTGATTTTTCTTGGTGCTTGACCGTTATTGACTGACGTCCTTTGCCGGAATCGTGCAAGTTTTTACTACGCTGCCGCAAAAAAGGGCACTTACTTGTCGGTTTCTCTTGTTTTTGGCATCCTCACTGTGTGAAACTCCCCAAAGGCCATGAAAATCTTTTTCCATTACACCTTTGGATTCCCTCGATCCCCGGTTGAATGACCCAAGGGGAAACAGAGAAGCAGATGAAAATCGTCCTGGCAACCTTTGGCTCACGCGGTGATGTTCAACCGATGTTGGCCCTATCCCTGGCGCTTCAGTCGGCCGGGCACAGTGTACTTCTGGCAGGTCCCCCTGAAAAAGCGGATTGGGCCGAGCAGTTGGGTTGCCCGTATCAATCCTTGGGAAGCAATGTGACCCACGTCATCGATTCCCTGAAAGATACCCATTCCGTCCGTTCCGTTCTTCTTTTCGTGCGGTATCTTAAGCAAGAGCTTCTATCCCAGTTCCAAGCCTTTCCGGAACTCATTTCCGGCGCCGACCTGGTGCTGGGGGCATCCCTTGTGGGCGCTTTGTCCAGCGTAGCGGAGTCCATGGGCATTCCATACCGCTTCGTGTTGTTTTCCCCGTCGCTACTTCCTTCGGGGAGACACCCTTCTCCCTTTTGCAGATACCAGGGGCTTTCGGAATTCTTCAATCGGATGGATTGGCGGTTGGCGAAGCTCTTCAACCGTTTTACACTGACGGCGTTGATCAACAAGGGGAGGAAAGAATCAGGATTGAGACCCGTTACGGATGCATGGCCGCACATCCTCGGCCATGGCCCCATCGTGGCTTCGGACAAAGCCGTTTCCGAGGTTCCGAAGGATGCGAAACCGAAGGCCGTTCAGACCGGGTATCTTCATTTGGATCAGCCCGATCGCCGCCTTGATGAACTGGACGCATTTCTGGAGGCCGGTCCGCCCCCCATTTATGTGGGTTTCGGCAGCATGCCCAAAGATGTCCAGCGCGACAATGTTTCAACCGTCGTTAAAGCCGGGCGGGCGGCCGGCGCAAGGATTGTGATCGCAAAGTTCTGGGAGGGGCCTTCAGAATTCATGGATTCCGATGATCTCTTTTTTATTCATAAATACCCCCATTTGAAGCTGTTTCCCCGGATGGCGGGCATCATCCACCATGGTGGCGCCGGGACCACCGCCGCAGCCGCTCTCTGCGGCGTGCCGCAGATGGTGGTGCCGCATCTGCTGGACCAGTACTATTGGGGGCATCAGGTGTATCGATCCGGTCTGGGACCAAAACCCATTTGGCGCCACCGCGTCACCTGGCAGAACCTCGCAAAAGCCATTGATGAACTTCTTAGAAACCACCCCATGAGACAGAGAGCCATTGCCGCTTCCAGAATGATCAATCCGAAAAAAAGCCTTGAGAAAACCGTCGACACCGTATTGGACGGCTGACTCCCTCATTTAAGAGATACTTGAAAAAACGTTCCGATCTTGGCCCATAAACAGCGTTTATCCGATTTCTTAAAAGAGGGCCCGGCGGTTTCGTGCTGATCGATTTCCATGAAATCGCTCCTTAAGGAAGGATGCTCCAGGAAGAGATACAGGCGCTTTCCGAAATCGGCTTTTCCATACTCCTCTATGATGCTTCTGATGTTTCCCATTTTTAACCTCCTTTGGTCCTTGTTCGGGCTTATCATATACCGATTGGTATATTCTTGGTCAAAAAATTTTTGGGAATATTAGAGCTTTAACTCTGAATTCACCAAATGTATCAAATGATCGATATTCCGACTTAAGTGAATAGTGTTGCCGGTGGTTATCGATAGCATGATTCCCCCCTCAATAAGGGACACAAAGAGGGTTGCAAACTGTTCGGGCCTGGCATTCGGCTTGATCTGCTTGTATTTAATACCCTTATAAATGACATGGGTGACGGTGTTTAACCAGATCTCGATGGCCCTTGAGACACGTTCCTTCAACCCTTTGTGTACATTTTCCGAATCAATGGCGGCATTCAACAGGGGACATCCCCCGTTTTTGCAGATCTCCGTAAATGAGTTCAGATAAAAATTGGCAAATGCAATCAACTTGTCGCAGGCATTATCCTTTGAGCGAATGACATCTGCGATCCTCTTTGTAATTTCAGCAAAATTGTGATCAAAAGCGGCCAGGGCAATTTCATCTTTATCCTTGAAATTGCCGTATATGGCGCCTTTGGTCATGTTGATGGCATTGGTCAGCCGGCTCATGCTGGTTCCGGTATAACCATGCCGGTTGAATATGGGAGCAGCCTGCTCTATGATATGGCATTTGGTCTCTTCAGCCTTGCCCACGCTTCGTTCCTTTCAACAACCGAGAACGAATATACCAATTGGTATCTGCCTTGTCAAGGATTATTTTGCCGGTTCTCCATAGCAGTTTATCCCCATGAATTTATTACGGTATTGGGTGAGAAGGGGGGTCAGATGCCGGTCCGGGGGCCGCAGGTTTTTGAGACGATCGGCGATCTCATTATCGCTCAGCCGCACATCCAGTCTTCTGTTAGGAATGTCAATCTCTATGATGTCACCGTCCTGTATGGCGCCAATTGGGCCGCCGTTATATGCCTCCATTTCGATGTGGCCGATGCATGGGCCGCTGGTGGCACCGGAAAAGCGGCCATCGGTGATCAGCGCCACCCGACCATATCCAGCCCCCTTTATGGCATCTGTGGGCGTCAACATCTCAGGCATGCCGGGTGCGCCGCAGGGCCCCTGAAAGGGCAACACAATCACGTCCCCTTCGGCGATCTTCCGGTCCCCGATGGCGTCAAGCAGATCCTTTTCAGTAAGAAATACTCTGGCAGGACCCTGATGGACCTGCATTTCATCCGCCACCGCCGTCTGCTTGATGACGGCGCTTCTGGCGATGTTCCCCTTCAAAACGGCAATGCCGCCCTGTGAATGATAGGGGCTTTCAAGGGGCCTGATCACCTCATCGTCCAGGGATTTCCCCCTTGCAGCCATCTGGGTGATGGAAGTGCCGTTGATGGTACGAGAATCCTTGAGCAAGCCCTTTAAGCGATTCAGAACAGCCGGAACGCCGCCCGCCCCATGAACATCAGCCATTTCATGGGCCCCAGCCGGAATGATGGCACAAATATGCGGCGTTTCCCGGGCAATGCGGTCAAACATCTCCAGATCCACCGAGACCCCAGCCTCTTTGGCCACTGCCGGAATATGGAGGACCGCATTGGTGGAGCCGCCCATGGCCATATCCACCCGCACGGCATTCTCGAACGCCCTGTCGGTCATGATCTGCCGGGGCCGAATGTCCTTTTTGATCAGTTCCACAACCCGCTTTCCCGATTCATAGGCCTGTTCCTTCTTTTGAGGGTCCAGGGCCGGCGTTGTGGCACAACCGGTCACCGACATGCCCAGTACTTCCGAAACCACCGCCATGGTATTGGCGGTGTAGAGCCCCACGCAGGAACCGGCGCCGCACGTCATTTCGGGAAGCATGGCCTCCGCTTCCGCGGCTGTCATCGTGCCCCCTTTCACCTGGCCCACCAAGCCGAACCCTTCAATGGGATGGTGTTTTTTTCCATCAACCACGTTCGCTTTCATGGGACCGCCGGTAAGGATAACCGCCGGAAGATCCAAACGCCCTGCGGCCATGAGCATGGCGGGGGTTATTTTATCACAGGACGTCACCCCGACCCACCCGTCCAGGGAATGGGACAACACCATTATTTCAATATTGTCCGCAATATGCTCCCGACTGGGAAGGCTCAGCCGCATTTCCACGTACATGGCGATCCCGTCACAGACGCCGGGGACCCCCCATTCAAAAGGGACACCCCCCGCATCCCGTATGCCTGCCTTGACGGCTTCCGTCAATGTGTTCAGATGGATATGACCCGGAACAATGTTATTGTAGCTGTTTGCCACACCCACAAAGGGTTTTCCCGGTTCAAGATCTTCCTCTTTAAACCCCGCACAATAAAGAAGTGCCCGATGGGGCAATGTCTCAACACCCTTTTTCAATATGTCTGATCGCACAGTTCGTCTCCCGCGACGCCACGGCCGCTCAAAAAATTCCCGCTATTCCGATCCGCTGGTCCCTTCTTTAAAACCTTTGCCAACTTCCTGGGCCCCTTTTTTAAACCCTTGTCCAACTTCCTCGGCACCCTTTTTAAAACCCTGTCCCACCTCCTTGCCAAATGTGGATGCATCCCGGCCGAACTGTGTGGCACCTTTCTTCACATCCTCACCAACCTCTTTGCACCCTTTTCCCACGTCACCGCCCACTTCTTTGGCGGTTTCGGAGACGCTCTTTCCCGCCGCCTTAGCACTTTCCGACACGGACTCACCGGATGCCAAAGACCAACTTGCCGAAAGAAAAAACCCCATTACGAAGACCGTTAGAAACCCCTTTTTCATCTTGAAATGCCCTCCCTTAACAGTTTCTTATAACAATTCATGATAACGCGTTGATATTCTTTTCTATCAACGGACAATTGCAGAGACGTTTCATCCTTCATGCTCTCTTGCGGGGGAGCAGCGGGAATAGAATCACCGCGGCCAGGATCATCGCCAGGCAGAGAAGCTGTCCCATGGAAAAAACCCCCATGAACAGGCCCATATGGGCATCCGGCTCCCTGAAAAACTCCACGATAAAGCGCATGGTGCCGTATCCGGCCAGGAAAATCGCCACCATGGCCCCGGGTCTTTCTATACGGTCTTTGAGTATCCACAAAACCACAAAAAGCAGCAGCCCTTCAAGACATGCCTCGTAGAGCTGAGACGGATGCCGGGGAACGCCGGGACTTGTTGGAAAAACCATGGCCCAGGGAACCGACGCGGCCCGGCCGTAGAGCTCTCCGTTAATAAAATTTCCCAATCGGCCGAAAAAAAGACCCACCGGCGCTGTAACAATGACGATATCTGCCACCTGTAGAAACGGCAGTTTATGAATACGGCAGAAAAGCATGGCCGCCAGGACCACGCCGATGAATCCCCCATGAAAGCTCATGCCGCCATGCCATACGGCGATGATTTCAATTGGGTGCGTAATATAGTGCCCCAAATTGGCAAACTGGTAGAAAAGAACATACCCCAAACGCGCCCCGACCACCAGCCCCAGGGCCATATAAAAGATCAGATCCTGCAGCCGTTTTCCCTGTAGGCCAAGCTTTCGGGCGTTTTTCTGAACGCCGATCAGGAAATAGGAGGCCACAAACCCAAGCACATACATCAGCCCGTACCATCTCAATTTCAGCGGGCCTATTTCGATGATGCTGGGATCAATGTCTGGAAACGGTATCATAATACTTGACTATTGCTTGAATTCATTTACGCTGTCCCTTATCTTCCGCCGGTTCAGGTGGAAGATAGAGCAGCCCCGCCGGCATAGTCAAGCAGGAATTTTGCTTAGGCCAGCAGGAACTTTCGTGTTGCGCTGCCAAAAGGGAATAGAGAACCGTAAAGAAGCCGACGGTTTTAATCAAGGGAGGAACAAAAATGTCAAACGCAAACGTGCTCTCGGAACGATACGCCAGTCCCGAAATCAACGCCATCTTTTCCCAGGAGGGAAGAATACTGGCCGAAAGGGAGCTTTGGATTGCCGTAATGAAGGCGCAGCAAAAGCTGGGGCTGACCATTCCACCAGACGTTATCGAAGGGTATGAAGCCGCCGCCGCCCATATCGATCTCGGGTTCATCAAAGAACGGGAACTTGCCACCAAACATGACGTAAAGGCCAAAATCGAAGCATTTGTGAAAGCTTCAGGGAGGGAAGAACACATCCATAAGGGGATGACGAGCCGCGATCTCACCGACAATGTTGAACAGATGCAGTTTAAAAAGGCTTCCGGCATTATAAGGGACCGATACGTCTCCGTTCTGCGGCACATGCTGGACCGCGCCGCCGAATTCCGGGATACGGTGCTGACGGCGCGGACCCACCATCAGGCCGCACAGCCCACCCTTCTGGGACGACGGTTTTCCATGTGGGCCGAAGAACTGCTTGTGCACCTGAACGGGTTTGAAACTTTTTTGGAGCGATATCCCCTAAGAGGCATCAAAGGCCCGGTGGGCACCCAGTTTGACATGCTCACCCTGCTGGGGAGCCCCGAGAAAGTGCACATGCTGGAGGAAATGGTCGCCCAATCTCTGGGATTTGAGCGGGTTTTAGATTCCACCGGTCAGGTTTATCCCCGATCCCTGGACTATGCGCTTTTGAGCCACCTGGCATTCATGGCCAGCGCCTGTGAGGACTTTGCCAAAGGGATGCGCCTGATGAGCGGTTACGAACTGGTGACCGAAGGATTCAAGGAGGGACAGGTGGGATCCAGCGCCATGCCCCACAAAATGAATACGAGAAGCGCCGAGCGCATCTGTGGATTCTCCACCCTTGTCAAAATGCATGCCGACGGGGCCTCCCGCCTGGCCGGCGATCAATGGGAAGAAGGGGACGTTTCCTGTTCAGTGGTCCGAAGGATCATCATGCCGGACGCCCTCTATGCTTCGGATGGGTTGTGTGAAACCACCCTTACGGTCCTGTGCAACATGGGCGCCTATCCCGTAACCGTTGAAAAGGAGGTTGATCGCTATCTCCCGTTTCTCGCCACCACCGAACTCCTCATGACCGCCGTAAAGGCCGGTGTGGGTCGGGAAACGGCCCACGACGCCATTAAACGTCATGCGGTGGCCGAAGCAATGGCCATGCGTGAAAAAGGTGCCACGCCCCGGTTGGCGGAAAAGCTCTCAAGAGATCCGGTCTTTTTGTCCGCCGGCATCACCCAAAATCAGATCGAAGCCATCTTGGCCGACAAAAAACATTTTGTGGGAAACGCCGCCAAACAGATTGACCGGATCATTCAGAAATCCGCCCTACTCCTCGAACAATATGCCCAAGCGGCCCAGTATGAGCCCGGTGACATTCTGTAGCGAGCGCCATACCAATGGCACTCCAAAAAAATGGAGCAAAATTGCCGGAATTGCCCAGGATTGTGGCGCAGCTTAGCTCCCATGGACACCCTGCCACGCCTGGTACATTCGATAACCGCCCGAGAGGTTATGGACCCTGAAACCATGTTGTGACAGAATGCGGCAGGCCACGTAGGAGCGCAGCCCCACATAACAATAGGCATAGATCTCCCGGTCCGACGGCAAGGTATCCATCCGGGTTCTCAGTTCATCCACGGGCATGTTGACCGCGCCTTTAACACACCCTTTTCCATATTCCCCCCGTGTGCGCACATCCAAAAGATAGGCGGATGCCGGCAAATCCTCCCAGTGGCACACGGAGACCAGTCCGGAAAGTGAATTACCGGCGATCATGCCGGCGAAATTTACGGGATCCTTGGCAGAACCGTACTGGGGCGCGTAGCATAGTTCGGCTTCGGCCAGGTCGAACACCGAGGCGCCATGCTGGATCATCGTGGAAATCACGTCTATCCGCTTTTCCACGCCTGCTTGTCCAGCGGCCTGGGCCCCGAGGATCCGTCCGTCGGGAACCCTGAAAAGGAGCTTCACGGTTATGGTTTTGGCATTGGGGTAATAACCCGCGTGGTCATTGGGATGCAGATAGACCTTGTCATATGTGACGTCCCCCGCCTCCTTCAGTTGTCGCTCACTGAGACCCGTTGCGGCAACGGTGAGATCCAGAATACCGCAGACGGCTGTCCCCTGAACACCCCTGAAAGCAGGCGGCGTACCGCCCCCCACGATGTTGTCCGCGGCTATTCGCCCCTGACGGTTCGCGGGACCGGCCAATGGCAACAGGATCGGTCTGCCGGTGATGGCGTGGGTGACTTCCACGGCATCACCCACCGCATGGATGCGGGGGTCGGAGGTGCCCATGGCGCTATCCACCAGGATGCCTCCGGTCGTACCGATTTCAATACCAGCGGCCTTGGCCAGATCCGTTCTAGGGGTCACCCCCACCGACAGGATCACCATGTCCGCCTCCAGGCTGTCGCCCTTTGATAGCCCGACGACAATATTGCCGGCCCCGGTATCCTGAAAGCTCGTAACCGCCTGACCCAATCTCAGTCGGATCCCCTTTTTTTTCATGTGCTCGTGGACAAAAACAGCCATTTCAGGGTCCAGGGGGGGCATGACTTGCCGGGCCATTTCAACCACGGTCACGTCAAGCCCGCGACGTTTCAAGTTCTCCGTCATTTCCAGGCCGATGAATCCACCGCCCACCACAACGGCATGTTTGACCTTGGCCCGGTTGATCCAGGCCATGATGTCGCGGGTATCCGGAATCGTCCACAAGGTAAAGATTCCGGGAAGATCAATCCCGGGGATTTTCGGGCGTATGGGGCGGGAGCCCGGTGCCAGCAGGAGATGGTCGTATGGCTCTTCGTGAAGATCTCCCCTCTCTATGTCTAGAACGGTGATGCTTTGGTTTTCAGGGTCAATGGCACGCACATTGTGCCGCACCCGCACGTCGATGTTGAACCGTTCTTTAAACAGCTTGGGCGTGGCCACCAGAAGGTCTTGTTCGCGGGTAATGACATTTCCCACGAAATAGGGGAGGCCGCAATTGGCAAATGAAACAAAGGGGCCCCGTTCAAAAATGACGATCTCGAGATCCTCGGATAATCGTCTGGCCCTTGCCGCGCAGGATGCGCCGCCGGCGACCCCGCCGACGATGAGCAATCTTTTCTTATTCATGATTCAATTCCCGGTGTTTCGTTGTTTGTTCTCAAGTTTCATCCTCTAAGACCCATCGCACGAACCGGAATATGTCAATGGAAATGAGACACCCGTTTAAAAAAATTAAACTCCCATGTTCTGGCTTTCGGGCTTATTGATCCACACAGCCTTTGGGAGTTCAG